>NZ_SRYB01000028.1:0-67299 GCF_004793975.1 Lepagella muris
TTGTCTCCTTGTCTCTGTCTGTATGGCCCGGAACGAATCACCGTCCCGGTCATTGTCCTGTGGCATTGTTGTCAATGTTCTCCTGTCGCTCCCGGGAAGTCGCCGTGGCTCCGTTCCCGATTGCGGATGCAAAATTACAACCATTTCCGGCGTTTTGCAAATGTTTTTATGTTGTAGAGCATATTATTCTGAAATATTCCACTTAATAGATTGAGAATAAACCGAATCAACGGATGTTAAATTCTGTTTAGAATTGTTAATGATAGAACTTTATCCGGAATTCTGACGTTATAATAAAACCGTTTTGACAACAAAAAAGCCGTTAGGAGCTATCCCGACGGCTTTTTTTCGTGTATTTTTTATATATTATCTTAATCAAAATTGGAAATATATGAACGGAGCTACCTCTTCCGACATAAATTCAACAACAAGCTGAACCGTCAGAAGGAATATTATCAATTTAAGCACCCAATTCATCCTTATAAAGAGCGACTGCAACACATCCGCCCACTGTTGCGGCAGGAAATGGCATATTATTAGGATAATCATCATCACACACCATTCCGTTCTCGCCTCAAAGAACTGAGGAATCTGTGCCGGATTGAAATCTCGGAATATATTCTCTATTATAAGTACGGATGTTGCAAAATCAGACGCCCGGAAAAACACCCACAGCAACGACACATACACAAAGGTAATAGACCATCCTATAAAAATAGTCAAAAAATTATCCGGAATGCGACTTAACACAGGACGACATGCCTTATGAATGGCAAGTCCCACACCATGCATTGCTCCCCAGAATATAAATTTCCACGCAGCTCCGTGCCAAAGTCCACCGATAAGCATTGTCAGAAAATTATTCAGATACGTGCGGAACACTCCCCTTCTATTTCCGCCCAGTGGTATGTAGACATAATCCCTCAACCATGATGATAACGATATATGCCACCGCCGCCAGAACTCCGTGAGATTCCGGCTCTGATAGGGGGAATCGAAATTTATGCCGAGATGAAATCCCATCAAGAGGGCAAGACCTATCGCCATATCGGAATATCCGGAAAAGTCGCAATATATCTGCATCGTATATCCCAATACACCCATCAATGCCTGCACACCGGTATACAACGAAGGCTCATCAAAAACCAGGTCATTATATTGGGCAATATAATCAGCGATGACTGCCTTCTTTATTATGCCAATGATTATGAGCCACAACCCTCCCCAGATGTCGGCATTGGATGCTCGTTCATTACGCTCAAGCTGCGGGAGGAAATAATCAGCCCTGACTATCGGGCCAGCCACAAGCGCGGGGAAAAATGAAAGGAAAAACAGATAGTCAAGCCAGTTCTCAGTCGGGGCGATACGTTCTTTATAGACATCAACCACGTAGCTTATCGACTGGAAAGTATAGAAAGAGATGCCTACCGGCAAGATTATATCCAACGGTTGGAAATTACCCTCCACCATCTGATTCCAGTTCCAAAGGAAGAAATTAGCGTATTTGAAATATCCCAATATGGAGAGAGAGATTATAATGGAGAACCACATCATACACAGTCTGGCTCGCCTCACCTTCAGACGGTATATGATATGCGACACGAACCAGTCGACCATTGACGTGGCAATCAGCATCAGAAAGAAGAAGCCACTCGACTTATAATAGAAATATAATGAGAAGCAGACCACAAAGAGCACCATCTGCCCCCGGCGGTTTTTAAGCATCGCATAAATCGGCAGGAAGATGATGAAGAGCATCCAGAACAATCCACTCGAGAATAGCATCGGGGCCGAGGGATCGTAAGCCAAAAGATGCCATATATTTTTAGCTGCCTCCTGAATGGGCGAGATATATTTGGGATCAAATAAATTACTTATATCCTCCATAATTCTTACTATCTGTTTAATGCCTTTAGGAACACTACCTTATTTTGCACTTTCTTTATGCTGTCGGAGGGAGTAACTGCCAATATGGGATGGGCGGATTTCGGCAACCACCGCATTATACTATCCATCCATTGTTCGGAAGAAGCTCGTGTCGGGTGGATATGATCTTGCTGGCGGACAAACTTCATACCCTGTGAGCGGAAGAAAGAACCCGGCGCACATGTAGCCTCAAGCATATCGTTGATCTTTGTCTCCTCGTTCCAGTTGGGAGGTCCAATCCATACATAGGGGATATCTCCAATCAATGATAGTATTTTCTTCACGTAAGGCATTCTTTTTGTTGGATCCTTGAAATAGACCTCGTTGCTTCCCAACGATATGAATATATAGTCGGGATTATACTTATTGAGGAAATATGCAAGAGTATCTGATTCCGCCCATATCTTAGTATTGCTTGAATCCCAGTTAACGGCATGAAGTTCATGACCGTTCTGCTTGGCATATTTTGCAAGGCGGCGGGCAAGATTATAGGTCATTGAGTCGCCAAACATAAATATTGACTTGGGCATACTGTCAGTTTCCACCACTTTAAATTCTTTGAGGGAATCCTTAATACTGTCTTGCGTTACGGTACGGTATCCGTTAAGCTCAGTATCCGTAAACTTGCATGGATAAATCGTTTCTGCAAACGGTGCTTTCTTGACAGTCCATCCTCCTACCGATATGTCGTCGGAAAAACTTACAAAAATCATTATGGCCAAAGCGCATGTAAGCAGCAGCCATATACCTGTATAATTAGATTTCATGTTGCAATGAAATAGATAACTCGTTGTTTACTCGTTGTTTCTGTTGTTGCGTTCAGATTTGAAGTTTCATCTCCTTTTTTTTCGAATCAATTCAATCACACGGCAATATTTACCTCATGAAAAATTCGGAATACAAAGTTACCTATTTATATATAAACACACAAACAATCTACACAAAAAAGATGATGATTCATTCCGAGAAAAAAAGATAGGGGCGCTTCCACTACGCCCCTATCACGATTCCACTATAAACTATATCTAACTAAACTTAAACCGCATTCAAACTTTCTCACGAAACCTTGAATACTTAATCCATATTGCTTCATTGCTTTTTGTACTTATAAAACGCTACAGAATACCTTATGTTGGATACATTACATCTGTTTAAGTATATTCAACACCGATTAACATTTAGCCTATATGAATAATATTTTTTCTTCCTTTTTACGTTACTTATTAGGACACTTGTTAAAATTATCGCCTCATACCTTTTACTTGTTGTTTTAGTAATTTTTCGCGGTATAAGGCAGTCAGAGTGTAATTTTATTTTTCTTCATATTTTATAATTCAGATTATGAGACTTGACGGACGACGGTTCAGCAACAATGTGGAAGACAGGAGAGGCTCTTCCCGAAGGACTAAAACAATCGCCGGATTCGGTGGAATCGGCGGACTTATCATTGCCGCCCTTATCGTATGGATTTCCGGTGGGAATCCTATCTCCGTGTTAAATCAGAATAGCACATTCGCCACTTCCGACGAGATCCGGTCGGATTATAAACCGACTGCCCAGGAGGAGGAATATGCCAACTTCGCCAAACAGATCTTGGCAGGCACGGAGGATGTGTGGACTCAGGAATTCAAGAAGATGGGACTTACGTACCGTCCTCCGAAGATGGTACTCTTCACCGATGCCGTGCAATCAGCCTGCGGACAAGCCACATCTGCCGTCGGTCCGTTCTATTGCTCCGGTGATGAGACAATCTATATCGATCTTTCATTTTTCGAGCAGATGGAGCATCAGATGAAAGCCGGGGGAGATTTTGCATTTGCCTACGTCATAGCTCATGAAGTGGGGCATCACGTGCAGAATCTGCTCGGCACTCTTTCTGATGCACATAGTCAGATGGCTCGGATGTCGACCACAGATGCCAATAAAATGAGCGTGCGCACTGAGCTACAGGCTGATTTCTACGCCGGAATCTGGGCGTATCATGACAATGAGATGTTTGGTTCGCTCGAACCAGGTGATATTGAGGAGGGTCTTAACGCGGCATCCAAGATTGGAGACGACTATCTGCAAAAGCAGGCACAAGGATACGCCGTGCCGGAAACGTTTAATCACGGCACTTCCGCACAACGCGTGAAATGGTTAAAAAGGGGGGCTTCTTCCGGCAATATCTCATACGGAGACACTTTCACCCCATCCTACTCCAATCTCTAATCTTTGAAGTTGTATAAACTTATTCCGAAAGGTTAAGAAATAAGTTTAGACAACTTCTTAAAAAAGGATAAGCCACCAACGTTTCAGTCACTCACTGCTACCGCAGATGATTGCACTCAAAAAAAACGTTGGTGGCTTATCCTTTTACAATCTATCCTTTTTACAGTCTATTCTTTCAAATGGTTTATGGTTTATGGTTTATGATCATTAAATTTTGTATAATGAAAAGATTCGTGGATTTTCGTGAATCTTAAACCTTAAACTATAAACTTTAAACCACTGAAGTGCAGCTTGCGAAACTTCAGTCAAATGACTTGACGGAGATAATGAATTCTCGAAAAGGAATCTATCATCTGAACTGACGGATATCACCATTATATTCAAAACCGGCTTTCTGCAATGTGCTGACCACCTCCTGCTCGTCATAGCCCAGCGAGGCACACAAATCCGATAACGATTCATAATCACCGTCGCGGAGTTTCATATTGATAATACTGAAAAGAATGTTGGGGTCTTTTGGAAATTCCATTTTTAATATCAAAGTTTTTATTAATTTTGTAAAAATTTCAGTTGCCGAGCCATTTACTCCCATATTTTCCTGATATTAGAGGGGAAATGCCACGGACTTCTTCGGAAATTCAGTCTTCCAATTCTTAAAACGTAAAATAATGAAAAAAACATACATTCTCCTTATCGTTTTATCTATGGCATCGATTATCGGAGCTGTCGATGCTGTCGCATGCACGTCTGCCATAATCGCAGCAAAAGCCAATCCCTACGGACGTCCGTTGCTTTGGAAAAACCGAGATACCAGCAAAGCCGACAATAAAGTGGAATACGTGGCTACAAATGCCGGTGAACATTCTTACGTCGCCCTCTTCAATGCCGAAGACAAGAATCTTGAGGAGGCTTGGATGGGGATGAACGATGCCGGATTCGCAATCATGAATACCGCCTCCTATAATATAAAGGATGACAACGTGCCGCAATCGAAGATGGACCGTGAGGGGTATCTGATGACAATAGCCCTGAGAAAGTGCCGCACGGTAGATGATTTTGCAAATCTGCTCGACACTCTTCCCCGTCCGATGGGGGTGGAGGCTAATTTCGGTGTAATCGACGCATACGGCGACGGTGCCTATTTCGAGACGAATAATCATTCCTTTAACCGTATCAACCTTTCTGATTCAGAAGATGGAGTGATCGTCCGCACCAACTACAGCCATACGGGACGCCCCAACGAAGGGTTCGGATTCGTCAGAGAGGCTACCGCCTGTCATCTTCTTGCTCCCTATCGGGAGAAGGGGGGGATAACTCCCGAAATACTCACGGAGACTGTTAGCCGCTCCTTTTGGCACGACCTAATGCAGAAGGATTTCTCCGAGGGGGAAGGAAGATGGATTGTGGATCAGGATTTCATCCCACGCTACACAACCACTGCCACTGTTGTGATCGAGGGATGCCGACCGATAGAAAAATCTGAGATCATCTCCCCGAAGGAGGTTGCCGAACAATATATCATGTGGACAGGTCTCGGCTATGCCCCTTGCTCTGAGATTGTAGCGGTCAGGTGCATGCCTGACGGAGTGGCTCCCGGATTGCGCGGACTCTCCAAAAACGGTCATTCTGAAATCGGAGATAAGGCACAGGCACGCAAGGCAAAGGTATTCTCAATAAAAAAGGGGAACGGCAATAAATATATAGACATGTCAAAACTATTCAACAAGGAGGGCACCGGATATGTGCAGACCCTTGTACCGAAAAATCTCGAGACATATCGGAAAGTTCGGGAGATACGTGATGCAAAGTAAAACGCGCCACTCTCTTGGAGCAGCACCATCATTGACATAACTAAGAACCACCCTTTGAGATGATCAAGACAAAAGTATTCCGCATGAACAGATCCTCTTTCATAAAAGAGATGACGTGGCTCTACGGTATGCCGTGGATTGCAGCGGCAACCGCTTTTGTATTGATTTCCGTAATATTCTCTTTTATTTATGATTTAAGGTGGACTGTCGTCACTCTGATGATAATATTTATTATCATGCCGATGATCATCGCCTTCTTCTACATATATCATGGTCTGAAACCGTTGTCGGTGGTAAACGCAATCCCGCATACTCTCTCTTTCTCTCCTGACGAGGTATACGTCTCTCTGTTATCGCCGCCGGAAACCATTCCTGATAATGAGCATGCCGATGATAATGCCAAATCCGAACCTGAATTGATAGAGACCGCTTCCCGACATATCCCCTACTCCCGTTTGGGCAAATATAAGACGGGAACCAATTCCGTAATATTTCCTATAGAGGGGGACGATGGGGGATTCCTCTGGATTCCGCTGTCTGCCTTTGAAAAGGATGGCGATATGGCTGACGCGATAAAGATAATCACCGATAAATAATTTGAAACATCACATGAACCCAAGATAAAATATCGGATTCATGACAACGACTAAAAAATTATATGAGACTTCTAAAATCAAACAATAAGAAATACTGCTTCATAATGGATATGGAGGTAAGAGACTATGAGCTGGATTGCGAACAGATAGTCAACAATGCCAACTATCTTCATTACATGGAGCATACGCGACATAAATTTTGCGCCGATGCCGGCATGTCGTTTATCGAGATGCATAATAAAGGGATTGACGCCGTGGTGAGAAAAATCGAGGTGGAATATATCACGTCATTACGTGGCGGCGACAGTTTCCTGAGTTGCCTGCGACTTGAAAGAAAAGGTCCGCGCTTCATTTTCCATCAAGATATCATAAAGACAAACGGTGAGACCGTAGCGCAAGGGATCGTGACTGTGGTCGTGCTGAAGGATGGCAAGCTGTCACGTGGTGACGATCTTGCAAAAGTGTTTGCAAAATATATCCGGTAAACCTACGTCAATTCCCTAATTCCCATATATGCCTGATCTTGACCTTATAAGGAAACTCGCGTTCTCATTCCTAAAAAAAGCGGATGCTGAATTATTGCGCACGCTTATCGACAAAGGTATCTCCGCCGAACAATTCTTCACTATGGAGACTGCGGAACTGGCGCACGCACTGCGTCTCTCTCAAGGAAACCGCTTTGAGAAGATGGAGCGCGACGAGGCGATATTCAGGGCATTGAAGGAGCTGGAAGCTATCGAACGCCACCACATCACCCCACTCTCCCTTCTCGACAATGATTACCCGGTAAGACTCGCCCAGATTCCTGACGCACCTGTGGTGCTATATAAACTCGGGGATGCCGATCTTGATTCAAGGCATATCGTGAATCTCGTCGGCACCCGGCGGTCAACACCCTACGGGCTTGATTTCTGCAAACGTCTCATAAGCGATCTTGCGCCATATTTCCCCGACCTTGTAGTGGTCAGCGGTCTGGCTTTCGGCATTGATGCAGCTGCGCATCAGGCTGCCCTCGATGCCAACGTAAAGACTGTGGCTGTCGTGGCGCATGGTCTCAACATGATATATCCGGCTCCTCACCGAAGTCTCGCAAAGACCATAATACAATCCGGGGGTGCAATCGTCTCGGAATATCATTTCGGCGACCAACCTTACCGACAACGTTTCCTTGAGAGAAACAGGCTTATCGCCGGACTCTCCGACGTCACCATTGTCGTTGAGAGCGACGTGAAAGGGGGCGCGATGTCTACCGCCAACACAGCATTCTCCTATTCAAGAGACGTAATGGCCCTTCCAGGTAGGATATCCGACCAGTATAGCTCCGGATGCAATATGCTTATACGAAAGCAGAAAGCTCATCTTATAACCTCTGCCGCCGACCTCATAGAACTTACAGGATGGCAGCCTCTTGACCTCAACATCGACACTCGGCAACGGAATCTCTTCCCTGAACTTGACGGAGATGCAAAACTCGTGTATGAGACAATACGCTACAGTTCCGAACCGATGCAGGCTGACCGCATACACCAACTGACACTCATCCCCATGCCAAGATTGATGGCTACTCTCGGTGAAATGGAATTTGACGGCATATTGCTACGTCATCCCGGCAACCGGTTCTCCGCATCTTAAACATGTAATAAATCAGCGGGTTAAAACCCGGAGAAAAAAAAGAATCGGAGAAGAGATTCCAGCACCTCTCCCCCGATCGAATATTCAAATCTATTATCAACTTCTTCAATTTCTCACAATCAGAAACGCTGCAAAACAGTCTCGATAAGATTTCCGACAAACGGCTTGTAATCCGTGTTGACATCTTCAGCCACACGTTGGGCAATAATGCAGCACACAGTCATTGCCTTATGACCTAATAATCGCGCCATTCCCTGAAGACAGGCAGACTCCATCTCAAAATTTGTGACCGGACGGCCGTCATATCTGAAACTCTCTATCTTCGAGTTGAGATGCGGATCTTTAAGTTTCAACCGCACTTCCCTACCCTGCGGTGCATAGAATCCTACGGCTGCTATGGTATAACCTCGCAACATATCGTCCTTTCCTATCCTATCCACCAAATCTGCATCAGCATCCACCACGTAGGGAGCCGCCCATGTCGGATCCCATGCCACATAACTACAGAATGCCTTCTCGAAGTCAAGATCACAAACCTTATCCCTGTCGGCATAGAAATTCAGGATGCCGTCAAAACCGATCGCCTTCTGTGCCACAACGAAATCCCCTATCTTCAAATCATAGACCAGAGAGCCGGACGTGCCGACACGCACAAGATTGAGCGTGCAGTGGTGGGGCTTCACCTTACGCGTCTTGAAATCAATGTTTGCCAAAGCATCAAGCTCCGTCAGCACTATCTCTATGTTGTCGGGTCCGATGCCGTGAGATATGCACATTATATCCTTCCCCTTGTATCTACCACCTATGGCATGAAATTCGCGGGAACTGATGTCATAGTCTATCTCATCAAAATAAGACGCTACCATGTTGACTCTTTCCGGATCGCCTACAAGCAATATATTGTCCCGCAGATGCTCAGGACGCAAATGGATATGAAAAACCGAACCGTCATCATTTATGATCAGTTCAGAAGGGGGTATGATTCTATCTTCTGCCATATCTTTATAGGAATTTAAATGTCTTCTATGTGGATTTATCAATATAACAAACATCTAACATTATTTCTTATAAAAATGCTATACAACATATATCCGACAACACCCACATCCGTTTCCATCATTGCAAAATGTCATCTTGAAATTTCCCTACCCACAATCCTGACTACACGACCGTATCATTAGGCGGCAATATCGGCATTCTCAAAGGCATTCCACGATTTTATTTTATAAAAGAATATTTGTAAATTTGTAATTCTGAACGTTATGATATAAGTAAGAGGTCTGACTGGTGTTGCAGCGAGACCTCTCTTCCAGAATCAAGCCAACGTGTTACAATATGATAAAAGCTATATTCTTTGATATCGACGGCACTTTGGTGAGTTTCAAGACTCACCATATACCTGCCTCCACAATAAAAGCCATTGAGATGGCAAAATCCAAAAGCGTGAAGATCTATATCTCCACAGGACGCCCTCTCCCCCTTATCACGAACCTCAGTGAGATAAAACATCTTATCGACGGATATATAACGACCAACGGGGCTCTCTGCTTTTATGGAGATGAAGTGATCTCTTGCAGACCTATTCCGCACGACGATGTGATGAAAATGATTGAGCTATCCGACAGAATCGGATTCCCCTTCATGCTGGTAGGCGAAAAAGATCTTACAATGTATAATAATAATGAGGACTCCGAGCGCATATTCCGTCAATTGCTCAACGTGCAGAATCTACGGACCGACAACAATATCGAGCCTATTCTCCGCCAACGCATCCTGCAATTATCCCCCGTAATCTCAAAAGCGGAAGAGGAGAAAATAATGCCATATCTAAAAGGTTGCATCTCCGGAAGATGGCATCCTGATTTCACTGACATAACGGCACAAGATGCCAATAAAGGTAACGGACTACTGGATATAATTGCCCGACAAGGTATCAGCATCGACGAGACAATGGCATTCGGCGATGGGGGCAACGATATGTCAATAATCCAAAAAGCCGGAATCGGCGTGGCAATGGGAAATGCCAACGAAGAGTTGAAAGAGATTGCCGACTACGTGACCACATCCGGGGACGATGACGGTATCTACAATGCAATAATCCACCTCCTCTAACCGGCTAAAGTTCACGACATGACTCCCGTTCAATGTCCCTAAAATGACTTCCCAGTGCGATGCACACCGACAAGTCCCTGAAGGCTATACCATTACAGATGCCATGCTCTAAACCAAAGAAATTAATATAGTTGACAATACTGCCTCAAATAACAATGCGGTCTTCTCTGTTTATTGTCCCCAACATTCTATTTCGCGGTATTTATAATAGAGTCCCTATATTGCTTTCCCCATTCAAACATTGTATCAATCACAGGGAGAAAACTGACTCCAATATCTGTTATCGAGTATTCCGATCTCGGAGGCAGTTCAGGATATATCTTTTTGCTTACGAAGCCATCCTCCTCAAGTTCTTTCAGAGTCTGATTCAGCACTCTTGAAGGTGTCTCTTTCAACAACTTGTGCAGTTGGCTTGGACGTAGAGGACCTTTGCGCAATTCAAACAGAAGACACGGCTTCCACTTGGAGCCGATGAACCCCATGGCCAGCCGTAATGGGCAATCAAGATCGAGAGTCTTTTTTCTTGTGTACATGTCATTTCTATTTTTATACTGTAAAGTTAGTCATAAAATCACTTATAGGCAATAATTTGTCACCGGCTGTATAGCCTGCAACAAGTGTCAAGAAACCGGAATGTGTGTCTTCAACACAGGAATATATAGCGAATTACTCGAAAAGCTGTCGGATACAGATAGTATTGTGATAATATCTCCCTCATATTGGGCGCGGCCCTCAGGCTCGCTCTGCATTCAGATAGGCTATCTCGCAGACAATCATATAGGGAGGTTTTTATCAGTATATGATAATATAATCAGTATCAACAAATTATAATTAAATTTCCTCAACTTTTCACATCCTTTATATGTTATAGGTATAAAACTGACAACAAAAAATATGAAAAAAGTAATTATTATCAATGGCCATGGAGCACCTATGATGTCAATGGACAATAAGAGAATCCTTGAGGATGTGAAAGCACAGCTTCAGGATGTGGAGATTGTCACCTTGGCAGAGCTCTATCCAGATTTCAAAATTGACGTGGAGAAAGAACAGACCCGTCTGCTCGCTGCGGATCTGATTGTCTTCGAGTACCCTATATGGTGGTATTCCGCCCCCTCAATCCTCAAAAAGTATGTGGAGGATGTCTTCGCGATGGGATTCGCGTTCGGACCCGGCGGTGACAAACTTAAAGGTAAGAAATTCATCGACTCTTTCACATGCGGGGCACCGGAAAAGAACTATCTGCCGGGGGCTTCGGGAGAGGATATAGAGAAAATGGCACTCCCAATGAAGGCCACCTGCTGGCTATGCGGTATTGAGTATTTGAGTCAAGTAGGTACCTACGGGTCTATGTACTATGGATTGGATACACAGGAGGAGCTTGATGCCGTCAATGCAAAGATGGATGATCACGCAGCCAAACTCATCAATCTCATAAAGAGTGTTTGCCATGGAAATTGACCTCAACGCCATTCACTCACCGGAAGACATCAAAGGATATGGACTGCCGGAGCTGCAATTGCTCGCCTTTCGTTCATGCCCATAAGCAGACCAAAGGATAGTATTTAATCTTGGCTAAGGAAGAATAAGTTTAGATGAATATCAAATAACCATATTTTTTATTAAATTTGTAGAATTAATGACTTATTTTCCAACACGAAATACTGATTTATAATCATTATTGATATGAGCATGACAGGTAAAGACAAACTTGATTCATTATTTATAAATCAAAATTATAATGACAAGAGCCAGTTAATTGATTGTTTCTCACATTATTGTCATATTGCCGATATGTATGCGGAGATTGAAAATTCAATAGCTGGAGTCAGTGATCTGAAAGAGCGTATCGGATACATCTGCTTTGGTAAAACTGCTGAGAAGCTAAATATCGTCCATAGTAAAAACGGACATCAAGTTAATTCTATATGGGGAAGATGAAGTTTATAATCTTATTGTGCCTGAGGACATTGAAAAAAGACATATAGATGAATTGTGTTTCTTACAATTTCTGAAGACAGTACCGATGGACCAAAAGGAGGACTATTATCTTAATGTCAATCTTCGTGTAAAGGACGAGTATGGACATAACCTCTTCCTTAGGCATAGAGATTTTTGCTGTTTGTCATGACTTATCCTTGTTAACCCCATATTGCGGTACCTTGACATCCGTAATAGTTGTTGGTTTTTGACCTTCTTTGTAAGTTATATAATTGCAAAAATACTATCACTCCTCCCATTTGGCAAATATATTACGGGATAGTTTTGAATGCGCAACACAAATATACACAGGATAATTTTGTAAAAAGTTTGTCAACAATTCCTTATCATAGCGAGAGCCACCCCAAAGGAGCAAAATCCGATGACGTGGCTTTATTCTTAAAACGAGGTACCCGTTATAATTGGATAAATCCGGCCTGCCGACGGCGATTACTTTTGTAGAAGAGGAAGATAATCTCCGTATCCGAACTCTATCATTTTATTTTCGGGAATGAACTTCAATGACGCACTGTTTATACAGTATCTCAGCCCACCTGTTTCGCGTGGACCATCTGGAAATACATGACCGAGATGGGCATCTCCGGTCTTGCTTCTAACCTCTACGCGGTTCATGCCGTGAGAAAGATCCGTAACCTCTTCTATCAAGCTATCGTCTATCGGACGTGAGAACGCCGGCCAGCCGCAGCCTGACCGAAACTTGTCTGTTGAAAGAAATAATGGCTCGCCTGTTGTAACGTCCACATAGATGCCTGGACGATATTCGTCATTATACTCATTGAAATATGGTCTTTCCGTGGCGCTGTTCTGCGTCACTTCGTATTGCAGCGGTGTCAAGCGTTGCCGCAATACCTCTTTTGTAGGTTTCATATAAGTTTTCATACACTTATAACAATCCGGGATGGACTTAATGTTTAAGCTATTGATTACCTTTTATAATATTCTACTTCAAAACTTCGTGTGTCGAACCTTGGGAATTTGGGGTTGCAAAGTTAGACGTTGACGTCCGTATGCCAAGGCAAAGCATGTTCTTGACTTCAAGATGCAAAGCATAATCTTTGTAGACGTTTTTCTTATCTTTTTCATTGGTCGAAGTTTGAATTTTTATAGTTTGTTCTCATTGCAAGGGTTATAGCTTCGCCAACGAGGGCGATATCGGCTAAAAGATAATGACGTTTGCCTTTGGAAGATTAGCTTGTTTTGTGCTACACTTTCCGTATAGCGGATTGTGTAGTATGGCTGTAGCACAACTATGCCAAAACGGGGCGCTTTTATGGCATTTTCAGTTAATATTCCCATAATGAAAAATCCTGCAAGTAAATCACTTACAGGATTTTAAATATTTACAAGCGGAAAGACAGGGGGTTGAACCACGCTGTCTAAATGCAGTTATATCAAACAGATAGATGTATTCAGATTCACGATTGTGCCGATTTAGTGCCGGACTTCTACTGTCCATGTTTCGACTCTGCCGCCGCCTCTGCGGACAGCACCAATCCTATATGCAAAAATAGTGACTTTCGGACACATTACCAAGTCCGAAGGTTCATTTTAGATTTTAATAACAAAAATAAGCATATTCCACTTAATAATTTATAACGCTGCAATATGTCTTAACTTGGAGAGACGCTCCATAAAGGTCTTGTCCTGTTTTATTGTCTGCATATTATATTTGGTCTGAAGCCTCATCAGAGGTTCTGAATCAATACCTAATGCAGCCTCAAACAACAATGCGGTCTTCTCTGTCAATGGTCGATGACCGTTCAGAATTTCATTCAGGACAGTATAACGGATGCCCATATCCTCCGCAAGCTTGCGTTGGGATATGCCACGAAACTCCAGTTCATCCTTTATGATCTCTCCGGGATGAGTTGCATAGACAGGTGTAAGATTGTTTGCAATCATATTCTGTTGTACGGCTTCCATCTGAAATTCATTTATAGTGATTTGACAATTCTGTTATATTTACAATTGAGGCGATAACTTCGGTTCCGTTTATAATCTCTTCAAATTCTATGCGATATTGATCATTAACCCTGACGGATGACAGTCCCTCCTTATCGCCATGCAGTTTTTCGTAATTCAACGAATTATACGGAAGAAGAGCCGCCACATTATTGGATTCAATCATAAGATCTACCACTCTTATATAGCGTTTGACGATTTGAGGCTGAAAGCGGTGCTTTTTGCCGGCATCGCCATTTTCATACAAATCTTTGAGATATTGCTTGTCAAATCGTACTTCCATATTCACTTGTATTACGTTGCAAAGGTAATAAAAGTTCTCCATATTCACAAAAAAAGTGAACACATCTGGTTTGAATTATCAATTTATACCATCAACTTCTTTGTTACAAGACATGAAACATATAATCGGATTTGTAGGAATTACATTATGAATATTATTACCGCTTCAAGGCTAACAATGGGATTGAAGCGGTAAGTTTTTATGTACCTGCGAAAGCGGAGAGAGGTGTGGCAGTCTTCCGGGTTGGCGGCGTTATGCCGACAAAAGGTGACGGGCTTCGCCTAACACCCGTTGTCCGCATACGCCTATGGGCAACGGCTGAACACCGGGCATAGCCAACGCCTCGTGGCGATACGCTGACGCGCGGCCACAAGACTTTCCGGCTCTGCCCCGTGTTCCTGACCGCCGTTGCCTGATAAGGATTTTTACGACCGCCGCGCCACTCTCCGCTTGTCAGCAACCAACGGGGCGAGACAATGCGCTCCACGGTTCGTGCCTCACTGTTGCACGCATAGACTCGCCTTTCCGGGGTTGGGCAGTGCCATTCCTTTTTTCTCAGTACCATTTATTTCAAAATATTCCGTACCAATATGTTGATGTCCGTTTTCACCGGCGCGGGGTCTTCGCTCCAGTTTATTGCCGTACCATCAACTATGGAAGTGATTGCTTGCTCGGTCCGTTGAACGTGTCCGGCCGGGATATTCTTTTCCCTTCGGCAGAAAAAATCTCCAGACCTCCCTGCGGTCAGCTTGTATTTTTTCCACCGAGGGCGAACATCCCTTTTGTGCCTGACACGGAGGTCGTTCAACGAGCAAGCAAAACTTCGATAGTCGATAGACGCATAAAAAAAATGTCGCACGATGAAAACGGACAACAACATATCAGATAGACGAGGCAAAGCATCCATCTCCAGCCTCAACCGCATAAAAAGGGTTGCAAGGGTGCTAATCCTCATAATCGCATCAACAATCGGTTTGGCGTTGTGGATATTCATCAGACCGATATTCCGAGGCGTGGGTTGGGTTATCTCAATCATATCCGCCTTACTGATAATCTTTTGGTTACTCACTTTATAAAATATTACGACTATGGCACAGACTATGAAATCATCAACCTCCGCAATAGAGGTAATGCAGCGGATGCTGCAAGAGCGTTGCATCGCAGAGCCGATGTTCGCTATCAAAATGGCAAACCCCAACAAGTCAATGGAGGGAGCGGTGAACTACCTATGCGCCCAAGTGCAGAAAAGCGGTCTATGCGTTGTGGATGACGCTATGGTGATGAACCTATTGGTGCATTACTTTGACGAGAACGAGATAGAGGACTGCGGAAATGTCAACTGCAACATAGTGGTGGGCAAGCCGGAACTATCCGATGAGGACAAAGCCGAGATGAAGGCACAGGCTATGGAGCAGTACAGGGAGGAGCAACTCCGTGAACTCCGCAGACAGAACCAGCCAAAGCCACAAGCGAAGGCTACCGCACCCAAAGCAGGGTCAGAAATCAATGTTCAACAAGGCAATCTCTTCGGAGAAGACTTCTAAAACCATACAGCTATGAAACCCAAGACCAAGAAACAGAAAGAGATAATGGCATTGAGCGGACAACTCCGTCCGCTCACCCCTCCCCAAAAGCAATGGGCGTTCAACAGCACCATCAACCATTACGCCTATCGGCTGAAGAACGGCAAGGCGGTATGCATGTCGTGCGGACACGAATGGACGGCAGACGAGGGTATGACCACCTGCCCACATTGCGGAAGAAAGTTGGAGGTCAAGACCACCACCAAGAGAGTCTATACCGACAAAGCCTATTTCAACGTGATAACCACGAAGGGAGAGTATCAAGTGGTGAGGATGTACCTTCTTCTCGCCGAGTTCCGCAAGGGCATGGAAGCCAAACCCGCATATCTGGAGATAGGTCAGTATTGGATAGACCCCAAAGGAGGAAAGACAGTCGTGGGATTATGCCGCACTTTCGGAGGATATTACTTTGACACCTTCGCTTTCGGCTCACCTTTTGAAATCCGCAAGGACAACGAGGCTTTCCAACGCATATCCGATGAATGGGTTTACCCTCGCATCAAGGCAACCGACACGCTGAAAAGAAACGGCTTCAAGGGATACTGCCACCGCATCAATCCCGTTACGCTTTTCACCCAATTGCTCACAAACCCAAAGGCTGAAACGCTGATGAAAGCCGGAGAGATTGAGTTGGTACGTCACCTTTGCTACCACCCCCATGACATCAACCACTATTGGGACACATTCAAGGTAGCAAGGAGAGCTGGATATAAAATCGACGACTCGCAGACGTGGTTTGACTACATACGGATGTTGGAGCGTATGGGCAAAGACCTCCGTAACGCCAAGCTGGTAGCACCCACCGACCTCAAAGCCGCCCACGATGAGTATATCGCAAAGGTTGAGCGTCAGCGCATCAAGGAACGGATGGAAGCAGACCGCAAGAGAGCGGAAGCCGATGAAGCCGAGTTCGCCAAACTCAAAGGAAAATATCTCGGACTTGTGATGACTGACGGAGAAATCGTAGTCCACACCCTCAACTCCGTAGCCGAGTATTACGAGGAAGGCACAAGGCAGCATATCTGCGTAGGCTCATCAAGCTACTATCTTAAAAAGGACTCATTGGTGTTCACCGCCAAGATTGGCAACAAAACAATCGCCACCATTGAAATCTCGCTGAAGGATTATTCAATCCTCCAATGCCGAGCCTTTGCCAACGGAGTGTGCGAGTACACCGACCGCATAGCCAAACTAATCAGCGACAACACCGACCTACTCAAAGAGAGAAAGACAGCATAAGTTCAACCCGACCTCCGACCTCAGTGTCGGAGGTCACAACCACCAAAAGACAATGAAGACAAGAGAAAGCATACCGGAATGGGCACTTTGCTACTGCGTAAATGGCGATGCGACCGGACTCAACGAGGAAGAAATCTCAATCATCAACGAATGGATGCAGAATTGGCAGGTGGAGATTATCTCTCCAATCGCCGATGAAGAAGGCAACTATCACCCTTTTTTCACACATTGTCCATTGTTCGGACTCCCCACCGATGTGATTGAATGTGACATAATCTACCATAACATCAACCCCACAAATCCCCAACTACTATGAAACAAACATTTTATCTTGTCAGTGTCCTTTTGGAACACTCCGACTATGAGACCACCGACAAGCACACACTATACACGGACTTCCACAAGGCACTCAAAGCGAAGGAAGCCGAGATAGAGGAATACAGCCTCTATCTTCCCAACGGATATGTTTCCGAGGACACTCAGACCATTTTTCAGATGATAGACAATGACGGCTACTCGCTCACGATAGTCGTTGAGGAAATCACACCGCAGTAACCATAGACACGCCATAGTCTATCCCAGGCTTCGCCGACCTCAGCAGTTGGCGGGGCCTTTTTCTTTCATGAGCCAAGGCGGGGAAAGAAAAAGGCGAAAAAGAAACCGCAGTGACAATTCTTTCAGAACACTGCGATTTTATAGAAAATTTCGCCGCCACAGGCGGCATCGGAACAATCCTATTTGATTTTGAGAATTATAAAGTTTGATGCGGATGGTAACGGTTGGTTGTGTAGATACTTTGGGGATGAATCATTGGCGTTGAGACGATAGAAACAGTAATTCTAACCTTGCCCCATATCTGTATAGAGGGCTTCTTTCACACCTTGCGAAAGTAATGCTTCAATGAAGTTGCCAAAGGTCACGATTCCTTGACTTTCGTATAATGCCAAATCACCTTTTGAATCAAGACATAATGCACGGAATACATTTCGATTGCCCATCGGACGAGTGGTTTTAACTGCCTTACCATTATGTATCATCATTTCTTGCGCGAAACCCATGCCGTCCTCAGATGCTGCTTTGTCAAGTTCAGTTGAATAGTCTTGATAATGGAATTGAGGGCCGGAGACAGCCGACCAAGTAAAAGCCCCGGTGTTACGTTTGCAACGATAACCCTTATGGCGCACTCCACCTGCCACATGATCGCCAGCGATATTTGCGTGTCCTTTATTGAACTCTTTTCCTGTAAATGCTCCTGCAAACGCCAAAACGATGGAATCATTATCAGCCGAGGGTATCTCTCCGCATACCATATCCATTGACAACCCATTCATATCAGGTTTCAAACCGATTAAATTAAGTCTTGATAAGTCATGAAAATTTTGTAACTTTGCAGTTCATAGTGACGAGAAATCTGAATCGGCCATGTAATTACTAAAAACAAACGGCGAGAGCCGAACAACATTTCGAAAACTCCAGTGTAGTCGTTACGGGCTTTGGTCGGCCTTCAGATGCTATGTTGGAGTTTTTGGCACTATAGAAGTATGATTTTAACTCGATATAAAGTTCAAAATTTCAAATCGGTGAAAGATTCCGGATGGATTACCTGCTCAGATGTCACCACCCTTGTTGGTGTAAATGAAGCGGGCAAATCCAATCTGCTACTCGCACTTTGGAAACTCAATCCGGTTTCAGGTGGAAATATTGATATTCTACACGATGCTCCTGTAAGCAGATTGACGACAATCCGTAACGAAAAAAACATAACTCCATTTATTACTGCCGAGTTTCAGTTGACCGAGGATGATATGGATGCTGTCAATGAAGAATATGGCGAAGAAATAAGCAATATTGATTCTGTAATAGTAACTCGCTTTTTCGATGGTCACTATACTGTTTCGTACCCTAAAAACACTCCAGAACTTGTAATCGAATCAGATGAAGCTGCTCCTAATACTGACAATGAGTCAGACGAGGATGATATACAAGAAACGGTTTTGGACGGAAAGAAACTGTCTCAGGCAATAGTCAATCTCATGCCTAAGTTCGTCTATTACTCAAACTACGGAAATCTATCAACTCGTCTTTATCTCCCTCATGTGACGACTTGGCTTAATGGAGGTACTGTTGCTGGAATAGAAAAAAGCGATGAGCAGATTCGCACTATGAGTGTTTTATTCAAATTCGTCGATTTACAACCTGAAGAGATACAAGAACTTGGCCTTGATCCAAAGGACATGGCGGCAAAGCGTGTGGGTAACAGTTATCGGACTACTAACCATAACCCTACTGAAGACGAAATATGCAAAGCAGAAAAGGCCAAAGAAGAAAGAACAATTCTTCTACAATCTGCCGGGACCAAATTAACAAGAGAATTTGCGGACTGGTGGAAGCAGGGAAATTATAAGTTTCGATTCAATGCAGATGGCGATTATTTTACCATATGGGTATCAGACAACAAGCGTCCCGATGAGGTTTCACTTGACCAACGAAGCACCGGCCTTCAATGGTTTATTAGCTTCTTTCTGATTTTTCTCGTGGAAAGTAAATATCAACATAAGAATGCTATACTTCTCTTAGACGAAGCTGGGTTAACATTGCATCCCAAAGCTCAAAAAGATTTGAGCAAGTTTTTCAACAGTTTATCCGAGGATAATCAAATCATTCATACAACACATTCGCCCTTCATTGTTGACACAAACAACATTGACCGATGCAAAGTCGTATATGTTGATGGAGATGGCTATACAGTTGCGTCTGCAAATCTTCGGGATAGCGATGACAAACTCAATGAACAATCAATTTACGCGGTTCATGCCGCATTAGGACTAAGCGTATCGGATATTCTTTTTCAAGGGTGTAAGCCAATAATCGTCGAAGGCCCTTCTGACCAAATATACCTTAGTGCGATTAAACAGGCTCTTATCGCTGAAAAAAAGTTCGCTCCAAAGGAAGAATGTATATTTGTTCCATCCGGAGGCGTCAGAGGAATTCAGGGTGTAGTAAGCCTTCTTGGAGGAAAGCAAGGTAAACTTCCAATCGTTATCGTGGACTCCGACAAAAGCGGTAAAGATGCAAAGTCAAAATTAACCAGTGGATTGTATAAGGATTGTAAGGGAAGTATTTTGGAAGTGGCATCCTTCACTAATGTTGAAAATACAGAAGTTGAAGATTTAATTCCGATTGAATATTTACAAAAAGGCATTAACAAACTTTTTGAAAACATTGACGATGAGGAAGAACAGTTCGAAGAAGTTTACGACAAGACAAAGCCCATCATTCCCCAGATAGAAGCGTTTGCCAAATCTAACGGAATTGAATTGGAACATGGCTACAAGGTTCAACTCGCTAAAACGACAAAAACAAGAATCTTGAAAGCCAAAGGAATCGATGCTGATGTTATAAAGTCTTGGGAAAAACTGTTCGACAAATTCATAACTAAATAAGCTATGGCATTGGATAGTTCACATGCTCAGATGGTGAGCCTTATTTGGAGTATCGCAGACGATGTGCTGCGCGACGTGTTCGTGCGTGGCCAGTATCGTGATGTCATTCTCCCCATGGTTGTGCTTCGCCGCCTTGACGCACTCCTCGAACCGACAAAGGAGGCAGTCGAGGAAGAATTTTCATATCAGACTCGCGAGAAATTCACTGATACAGGTGCCTTGATGGAGGCAGCCGGACAGAACTATTACAATACCAGTAAATGGACTCTTGGAAGGCTGAAGTCACAGGCAACCGGCGACAAGGAAGCCCTACACAACAATTTTATAGAATACCTTAATGGGTTCAGCCCGAATGTCGGGGAGGTGCTGAAGAGTTTCGACTTTTATGCTAAAGCTCGCAAACTGACAGATCGCGACAGGCTTCTCGCTATTATTGAACGTATCACTGACCCTTACCTCAACCTCACCGATAAACCACAATCCGACCCTGACGGGTTGATTATTCCCGCTTTGACCAATATCGGCATGGGTGGCATCTTTGAGGAACTTCTGCGTCGCTTCAATGAGGAGAACAACGAGGAGGCAGGTGAGCATTTTACTCCTCGCGATGTTATCGCCTTGCTATGCGACCTCGTTTTCTCACCCATCAAGGATGACCTGCCTAAAATCATCACCCTCTATGATCCGGCATGTGGCAGCGGAGGTATGCTTACCGAGGGACATGATTACCTTATAGACCTCGGCGTTGACCCTTCGGCCATCAGATTGAATGGCAATGAGGTCAATCCGGAAACGTTTGCCATCTGCAAATCTGACCTTATCATAAAGGGTGTTGACCCGGAAGGAATTCATCTTGACAACACTCTTGTCCCCGAAGATACACGTATAGGTAAGCAGTTTGGATTTATGCTCACCAATCCGCCCTATGGGAAATCATGGGGTGAGGACAAGAAGAAGATGTTTGATGAGAAAACTCTTCTTGACGAACGCTTTTATGTACCTCTGCCAAACTATATTGGTGTGGTTGAGAACAATGCCTCTGTGCCACGTGTCAGCGACGGACAGATGCTGTTCATGATGGAACTTGTCGACAAAATGAAGTCACTCCAGCTTCAGCCTCAAGGATCGCGAGCTGCCTCAATCCACAATGGTTCTTCGCTTTTCACCGGTGATGCCGGAAGTGGCGAGAGCAACATTCGCCGTTTCCTTGTCGAGAACGATATGGTTGACGCGATAATCCAGCTACCCAACAATATATTCTACAACACAGGTATCTCCACCTATTGTTGGGTGCTGACAAACTTCAAGCAACCGCAGCGATGCGGAAAGGTGCAGCTCATCGATGCTTCGCAAGCCTCTGAAACCCTGCGCAAAAATCAGGGTCAGCGCAACTGCGAGATAACCCAAACAATGCGTGGACATATCATTAAAGCCTACTTAAACTTCATGGAGTGTGAGGCATCGACCGATTTTCCCGTCACATCAAAGATATTCGACAACGATGACTTCCGCTACTTTAGCGTCACTGTGCTTCGCCCACTTCGTCTCCGTTCGCAGATGAATTATGAAAAAGCGGAGGAACTGCTTTTTGATAAAGGAAATCGTGAACTTTCCGGCTGGTTGTACGACAGTTACGGAAGCCGTGTGTTCGAGGGATTGAACGACAACATCATGGAGATACGTGAATATCTCCAAAGTAATGATATTAAGCTAACCGACAAGAAACTCCGTGAACTTATTGACCCTAACAAATGGAAATCTCGCCGCGCATTGTCGGAGATTGCTGTCAGACTGACCGACAAGATTGGTCAGGAAGTGTTCATGGACTATGCTCTGTTTACCGATAGGCTTACAACGGTTGTGTCTGAGCTTGGCATCTTGATAGATAAGACAGGTCTAAAGACAATTGCTCGGACAATGAGTGAAGCCGACCCCGAGGCAGCCCCGGTTGTAGATAAGACTGTCAAGATCAAAAGCAAGGACATCGAATTGCTTACGGAGACTTTCAACGTCAAGCCGGAAGATTTGCCATATTATGGCTACTATCCATCAGGGAAAGGCTCTTTCATTCACTATGAAAGCGACACGTCACTCTCTGATAAAGAGGAAGTGCCGGTATCCAACGCTGTTCTTGACTATTTCAAACGCGAAGTAGAACCATATGTCTCAGATGCTTGGATTGACCTTCCGAAAACACTTATCGGGTGTGAAATCTCATTCAACAAGTATTTCTACAAACCGGCTCCGCTACGCACTCTTGCCGAGAATCAGCAAGAACTTGTAACCCTCGAAAAGGAGAGCAGCCGCCTCCTTGTCTCACTCCTTAATCTCGGATAACACATGGAACAGATTCAGAACCCCATCCAGCAAGATAATATCCTTACCGACATACGTCGATTGATAGATACATGTCGTCAACAAGTGGCATTAGCTGTCAATTCAGGACTCACCATGATGTACTGGCACATTGGAGAACGAATAAACCGGGAGTTTATCGAGGGTACACGTGCAGCTTATGGCAAACGAATCGTGGCAAATCTCTCAACTCAACTCACCGAAGAATACGGAGGTCGAGAGTTTTCAGAGAAGAACCTCAACAGAATGCGACAATTTGCCACAGTATTTCCTGATATTTCAATTTGGACACCAGTGGTGTCCAAATTATCATGGTCTCATTTCTTACAAGTTTTATCAATCGAAGATGACTTGAAGCGCCAGTTCTACCTCACTATGGCTGCTGACCAACGATGGTCAAAGAGAACCCTCAAAGCCAAGATTGACGGTATGCTATATGAACGCACGGCAATTGCCAAGCAACCAGATGAAGTAATACGCCAAGATTTAGAACTTTTGAAGAATGAGCGTAAGATGTCGGCAGACCTTGCGTTTCATGACCCTTATTTCCTTGACTTTCTCGGATTGGAGGGAAACTTTTCTGAAAAGGACCTTGAAGAAGCCATAGTTAGTGAACTCCAAAAGTTCATCACAGAGATGGGTAACGACTTCGCTTTCATGGCACGTCAGAAGCGTATATCGGTTGACGATGAGGATTACTATATCGACCTGCTCTTTTTCAATCGCCGGCTGCGGGCTATGGTCGCTGTGGATTTGAAATTAGGGAAGTTCCAGGCAGCCTACAAGGGGCAGATGGAGCTTTATCTGCGCTGGTTAGAAAAATATGAGATGCTTGAAGGCGAGAACAAGCCCATCGGTCTAATCTTATGCGCCGGAAAGAACGAGGAGCATGTAGAGCTAATGCACCTCCACGAGAGCAACATCCGGGTGGCAGATTATCTTACAAAACTACCTGACCGCCGCATTCTTGAACAGAAATTACAACAAGCCGTGGAGCGTGCGCAAAACCGAATAAAGCAGGCTCGACTGCTTCAAGACAAGGAGGGCGAAGACTGATGGAAACTTATTCGGAATATAAAAATAGTGGGCAAGCATGGCTTGGAGAAATTCCGAGCCATTGGGAACTATTGCCGGGAAAGGCAATTTTTTTAGAGAACAAAAGAAAAAATTGGGACAATTCAGAGAGCTTTGTACTGTCATTAAGCTATGGACGTATAATTCCAAAGATAAACAAAGATGAGGGTCTCGTTCCGGATAATTACTCGAATTATCAAATAATAGACCCAAACTTCATAATCATTAGATGTACAGATCTTCAAAATGATAAAGTTAGTCTGCGAACGGGATTGGTTCGGCATCATGGCATAATATCAGGAGCATATTTAGGATTAATTCCGAGACGTGGGAATAACCCTATATATCTTCATTACGTATTGTATTATTGGGACGTATCCAAAGAACTTTATAGATATGGTTCCGGATTAAGACAGTCATTAAGTTGGTTCGACATTAAATATCTACAAATACCTATTCCTCCGATTTGTGAGCAGGAGGCAATCGTAGAATATTTGGATAATGTCATTGCGGAAATAGACAAGGCGATTGAAGCAAAGGAACGGATTATTGCTGCTTTGGAGGAACGTCGCAAGATTATCATTACAGAGGCCGTTACCCGTGGCATCAATCCAAATGTGCCTCTCCGCGAATCCGGCATCGAATGGCTCGGCCAAATCCCTGCCCACTGGGAAACAATCCCTGTTCGTCACGTTTTTGAATTCAGGAATGGTTACACTCCATCAAAAATCAATCCTTCTTTTTGGAGCAATGGAACTATCCCTTGGTTCAGAATGGAGGATATTCGTAAATCAGGCAGAAAACTTGAAAGGGCTATTCAATATATAACCCCTGCCGCCCTAAATAACGGAGGTACATTTGATGCCGGTTCTTTTATTATGGCTATCTGTACAGCCTCCATAGGCGAACATGCTATGTTAATTGCTGATTCGCTTGCGAATCAGCGATTTGCGAATCTAAAGATTCGCAAATCGCTGTCTGCTCGTTTTGACTCGCAGTTTATTTTTTACTATATGTATGTCCTCGGAAAGTATTGTCGTGACACTGCCAATACTACCACATTCCAGTATGCAGATATGACTCTTGTGAAGAATTTTTTAGTGCCCATTCCTTCATTGGAGGAGCAAAAGAATCTGGTGGAATATCTTGATTACAATACCAAAGGCATAGATTTAGCCATAGTTCAGCAAAAACGTCTCATTGATTTGCTTCGAGAGCGTAAAAACATTATTATTAACGAAATCGTGACCGGAAAGGTAAAAGTGATATGACACAGACATCAATGCTTGAAGTGGAATTGGAGAAATTGATTGAGCGTAGGCTTACTGGGTCAACTCTCGAAGAGCGCATTGCGTGGGATAATTCTCATGCAGCTGAACCGTTCACCCCATACGGTATCAACAACGGTTTTCTCCCGGGGCATTCCGATGAAATGAACCGTGACAAGGCCATCAACACCACTCGTCTGTGGTCTTTCCTCAACAAAACCCAGAAGGGTATTCTTGACCAGTGGCGAGGACGTGGCGATTTGAAAACTATCGTGGAAAAAGAGATAGACCGCAAACTCTCTACCAAGGGAATACTCGACACCCTACGAACCGATCTTGAGATAGACAATATCACTCTACGCTTGTTCTATACCCGTCCTTCGTTGAGCGACAGCGAATTGAGCCACAAGCAGTATGCAGCCAATGAATGGTCAGTTACACGTCAGCAGCGTTACAGCAAGTATCATCCCGGCAACGAGATTGATATGGTGATTTTCATCAATGGCATCCCTCTTTTCACTATCGAACTGAAGAACCCGGCTACGCACCAGACGGCTCGTTATGACGGGCAGAAGCAGTATCGAGAAGACCGCGACCCAAGAGATACCCTTCTGAGGTTTGCAAGATGTTTGGCTCATTTCACTCTCGACAAGGATGAGGTGTATTTCACCACACGCCTCGAAGGAGCAAAAACATATTTTATGCCTTTCAACCAAGGGCTTCCCGATGGGCAGGGTGCCGGTAACCCTATAAACCCCGACGGGCATAAAACGGCTTATTTCTGGGAGCGAATACTCACTCCTGATACACTCTCAGACATTATACAGAACTTCGCGCTCGTGGATTATGGTGAGGCAAAGAAGCACAAAAAGGTGCCACACCTGCTGAAAAATGCAAAAGGTTTGATTTTCCCACGCTACCACCAACTCGATGTAGTGTCAAAACTGAGTGACACCGTTTCCAATGTAGGCGTTGGAGGTAAGTATCTGATTCAACACTCAGCCGGTTCGGGAAAATCCAACTCCATCACTTGGCTGGCATTCGACCTTATAAAGGTGTGTCCGGCAACTCTTGATGCCGTCCGTGCCGAGGCTCTTGACAAGCAGCTTTATCAGTCGGTGATAATCGTGACCGACCGCCGGGTGCTTGACAGCCAGATATTCTACAACGTTTGGGCATTTGCAAAAAGCGACAAGATTATCGCCCATGCCGACAGCAGTAGTCAGCTCAAAAAAGCGATTGAGGATGGCAAACGCATCATTATAACGACAATACAGAAATTTCCCTATATCTGTGGGGCAATTTCCGATATGAGTGACCGCAACTTCGCTGTGGTGATTGACGAGGCTCACAGCAGCCAGAGCGGTATAGCTGCCGATAAGATGAACGCTACAGTTTACCGTGACCACGATTCAGACCAAGAGGATACTGACTCAATTATAGCAAAGCTCATTGAGGAACGGAAATTGAGCCCCAACACATCATACTTCGCGTTTACTGCCACACCGAAACGTGAGACACTTGAACGGTTTGGCGTAGAGCAGGCGGATGGAGGTTTCAAGCCATTCCATCTCTATTCAATGAAACAAGCCATCGAGGAGGGTTTTATCATAGATGTTCTGTCGAATTATACCACGTATACGAGTTACTACGAACTTGCCAAGTCTATTGAGGACAATCCGGAATACAACGAGGCGAAAGCTCAGAAAAAACTTCGCCGCAAAGTGGAGCGTGAGCCGAAGACCATTCGGGAGAAGGCCGAGGTGATGCTTGCACATTTCGATGCAAAAGTGTATCGTGCACGTTGTCTGAAAGGACAGGCAAAGGCTATGGTGGTGACACGCGACATTGAATGTGCCATACGCTATTACAAGGCGCTCTGCAACATCATCGCGGAGCAACATTTGCCCTACAAACCAATTATCGCCTTTTCCGGAGAGAAAACAGTCGATGGCATTTCATATACCGAATCCGGAATAAATGGCTTCCCCGATGTGCAGACACCGGAGAAGCTTGACTGCAATGATTATCAGATACTCGTTGTAGCTAACAAGTATCTGACTGGGTTTGATCAGGAGAAACTCTCAGCAATGTATATCGACAAGCCTCTTGACGGCGTTTTGGCAGTGCAGGCTTTGTCCCGTCTCAACAGAATTTCTCCTAAGCTTGGAAAGACAGCCGATGACGTATTCGTTATCGACTTCTATAATAAACTTGACGATATGAAGGCTGCCTTTGACCCCTTCTTTACATGCACTTCCCTTTCCGAGCCAACAAACATCAATGTACTCCATGATCTCCGTGCGGCCATACTTGATGCCGGAGTATTTACGGAAGAGGATGATGTTAATCCTTTCAACGACCTCTATCAGCATGGGGCAGAGGCTCATGAACTGTCGCCTATACTGGACCGATCCGTGGAACGCTTCGAGAATGAAATAGAATGGGATGAGAACGGCAAACCCGATTTCAAAATCAAATGCAAGCAGTTCGTCAAAGTGTATTCACGTATAGCCGCTATCATGCCGTTTGAGAACATCAAGTGGGAGAAATTGTACTGGTTCCTGCGCCAGCTCATTCCACTGTTGAAAGTTACGGTTCCCGGAGATGATTTGAGCGATTTGCTCGAAAGTGTTGACATGAACACCTACGCATTGCGTCGCACCGCATCCAACGAGAAGATTGTTCTTGATGCCGCAGGAGCCGTCCTTGACCCCAACTCGCCAAATATGGCCGGTGCCGGAACAAATGATGACTCCCGTTCACAGCTTGACATAATCATCTCCAATTTCAATGAGAGATGGTTCAGCGGCTGGGATGCACCTGCCGACGAGCGCCGGGTGAAGATGTATCGTGTGGCAAGGGAAATCATAGCCACACCCCAGTATCAGTCACAGATTGTTGGCAATCCCGACCGTGATGAAGCCGATGCTGCCTTCAACCGCATAGTCGATACAGTGATGAGGCGTATGCGTCGTAGCGACGATTCCCTTTATCGAGAATACAACCAGAATGAAGGATTCCAAGGCAACTTCCGCAGTCTACTCCGTCAAATTATTGATGACCAAGACTACCGAGAAGTTGTTGAAAACGGACAAACACACGAGTAATGAGTACCAACGACAACATTATAATTATTTCTTCTGAACAAGGACAAGGCAAAACTCTATATGGCCTTGCTCTTGAAAGTGGGACAACACTTGTGCCACCTTTATATGAGGATGTGAAGATTCCAATAAAGGATGTCTTCATGTTCGAGCAAGATGACAAATGGGGGCTTATGTCTCTTGATGGGGATGTCTTGCTCTCACCACAATATGATAATATCTTTGCATGGAACGAAGATTTTGTTGTCGTTGGTAAGGGGGCACATTCCCATTTTATGTGTGGTGTCGTAGATTGGAATGGTAGAGAGGTTATTCCGACAGAGTATGGGGCGATTGCTTTAACTGGTTATCCCGCATTCAGATGTTACGATAACGCTGAATATGATTGGGGTAGGAACCACAATATGGATCATCTTAATTTTGATGGCAATCCGTATATTTGGAAAAACAGCAAGAATGAAACGTTAAGCACGCCAATACAAATTTGGCGTAGAGACCAACAAATTGACACCTTTGACAATTGGCTCATACTTGACAATCTCATTCTCCTAAATCCTAATCTTGAGTTGCAAAGGTGGGTGGCTGAAAAAGAACTGAAATTCATTCAGATTACACCAAATGGCACTTTAATCTCAAAAGACAAAAGAGGTAAATATGGCCTTCGCGACTTAACCGGTAAAAGTATAGTTCTACAGATATATGACGATATGAAGCTAATGTCGTCTGGAATCATTGTGCTGTATAACGGAAAAATTGGGATTATTGGGACTAACGGAAACAACATACTCCCTTCAGAATATCTTGAAATTAGAGGCAACATCATTGACGAGTCAAACAAAGATGAGATTGGTAGTCATTGGGTATGGAATTGGAACAAAAAGAATGGAGTTGCATTCAGGTATAGCAAGAATCATCCTCTTGACACAACTAATCTTGAGCAGATAATTGTCCGTGATGATTTCTTCGTTTCTGAAGGAACTATCGCTTGTTGTAAAAAAGGAGAATCCAATTTAAATACATTTGTCACTCGAAATAATAACGGTGAGAATATATTTAGCATTGAAAACGGATTTGTCCTTGAAGAAAATGTAGACAAGGTCATTCCTATAACCTCAGAAGAATATTTGATTCAAAGAGCGGATAAATTCCGACTAATTTCAACCGGCTCCGATTCCAATAGCCTTTCAATGGAGTTTGATGAGGCAAAGTATTATGGAGAAGGATTATTGTATTACAAAGTTGACGGAGTTTGGGGTGTGAAATTATTCTCACCAAAACTATACTGCAAAAGCTTTTTCAGAGTAGAGAAAAATATCGATATATTACCGTCATACCATTCAGTTAGGCCTATATATGGAATGATGGGGATGTTTATATACTTTGAGGTACAAAACTCATATAAGAGTTATTTTGGAGAGGAAGGAATATGTGCCCAACTTCTCAATACACGTGGAGAATGTATATTGGGAGGGCAACATCAATACAATGGTCACTTTAGCATCCATGATTCAATTATCCTTTGTCAAATTGGTGATAAATTCGGATTCGCGGACTTTAACGATGATGTGATTATTCCTTTCAAATTCGATGAAATTCAATTCCGAGGCAAGGGCAAGCATGGTGGATTTAATGTGCGCATTGGTGACTATTGGGGCATTCTTAAACACAACGGAAGAGAAAGCCGTATTAAATATTCGGAGCAAGTTCCTTTTAAAGATAAATATGAGATTGTGAGCGATGCTCTTTCTGAGCTTAAGGGAGTTCTGGACACAGAAACTTGTGAAGAGGTAGTCCCCTGTCTCTATTCACATATCATCCTCGAAGAAGACCGTGTTATTGTTGCAAGAGGCGGTTGCCCGAGAGAAAACTGCATTGTAGATTATCTATATGCTAAATGGGGATGTTATGACACATCCGGGAAATTAATAGTCCCGGTGAAATACGACTACATCAAAATTGATGGGGAATATGTCCTCGCAGGCTATGAGGGCGGTTTTATGACCTATGGCCAAAACCACTATTATAAGAAATTCGGAGGCAAATATGCACTTTATAACTCCGTAGGGGAATTACTTATTGAAGGATTCTCACAGTATTCTTTGGGAGATAATATATGGGCTTTCTACTTTGGCGGAAAATGGAAGACATGGACAGAAGAATACGGATTTGATGAATATTCTTTTGAATATGGAGTCGGTCGTTGGCTTCTTGTAACTCCGGAACTCAAAACTCTATTGCCGCAAACCAATGGGGAAAGCCTTCAAATAAAACATGGTACTAAAATTTATTGGACAAAAGAAGTTAATGATAAGGATAAGAAGGTGATTAACCGCATCAACTTTCCGTTAAACCTTCTTGTAGAGCATGAGTACCATATCGAGAATGGGTGGGTTATTGACAAGGGAGGTGGTGAGGCGATCAATATTGCCACAGGAGAACGCATTACAAGTTATCTCAAAATAGATGTAATCTCAAATAATCTCCTCTTTGTAATGGATAATAAATATAATGTGGGCATAATAGACAAGAATAACCAGATTGTAGTATCTCCCAAGTTCCATGCCCTTACTTATCCCGTTGGTAATTTCTTCATTGGAGTATTGGCGAACGACCATGGCGAATTTGTTATATCATTATTTGATTTAACATCAAAGGATATTGTTAATGAAGGCATTCAATTACGAATTGAAGAGTCTCGTTCTGCTATGGAACATTCTTTCCGTAATCATTTCTTGTTGATGTACCATATCAATGAAAATGATAATACACTACATGGTTATGCCTTTGAAAATAGTGTTAATTGGATAAAAACAGAGGTCGCAAGAGAATTTAATCCAATGCGTGTAAGTAGAATCGGAAAATTCAACCATCGAAGATACTGGTTCTCAATTAACGATATGGAGCCGGAGAAATCATATTCCTGCGATGATAGTGATTATAATGATTATCTAAGAGATTCATGGGATGCAATGACCGATGGTATGTATGGAGATATGCCGGACGGCTTTGACGGCGATTATGATTTTTTAGGGAGATAAAAACAAAGGGAGCTATCGATAGTCTTATTATTTACCTTTTTCCAAAATTGATATATATAAGAAAACTGAATACAACAATGAATCCGAAAATATACAAGCCCGAAGAAAGGGTGCCCCAAGAAATAATTGACCGAATAAGGGAGAACGAGGAATGTTTTGAACAAATACTTTCGAATGGCAGTGAGGGTTTTGTCGGGGATGTAGGTATTATAACCTACCTCGACTATGAGTATGGCTATTCTTATTTGATGGATCGGTTTGGTAACAAGCCATTGCTGGACTTCGGAGACTTCAAATATGACCAAGAACGACGTAAAAAATTTTTCTTGGATGGAAAAACTCACCCGGACGGCAAGGATTATTTCAATGGTCCTTATTTCAAAAGACTTTCTTTTCAAGGAAAACCAACTGACAAAGTTTTATATTATGGATTTTGGGACGATTGTGGGAGTGGATATGACATTGATGACGATATGGTAAATAAGGCACATCCATTTGACCGTATTTATATTGGCGGAATCATGGATAATGAGTGCAATTTTCTTGGGAGAGCTCAGTTTGAAGGCTTTGATGAGTTCATTTCCCCTGATTATATTTTAACTCACAAAGTGGATCCAGCAGCAGAATATCGAGAATCTTGCAATTCAGATTGGTCTTCCTGCTATGATTATTCACCAGAAGATGAATGGGAAGACGATCCGTGGATAAACGCTGGCAACAGAGGTCTTTATAGCGTTAAGAAAAAGAGACAATTAATTGTCAACAATGTAGATAGAATTGAAATTCGAGGCAGTGATATATTCTTTTATGCACATAAACAGGCCAAAATTCAAAAATATCATCCAAATTTGCCTAAGGACGAAGTTCATTTTTTATCTGTGGGATACGATAAATTTCCACATGGAATTGAAGATTGGAGACCAAAATTAACCAAAAGCCCAGACTTTTTTAATGATGTTCATGGCATCATAAGCGTTGGGAACTTCGCTGGTTCAGATATATATGACTTGATGGACAATCGTCGCCAAACTCTGCTTAAGTTATGTAGACACAACTATTTTCATCTTGACTCTGGCGTTATAGAACAATGGGAAGATGAATACGAAGATATTGTAAACGAGTCATTCTTTGACAAACTTTGGGTGGCTAATGACGCTCACCATATTTATAGAGACATTACTTCTGTAGATGGAAAACTCAGTATATGGGGGTCTTCGGTATACGTGCTTGACAATAGCCCATATTGGGGAACTCGTTATGTTGAACTTCATGGCATTCAAAAACATTCCGAGAGGATGACTATCAAGGAACTCTTGGAAAAAGATTTCCCTTATATCGATGGCCTCATTCGATTGAAACGAGTAAGAGTTTCCCCCAATGTTCTCAGGACATTGAAAGATGCTCCTGACACCCAATATGACCAACGAATGGATTCTTTAATACAGTTCGTTGACAAGTGGGAAGAAGAAATTGAAGAATGGGAAAATGAAGAAAGCGAACGTAGATATTCAGAATATCAAGCCATGCAGGAAGAGGAAGAACGAAGATATTTTGAAAATGAAGGATACCGTGAAGCTTTTGATGGGAATCCTGAGGCGGAATGGAACATTGACTGATATGAATAGGATTTTAACCACTATATTGCTTGGCTTATTCATTCCCATATATACATTTGCTGAATACGATGGAAGAATGGCTGATGATCCTTATCATAAGTCTCCGACATGGATATATATTTTGTTGGTCGTAGGCTTGTTTGCACTCATAGGTAAATTAGCAAAAGGTGGCACCCACAAAAAAGCACGGCGCAGTCAGGGACCTCCATTATCCCCTAAGACAATTTATAAAAGTTCTGGTCGCTATTGGACTACCTGCCCGGAATGTAATGGAACCGGATATGTGGATGGAAAAGAGTCATACGTTTTCCCAAAGAATCCTTATACGATTTCTTTGGGGAAAGTGGTTTGTGATAAATGCAAAGGATTTTGTCATAAGCTAACTCCCGAAGCATTAGATCTTTATAAAGAATTGTCCATTGAAGAGCAGAAAGAAGGAAAAGCAGCAAGAGATAGACTGGAACAAACAAAAAAAGAAAAAGAGAAATTTGAGAAAGAGCGTTCCGATAAACTTTACGAAGTAAGATGTAAGATAGTACGAGAAGGGAGAAAGGTACATGAACAACAATATTATATTGATGAATTGGAAAAACTAAGAAACCGGCGCATGGAAATTGTAAATAGAATTAAGGAGATTTCTAAGTCACAACCTATTTGTCCGTCATGCAACGGATTGAATAGTGATTGCTTTGATTGTCATGGCATTGGACATATATTCAATGAGGCGTTAACCAAAGCATATGAGGAATTTCTTCAATATAGGTCGGAGAGGACGCTCATATATACAGACTATATGGCTTTATATGGGAATGATTCTATTTCAATCAATAAGATTGCACTTTCTCCCTTTATTTTGCCAGATAATGCGCATCATGTGTCGCCAAAAACTGAAATTATTCGTAATCGAATCAGAAATTTAGTTAAAGAAGAATCCCTCTGCCTTAATTGTATGGCAAAAGGATATGTTGAAGTGTGGATGGATAAGAATGGTAAAGCTTACGAAAGAATCGGTTGTCCTAAATGTCATGGTCAGGGCAAACTTTACTACGATTAATTTTTAAGTTAACAAAAACGAATAGTAGTGTTTCATTGAGTGTGGAATGATATAAAACTGGATATTCCAGATTGAAAGAATGGTCTATGCCCTTCTGAAAATCAGTAAGACATAGACCATTTTGTTTGATTATGGGACGTACAGGGCGGCGAGTTCGGTGAGGCGTCGGGTGTAGAGGCCTTTGTGGAACTTGCCTTTGTAGTGGCAATGGGAGGTGTAGGCGCGGAAGATGTCACGGTCGCCTCGCTTCAGCTTTTTGTAGAAGGTGCTTTTGTTGACGGCACCGGGGCCGATGTTGTATGCTAAGGCAGCGGCCAACACGGAGTCTCGACCTAAATGGGCGTACATGTTGCAGAGCTTGCGGAAGTCTTTGCGGAGAAGCGCGTCTGCTTCGTGTTCGGTCAAGGCTCGATATCTCGGCAGTTTCTCGCCCGGCCATATTCTGTGACCATATCCGCAATAAGGAAGATGACGCAAATCGTGTAGCGTCTCAAATTTTTTGATAATCAAGATGGCACGTTCTACAAGCGGTAAGTCCATGATGTTTCGCTTGGGTTTTGATGCAGATTTTTGTTGCGCTGGGGCGCAACTTTGGGTCGCGGCATGGACTTGAGAGGCGGTCAAGGTCGCCATGAGCGCGATGATGATATACAGTATTTTTCTCATTGTTTTACTGATTTTCTGTGACGATTACGGGATTGATTGGAACGATGGGACCGACTATTAGTCCTCCGCCGCTGTTGTCATCGCCGAAGTCTTTTCCGTTGAACTCAAAGGTCTGTTCCCATGGTGTAGAGCCGAAGTTGTCTTCAATCACCACGAGGAATTTGTGGGCATCGGAGGATTTGGCGGTATAGTTCAGGCGGAAGGTCTTGTTTTCGAGTAAAACACGGTCATTGTTTGTCAGCACCGGACCATCGACGAGTTTGAGTATTCCCTCGCCGTCATATTGGAAATAGCGGATTGTGTAGAGGGTATTGGCATAGTTGCCCTCCGGTTTGATTTCAAAGCGCAGCTCCACGGTCTGACCCTTTGTGATTTTGTCGCCGTAGGGCATCACCTCGACGGTGAAGGGATAGGACTGCTGCACGTCAAGGTCGTCATTGCATGACGAGAGAGCGAACACGAGGGCAAAAAGGATTGCCCAGAATCCGAAGAAACGGACGGGGGTGACGCGGATTGCGCCGATTTTATTGAGAATTGTTTTCATTGTCTTTCAGAGTTTTAATTTTGGTTTTCTGTTTTGTTTTTGGATTTGAGCCATAAGGTAATCATTGAGATCCTTGTGGTTTGGGTAGAGGGAAGATTTGTCGCAGACCTTTGTGCTGAACTCCTTTTCAAGTCTGGAGAAGGCGGCTTGTCCTGCGGCGTCATTGTCGAAGAAACAGAGTATCACCGAATAGTCATTGAGCAACGGGATTGCCTTGCCGAGATTTGCCACGGAGTTTAGCACAATCACATCGTTATAGTCGTTGAAGCCGAATTTCTCCGCTGAAAGAAAGTCGATGAAGCCTTCGTATAGGCAGCATCTGGCATTTCCTTTGGCGAGATGCGTTATAGCCTTCGGTGGAAATGACCCCTTGAAGAAAGGATTCCGCAACTCAAATCCGTGCGCCATATTCTCAAAGCCGATAGCGTAATATTGCTTACCGTGAAGTTCATAGTCCACCTGCACACAGTATCGTTGGGCGATTTCTTTCGGTATGCCACGGTCTGCGAGGTATTTCAACAATGCCAGATGCTCCAGCTTTGAGATTTCCACATTGGAGAATGTAGGTTCCTCCTTGAATGGCATCGGCTTGTAAGGCTTTTCCACCGGCATCTGCATCTTCTCGGCGATGAACTCCGCCTGACGGATGAAGTCGGTTGTTCCGGCTATTTCCCCTGCGAGGGAGAATATATCGCCGCCATTTCCGGAGCCAAAATCATACCAAAGATTTTTCTTCGGGTTGACATGGAACGATGGTTTTCTCTCACTGCGCAGTGGAGAATAGAACCATAGACCTTTGCTGTCGCGTCCGGTGGGCTGATAGCCGAGGTGGTTGAGGAAATCCACAAGGGAGATATTACGGATGTCGTCAATATTCATCGTCTAAAACACATATTTGAGTTGCACACCATAGCTGAATCTGAAATGACCTGTCGAGTTGCCGAAGACAAACCGCTCCTTGATATTGACACCGAGGGCAAAATTGTCGCTCAGGTAAAAATCCACTTGCAGAGTAATTGCACCGCCGTATATGATGGCATCGCCGTTGTGGAGCGTGGACCCGTCGGGCAGGATTTTTTCGCCCCAGTTCACTGTTTCGTAACCACCGAGAGCCGACAAACCGCCGTAGAGGTGGAAAGTCTGGGAATAGTCACTGATGAGGTGGAGATTGTAGCCAATCTCGCCCGTGAACTGCGCCACCGGGATACGACCTTTCTCGCCGTAGGGCTTATATGTCTGGAGATACTCCCCACCGAAGCTCCAAGTGTTCGCGTTGCCTTTGAATACTGAATAGTACACTCCGAAAGAGTAACCGCAGTTACGGGAGTTGCCGGTATAGAATCCGTCAGCCATATTTGCATTTACCTCGACAGCCGACATTCCGGGGAGGCATCGCTGGGCCATTGCCCGGCCTCCGAAGAAGCTGAGCATGGCAGCGATAATTATCATCGCTTTTCTCATAGTTTACTGAATTGAAAGTTCATCAATCACATTGGCTCTCACAATGTCCTCGTTCTCCACGACAAAGGACTGATGGCGACCGCCCTCTTTCTCAGCGACCTCAATAACGAGCTGCTTGTCATCAGGAATGGTGAATTTCTCCAAAGCGAACACAGTGCGTTCCGACTGCTTTCCACTCACCACCGTCACATAGTTCTGGGCGCGTAACGGCTCCAAAACCTGCTCCTGCATGGCGGTACGCTTGATAACCTTCTTATCGACAATCTTGAATGATACGTAGTCAATATCGAAAGCAATGTTGGAGGTATTCTTGATCTCTGTGTGGAAATAGAGCAACCCATTGTTTGTGTATATTGACTTCAAAAGGAACTGCACCCCGAAACGTTTGCTTCCGATATGCTTTATTTCTCGCTTGTTCTGCTTGTGGATTGACTTCATAATCAGCTTCACGAGCATGGGCGACTCCGATCCTAAACGCTCCAAGTAGATTTCCTGCGCGTTGTTGGGGCGGTTGACAGCCTCACCATCGTGAAGAAAATCAGTCATCTCGATATTGAGTAAGAGAGGCTCTTTGGCAAATTTCACATTGAAGCTGTAAAATGAGCCGTCAGTGGTTATCACCGAGAGATTTGTCTCCGTCTTAAACCGCTTGAAAGCGGATTTGACGCGCAGCACATTCTTCGCGCCGTCAGCGAGTCCGGCGACAAGGTTCTCATTGCCGAGATCCACATAGCTGATTTCAGCCGGGAAGATGATATGAGTCGTTTTGTCATACGACACCTCTAAGGCGTGAGGCGGTATCATACAGTCGAAGCCGACCTTTCGGGTCAAGCCCTCAAACTTGTCACCGTCGGTGTAGCCGGGTCCGTACACATTCATGTCGTGTTCGGCAACCGCTTCAGTGTCTGGCGAAATGTTGACATCGGTGTTATCGGTGGTTGTCTTGCCTTTTGCAAAGGCGGTGGTTGCCATGCCGATTACGGCTATGGCGGAAATGATAAATGTTTTCAGTTTCATCTTTTTATTTTTGGTTTTAGTGGTTTTTATAAATCTTCGGGCTGGTGGAGCATCACACGGTACCCGGCTTTGAGGTGGACTTTCACTGTGCGCAGCTTCTTTGTCAGATACTGGCTTACACCGTTGATGAGTCCTCGCCCGACATCGGATGCTATCTGCGCCCCCGTATTGGTGGAGATGTTAATTGAACTGCCCATCGTGCTGCCCATATTGGCACCTATTTCGTGCAGTGCGTCACTCTCCATCGACTGTGGAATGTTGATGCCCTCCTGACCGTCGGAGTCATAGACCTGCAACTCCACCTCATATATAGAGCCTTCACACTCCACCGAGGTGATCTCGATTTCAAGTCTCTCTCCCTGAATACGGGCGGATCCGGTTATGGTGGTGTTGCGCGGTATCAGACGGTTGCCAATCCACATCGGATCATTAGTACGGAGTTTTACACTCTCCCCGTCAACCACGCTCTGATTGGCAGCCACGACTGCGGCGATGGTGTTCTTTACGGTTGTCGGCTTACCGCCTACCGAGGTGTTGAAGCCTCTTGATGATGATGCCGACAGCGAGGAAACGACATTGCGGTTGACTTGCGCCACGGGGTGAACATTGCGTTTCCCCTTTTCCTCCGACTGAGCCGGAGGCGGATAGTTCCCGCCGTTGGCATTGCCGTTGCCCATATATTGCGCGGCAAGCTGATAGGAGCGTTCAAGCAACTCCATCTCATTGGGAGTGGATTTGCCGTAGTCAGGTTGTGACTGCTGCATCTCCAGTTCGGCGATGCGCTCCTGCAACTCAGCCACCTGCAAGTCGGCTTCCGATGTTTCAGGAATGTAGAAGTCCTGCAAGGATGCCTGAGCCTGTTGGTATGCTTCAGCCGAAGTCTGGATTTCATCCGGAACGGTGTCGGCAGACTGACGGATTGTGTCGAGCGACTCCGAGAGGTGGACGAGGTTGACCTGTTGGGAAGCCCTCTGTTCTGCATCCGCCGCCTGTTCGTATGCCTTGATTTTGGTATCGGGCATACCTTCGGTTGTGCCGTCGGGGAGTTCTGTGTTCGCCTTACCCTTGACGGCATCATCATCGCCGCTTGGGGCGAAAATCAGCCAGATGCACACGAGGCACGAGAGGCACAGCACCGTATATACGACAATCCTTTTCAGCCGCTCACGCTCTGCCGGGGTCTTCGGTGTGAGCCGGGCGCGGAGGTCATCGAGCATCTTCATGGGCGGGAGTTTTTTCGGTTGGAAGTTCCATTTGTCTGATATGCTCTATCTCGATTGACTTTCTTGCATGTCCTGCGCCCATTTTGTAACAGGCGTTTCCGAACACGAAGAAGGCGACGAGGACAAAGGCGGAGAGCAGCACACTCACGACCATCAGCCGCTGGTTGCGGGGAAGGTCGTCGCACGCCTTCCTGATTCTCTCCCTGATTTTCCCTTTCGGGGAGTGCCACACCTTATTATATAAGGGCGACACGATTTTTCTGATTTTTTCTTTCATTGGGATAAACTTCTTTTTGTTGTTATGAGATCCTTGTTTTCAAGTATCGTCAGCCCCTCGATCTGAAATCCGTTGGGATTGTCGTCCGAGCGGTTGGAGTTGACGAGACGGCACCGGGTTATCAGCGACCGCTCCGTCACGTTGCTCTGGCGGATTATCATCTGCCGGGCGTAGGTCCTCACATCATAGGGGTAGTCATTGAAGTCGCAGATAATGCTGTCAACCCTCAGCACCTGAGTGATGTTCCCCGCTATGATGCGGTTGTAGTACCCTTTCTCCACATAGTCCGAGTAGTAGTTGTATGCGCTTTTGTCGGCCAGCGACATGGCGCGGTTGATGTTGTGCTCAATTGCTGACTTATCCGGAGAAAGTGTAAAGAACAATTCGTGGAAGCGGCGAACATGCTCACGCGCCTCTGCCGGGCGGTTCTGCTCCATATCCTGCGACAAGGCGAGCATCAGACTCTTGCCGTTGTCAAGCACATAGATCTTCTCTCGCTGCTTCTCGGCGAAGTTCAGCGACAGCACAACCGAGGCGACCGCGACCAGTGCGCAGAGCGACACCACGACTATGCCGAACAGCCTTATCTGCCGGAAGGATGTCTCGATATTTTTCAGTGATTTGAATTCCATTTGATTTTTTGATTTTAACTTTTTAGAAATCTGAATATGTGGCGGATCACGTCAACAGTCCACCCGTTGCCGAGCATCTTGCACATCTTGCTCTCGTCACACACCCATTCGTACCATTCGGGAATTGTCTGGAGCCGGCAGTATTCGGCCGCTGTAAGACGGCGGACGGCGGTTTCGTCGCCCTTGACGAACACGCACACATCCTGCCCGCATCCTCCTATCTTGGCGCTTGCCAGAAGACATCCGGCCTTGCCGCTTTTTATGAGACGGATGCCACCGCCGAATTTTTTGGACACTATCGTGCCGGATATGATCCTCACGCTGTCATTCGCTGCCGATTCCGCGCGGCTCCGGGCTATCGCCTCGTCCAATGTGTCAACCCCGACATCTTCCTCGAACAGGGAGGCGCCGCCGCAGTAGGGCTCATCGTCCGTATCCTCCATGCTTTCCCTGATTTCATCCAGCCTGCGTATCTGTTCGGGAGTCAGGAAGTAGTTCGGCGGCACATCCTCGTCAAGAATGTCGCAGAGATATAGCCCTTTGTCGGTCGGCTGTGGAATGTCGGTGTAAACCGAAGTGTCAAAGAGGTTTTCAACGGACCGCGTGCGGATGTTGGTCCAGTACAGCCTCTCCCGGTTCTGCGCCGACACGAGAGCCGAGTTTATCATCACGGGAAACAGCCCCAGACGGTCGCTTATCACGTTCTCGTACTCCTTGCGCATCACCACGTTCTCAAGCAGGAACTTCACGCCGGGATTGTATTCCCGGATCTCTTGCAGTATGCGGACATACTCGAAGAAAAGGGCGCTTCTGGGGTCGTTGAAATTCAACTGTTTCCCGGCAAGGCTGAATCCCTGACAGGGTGAGCCTCCTATTAGAAGGTCAATCGGTGGTAGGTCGGAGGCCCTGACTTCGGTAACGCTTCCCAATTGCACGATGGACGGAAAGTTGTGGCTTGTCTGTCTTATCGCGTGCCTGTCTATCTCGGACGCGAAATAATGCCTGACCTTTATCCCTTCCTCATGCAATGCGATGGCTCCGCAGGACATCCCGTCGAAGAGCGACAGGACGGTAAGACCTTCCTTGTTCAGAGGGTCTGCGAAATTTACCGACATAGGCTATTTGAGCAGTTTCCCGGCTCTGCCGACGGCGTTTCCACTCACTCCGCCGACAATGCTACCTGCCCATGAGCCTCCCTGCAATGCGGCGTTGTTCACATTGCGGTTGTAGCTGCCCATGCCTCCGGCTTGGATTATCCAGCCTGCAACAGTGGGAATCGTGAAGTAACCTATAATGCCGATAATCATAAAGATACAATACGCGGTATTGCTCCCGTCAAGGTCTGCATTGGGGTTGTTCGTCAGTTCCGAAATGTCGTTCTGGAGCATCAGCACCTGTATCTTGGCGAGTATCGTGCTGAACAAGTCAGCCACAGGCAGCCACAGATATGTCTGAATGTATCGGCATATCCATTGGACGAGGGTGTGCTGGAAACCGTCCCACACCGACAAGGCAAATGAGATCGGACCGAGTATCGCAAGTACGATGAGAAAGAATGTCCTAATAGTGTCGATGGTCAGCGAAGCCGCCTGAAACAGCATCTCCAGCAGTTCGCGGAAGAAATTGCTGATGGCTTTCTTGACCTTATACATACCTCTCTCGATATACATTCCGGCGGCGGTGCCGACTTCCGTCACTCCAAGTTCGTCAATCTGCCTGTCAAACTCGGCATCGTCAACAAGATAGGCGGTGGAGGGGTCACGCATCATCTTCTCATATTCGAGCCTGTCCTTCTCCTCGCGGTACTTCTGCATATCGAGGGTCTGACCCTCCAGCATCCCGGCGGTGCCCTGCACAATCGGCGACATTACCGAGTTGATGGTGCCGAGCACCACAGTCGGGAAGAACATGATGCAGAAGCCTATCACGAAAGGACGGAGAAGCGGGAACACATCAATCGGTTCAGCCCTCGCCAACGCCTGCCAGATACGGTAGGCCACATAGAACAATGCCCCGAGTCCGGCTATGCCCTGTGCCACACCCGCCATATCCTCGCACAGCGGCATCATCTCATCGTAGAGCGAGCGCAGGATTGTGTGGAGGTTTGAGAAATCAATGGCGCAAATCATGGCTTACCAGTATTTTTCGGAACCGTCACCGTAGAGCGACACCACACGCTGGGTGTCCGCCTTCTTCTTCGCGCGGAGATACGACACCGATATGTTCTTGTTCGTGTAGTAATGCGTCAGCGATTTCAGCCGCTTCATCTCCTTGTAGCAGTCATCGACCACATCCATGCGGTCCTTGTCGGTCATGGAGAGCGTGGTGATATTGACCACTTGCTTCAGGTCGTTCAGCACGCCGGTGGCGTCCTGAAGAATCCTCGTGTAGCCGGAGGCGATTGCCGACAACTCCGCTGAGGTGTAGTTTGGATCCGTCAGCATCTTCTTGTAGTTGTTGACATAGTAGCCGGATATGTCGCCGAGCATCAGGACGGTCTGCTGCACCTTGCGGGCATCGCGGACGAGGTTGTTGACGGCGCGGAGGGCGTCGTAATACTTCTTCGCCTGCTGGTAGATCTTGACCGTCTCCTGAAAGTTCGCCACCATGTTTTTCGCGGTGGTTGACTCCTGCACCAGCGACTTCGACGAGTTGACGATGCTTTGGGCGATGTTGGACGGGTCAATGACCGTCCACTGGGCGTTTGCCCTGCCTGTGCCGAGCAACAGGCACAGGGCGATTATCGGGAATAGAAATTTCAGTTGTTTCATTCTTTCTTTGGATTTTGTGGTTATCTGATTTTGCGGGCTATGCCCGTTATTATTCTTGCGAGGATTGTGAAAAGCCAAATGGCAGCGGTCAGGAGGACCGCGAGTATTGCGCCGGATATTGCGGCAATACGTGTCAAGAGTCTCATAGCCTTCATACATTGCCTTCCCTCCTTTCATTGGCAAGCACCCTTATCGCGTTCTCGATGTTGCCACCGAGTTGCGCAGCCTTGTTGAGCACCTGAACCTTCTCAGTTTCCTCGGTTGTGTAGCAGAGGTATTCCTCCGGCGACACCTCCGTGGCATAGACAGCGGATTGTGTGCCACCTAAGCCAATCCATACCTCTTTGTAGAGGCGGTTGGGGTTGTTCGCCATATTGATACTGAGTATCTGCGCCTTCTCCTTGTCGGTCAGGCCAAGCAGTTCCTGAATCTGGTCAAAGCGGTTCATGTACTTGCGCTGGTCGAGAAGTATCTTGCAGTCGGAGTTGTTGATGATGGTTTCCTTGACAATCGGCGACGATATGATGTCATCAACCTCCTGCGTAACTACCACCGCCTCACCGAAATACTTTCGGACGGTCTTAAAGAGGTATTTCATATACTCTGCCATGTTTGCCGTTGACAAAGCCTTCCAAGCCTCTTCCACGATTATCATCTTACGGATACCTTTGAGCCTTCGCATCTTGTTGATGAAAGCCTCCATGATGATTATTGTCACCACCGGGAATAATTCGCGATTCTCTTTTATACTGTCAATCTCGAATACCACGAACCGCTTGTTGAGCAGGTCTATGTTTTCCTTTGAGTTGAGCAGGAAATCAAATCTACCGCCGTGATAGTATTGGCGTAGGGTTGTCAGGAAATTGTCAATGTCGAAGTCCTGTTTGTAGATGGGGATAGGACGGTTTGCCATTTCCGTGCGGTAGTCATCGCGCATGAACTCGTAGAACGAATTGAAGCATGGCACGATGTCTCTATCACGGCTCATCTTGTCAAGGAACATCGACAATGCCGAGCCTAACTCACCGCTTTCGGTCTTTGTCACGCGGTCGTCCTCCGACTTCCACAGCGTCAGCAGCAGTGTCTTGATACTATCCTTCTTTTCCACATCAAAAATTCCATCGTCAGTGTAGAACGGGTTGAAAGATATAGGGTTATCCTCCGTATAGGTGTAGTAGATGCCGTCCTCGCCGTGCGTGCGGTTGTGGATAAGGTTGCACAACCCTTCGTAGGAATTGCCGGTATCAATCAGTAGCACATGGGTACCTTGTTCGTAATACTGCCGGACCAAGTGGTTGGTGAAGAATGACTTTCCGCTACCTGACGGCCCAAGTATGAACTTATTACGGTTGGTGGTTATGCCTCTTTTCATCGGCTCATCGCTTATATCCAAGTGGATAGGTTTTCCGGTAAGGCGGTCAACCATCTTTATGCCGAATGGCGAGAGCGAAGAACGGTAGTTTGTTTCAGCGGTGAAAAAGCAGACCGCAGGCTCAATGAAAGTGTAGAAACTTTCCTCGGCAGGAAAATCAGCCTCATTGCCGGGCATCGCCGCCCAAAACAGTGTCGGGCAGTCGATGGTGTTATGCCTCGGCATACATCCCATAGTGGCGAGCTGACCACCAACATCATTCTTGATCCGGCGCAGTTCCTCGGCATCGTCGCTCCATGCCATTATATTGCAGTGACAACGGACGGAGGTCAATCCGTAAGAGTGAGCCTCATTTAGATACCTGTCAATCCACTCCTTATTTATGGCGTTGCTTCGGCTGTACTTTGAAAGACTGTTCATATTACGGGCAGTCTTTTCAAAGCGGGTCAGATTCTCATCGTGGTCGTCAATCAGCACATACTGGTTGTAGATATGGTTGCATGGGAGTAACAGCCCAACGGGAGAGGCAAAACTCAATCGGCAATCAGATCTATCCGTTGATAACCGCTCATATCGGTTGTCGGTGCTGACCTTGCCGGGCAAGTCCTCGGTATCTGACAGCGTGTGCAGACACAGCATCTTGTCGCCAATGCGCATTTCCTTTGCCGACAGGTCTATATCTTCAAGGCAGTTTACATCGCCCATTGAGAGAGCCATATACTTCTCGATGATACCCGATGAATTGTCAGTGCCGACAATCTCATCATCGCTCAATCGGCGCAGCTTTATATAGCCGGTATCATTGATTATTCGCTCGAACTGCTCCACCGATTCCATGAACTTGACGATCATCTCGTGATTAAGCTCCTTCGGTGTTATTCGTCCACGGCAGAGGGTGGAGAAGTTGCTCTGCTGGCGCATACGCTCCTTTGTGGTTTTTGTCAGGAACAGGTAGCATTTGTGAGCCAGATACGGACGCTCATTGAAATGGCGTTCAAAACTCCTATCCAAAAAGGATAAGTCGTCCTTTTGAAGTTCCGGCTTGTAACTCTCACTGACAAACCAGTCCTGCTTATGTACCACCGAGAAATGCGGCAATACCTTTATCGCCTTGCACCATGCCGAGTGCATCGCCTCATATTCCTGCGAGGTGACTGTGAACAGTTCCGGGAGGCTCACCTCAAAGGCCACGGTGATGTCCGCGTCCTTTGAGATGATGCAACCGTGTTCCACGGCAAGCAGCGGCAGCTTGCTTTCGAGTGTGGTCGCTTTTAACGTGTTTCTCATTTTCTTCCTTTTATCAGTCGGTTAAGGCGCAGACGGTTGATGATGTAGCGCGGATGATATTTCACAGCCGCCAGTTTCATCAGCCCGTACTGCCCGTACTTGGCATTGAGGTGGAAGGTGAGCCACACAAGGATTGAGGTGACAGTTATGCCGAAGCCTATGCAGAACCACTGCGAGATGCCGACAACATACATGATGACAAACACCACGAACATACCGAGCAGACCTCCGGCGAAGATGAACAGATACTGAGCCTTCAATCCCTTGTACTCGACACTCTTTCCAATGCCTTTGTTAATCGAATACTCTGCCATAGCAGGAGGTTAGAGGAAGAATGAGCGGAGAATGGTAGCGGCCACAATTAGGAAGATACAGGCACCGAACCACGAAGCGGCGGTCTTGCTTGTGTCAGGATCGCCTGACGACCACTTGGAATAGACCTTGATACCGCCGATGAGTCCGACCACCGCGCCGATGGCGTACACCAATTTCGTCCCTGGGTCGAAATAAGAACTCACCATAGAGGTGGCCTCGTTGATACCTGCCATGCCGTTGCCGGCAGCGAATGAGTTTGATACTGTTGCCGCTATAAGCAGCAGGGTGAAAAGTTTTCTTTTAATCATAAAATCTTTTTTGTTTTGTGTGCGGGGGATTGGATAGTTCCCCGTCACGGGTTTTGATTCAGTTGTTGGGATTTTTAGTGGGTTATTTCTTGTAGTCGCTGATGCGGAAGTCGTCGATGCTGTCCGGCAATTCCTTTGCCTTCTTTGGCTTCGGCTTAGGTTTCGGCTTTTCGGATTTAGATTCCGATACCTTTGTTTCCTCGCCGTCAATCTGTTTGGCGGTGTAGTCAGCAATAAGGTTGATGAAATTGGAGTGCAACGGTTCCGGGAGCGACATCACAAGATTTGTTCCGTCAACGCTCAGCATGGCTCCGACAGCGTTGCTCTTTTCCTGTTCGGTTGCATTGCCATCCTTCAGCGTTTTCAGGTTACGGTCAAGCTCGTCAAAAGCCGGGATGCTCTCGTCATCCTCCGCCGGGGCAGCCTCCTGACCCTCGGCGGGTCCTTCAGTACGGTTGTCCTCAAATGCCTTGTTGACATCCTTGACAGCAGTGAATCGGGATGTGGATGCTGTGTCCGGTGTGTGACGTGCATTATAGTCGTCATCAAACTCCGTGTCCTTTTCCTGAAGGGCCTCATGCACCTCGTTCCTTACCATGCCCGGAAGCATATCGGCCACCGCAGCGCGGATTTCAGAGATATGGATGGTGGATTTGGTAACAAGCGCATCCTCATTGTCGGGCGTTTCCGTTGGAGAATCGGCTTTAATCTCCATTTCCGCCCGCACTCCGTCCTTCTCCCTGTCAATGTTGAACTTCACGTTACCCCGGATAAAGAATATCCAGATTATCACGATATTCGTGATAAGAATGAGCACCAGCAGTGACTTCATAGGCGGGTGAGGGGGCTTGCGTTGAACAAAGACTTGATTGTCGCGGCGTTGCGCTCCAGATGCTCCAGTATGATTTCCTCGACATACGCGCCGATGGACGCTTCCCCCTGACCCATCACAGCGGCGTATTTGGCTATACGGTGTACGAGTTCGCGGTTGACGAATATCCCTTTGCGCGGCGCTTCTATTCGGTTGCGCGACAGGAAGCGGTCGAGATACCGGGCCTCTGCCTTCGTGTCCGGGCTTTCCGGCTGTCCGTCCACCACGGCTGTGCCTGTGAACGAAATTTTCTTTGGTGTCTTTTTCTTTTTGTTATTGAAAAACATAGTGTTTGAGTTTGAGTTACTGTTTGGGGATTTTTAATACGGGCGGATTTGTCAGCATAGCCTTCACCACATCCTCATGGGTGGAAAGATGCCGGCTTATGACATTCTCCACAAAACCGCCGATTGTAGCAGTCTCTACGCCCGATAGATGTATGATCAGCGAGATTTGCCTTGCGGTCTTGTCCGAGATGCGTACCTGACGACCGCCTCCCGGTATGCGGCAAGGTGCAAGGAAAGCATCGCAGTATGCTGTCACATCATCCGCATTGACTTTTTTATTCATATTTCTGCCTTGAATTTTTCTGTTAGTAATCTTGTTATCAGTCCGGAATATTCTTCCAGATGTCTTGCCAGCACATTGTTCACATACTGCGACACGCTTATCTCGTTGTCGCCGATTATGCTCACGATGCGGTTGAGAACCGTGTGTATATCCTTGTGGATAAGCGCTTGCCCCGGTCCCTTGCGGAAATTGAGGCTTTTATTGCGGATATAGGTGTCCATATACCGCTCCTCGTCGCCATTGGATGAAGACTTTGCTTTCTCCTTGTTTTTATCCTCACGCGGCTCTTTCTCCGGCTTTGGTGTGGAGGCGGGCGGGGTCGGCTTGGGGCGCAGCGCATGGAGGAACTGTTCTCCTTGTTCATTGATTTCTTTCTCGTCCAAAGCCATAGTCAGATCCCCATTATGCCCATTATTTCATTCACCACCTCTTCTATGCCGCTCCCTTTCAGGGATGCCTTGTCAGGTGGCAGTATGGTCGAACGGAACACGCTGAACCGCTTTTCACCCTGACCCTCCTTGCGGAACTTGGTGCTGTCTGGAAGCACCGTTTCCATTACGGGTATGCCCAGAGTGCCGATGAACTGCTCGCAAAGGCATTGCAGATCGCTACGCTCACGGGTGGGCACCTTGTTCCAGAGCATATAAAAGCCCTTGATTTTCGACTTCGCGGTCGTGATGAGCGTGTTGTGGACTATGTTCGCGAAGGCTACCGAGGTCTCCATAACCATAGGGTCGGTGGTTATCGGGCAGAACACATAATCCATCTGCGAGATTGTGTTTATCACATAGTTGTTGTTCACCGTTCCTGGCAAGTCGAAGAAAATGATACGCGGAGGGTTCTCCATGGCGGCGTATGACTCCGCCACGGCGAGGGCATCCTCCGGGGTTGACCTCACGATGTCGTATGCACAGCCGTTTCGCGCCTTCCAAGTGCGGAAAACTATCTCGTTCACCTTCCTGCTCTTTTCGGCGAGAATAAAGTCACGGTCACGCAGGTCTGCGAGATTGTTCTGCGGATAGTCGCAGTCGATGGCGATTAGGTCTATTCCCCTGATGAAATAGAGGTAGCTTGCCAGTACCGCCGTAAGTGTCGTTTTGCCGGCTCCACCTTTTTGAGTGGAGACAGCCACATAGAGTGGTTTTGCCATTCAAAAATGATTTAACTGTTAGAAAATTTGTTGTCTGGGGGGAGCACTGATTGCTACATTTCGCTGTCGGCCTGTATTCCGCATAGCATGGAAAGGGATTCATCTCTTGTGAGCTGACCGGTCTTATATCCGAGAGAAATCTCCTTGTGTGGAAGCCATAGGGGGTTGTCTATAAATCTATCGTGTTACAGATACTCATTGATGAATTTGCCGATGGATTTGAAAATTCTTCAATCCGGAAATTGATTGTTCCGGCAATTCACCACTGCATTTGTCCGTTGCCTGATTCTTCAATCAGACGATGCCTTAACCCGTGGCTTCCTTAATAAATTCAATGTTCGATGAGGGAATGAATCAACCGTTTTATGAGCCTTTGAATTGACCGGCTCATCAGTCCGTTTTTCCATCAATTCCTCTGCAAAGTAACGCTCAAATTTTCTAATTTCCTAACAATCCGAGGGTTGTGGAGTATGTTGACTAATGGTTGACTGATTGTGACTAATCCGGGTATGGTGTGCGGACGCAAAATTGGCTGTAACTTTGCAGTGTCGGGAACATACCTGTATATCCGCATATCCCCGGACATGGAAATCCGGCTGTTTTCAGCAACACGCAAGGCATATTTTTCGGTAATGACCGGCACCGATTCCTATGCTGTCGATTGAAAGCCGATTTTTTAGGCAAAGGGAGTTTCACATGAAACCTGCAAGGTATGTGTTCCGCTGCAAACAATTAAAATTGCAGCACAACACCCTTGCGGTTGACACCGGGGGGAGCCGCTCCGAAGTCGCACTCCCCTGAACTTGGAACCTGCGGTGCACACAGGCCTGTTTCCGGCACAAGTCACTAAAATCTCCAAATTTTATGAATCAGAAAAATTACAGAAACGCAGGGAGGCATCCCAAACTTGATCCTACGGTGTACCGCTGTTCGGTCAACTTCAACGCCGTGGAGCAGTCGCAGCTTCAGGCGATGCACGAGAAATCGGGGGTGGAATCATTGTCCGCCTTCATCAAATTGCAGCTTTTCGGAAAGCCGTTCAAGGTATTCTATGTTGATGAGAACTCCAGAATCTTCATCGACAGGCTTTCCGACTTCAACGCAATGTACCGCACCATCGGAATAACCTACGACCGTGCGGTAAGAGAACTGGAGGGCCACAACACATCCTCTCGCTCGTCCGCCATGCTCCGTGAGCTTGTCAAAGTGACAGGCGAGCTTGTGAAAGTGAGCCACCGCATCGTTGAACTCGCCGAAAAATTCGATGCCGAATGGTTGCAAAAATATCGTTAGGTAACTCGCTGTATCGTGCGCTCTGCTACAACGGGGAGAAAATCAACAAGGAGAACGGCAGGCTGCTTGCCACAAACAAGATCTACAACGATGGCACGGGAAAGGTAAACATCAACCGCGCCTATCAGGATTTCAGAAGCTGGATGCCAACCTCCACGCGCACGGAGCGGCCGATGGTGCATATCTCCCTCAATCCGCATCCCGACGACCGTTTGAGCGATGTGGAATACACCGAACTCGCCCGCGAGTATATGGAAAGGATGGGCTTCGGCGATATGCCTTATATGGTTTATAAGCACATGGACATAGACCGCCACCATATACATATCGTAGCGCTCCGAGTCGATACCGACGGAAGATGTGTGTCTGACAAAAATAACTTCTACCGCAGCAAGGATATATGCCGCGATCTGGAGAAGAAATACAATCTGCGCTCATCCGAACGGCAGAAAATCACCCCGGATATGCCGATAAGGAAAATAAACCCTTCAGGCGACATCAAGCGGCAGCTTGCCAACACGGTGAAGATGGTAGGTATGCGCTACAGGTTCCAGACCATCGGCGAGTACAACGCAATTCTCTCATTATATAATGTGAGGTGTGAGCCGACCGACGGAAAGGTAAACGGACGCGAGTACCACGGGCTTGTCTATTTCGCCACCGATGACAGCGGCGCGACAATTGCGACACCTTTCAAATCCTCCCGTCTCGGCAAGTTCGCCGGACGTGATGCCATCGAGCAGAGGTTTCTCCGGGCGAAAGAAAAGGTGGACCCGAAGAAGACAAGGGCGATAGTTGCTCCTGTGCTTGCCGCCTGCACCGGCAAGGATGATTTCATATCTCGTCTTAAAGAGGCGAGGATTGATGTGGTGTTCCGCTATACCGACGAGGGCAGGATTTATGGTGTCACATTCATAGACCATAACAACCTCGCCGTGTTGAACGGTTCCCGTCTTGGCAAGGAGTTCTCTGCAAACGCTTTGGAAAACAGATTCAACAGTCAGGAACAGCAGCCGGCGCAGCCGATTGCCGAAATTCAGCGGCCACAAGCAGATAACACAGCAACTGAGGATACGCGGCAGTCACAAACCGATACCTCACGACAGCCGGAACATGATGAAACGCCGCCTCATGCCTCCGATTCAGCGCAGTCGCAGAGTTACAGGCCGCAAAGCCCCAACGACTATGACAATGCCCCGACGCTTCCCGGTCTTGACCTTTTCCAAGTTGGGCCCGGCTTCAACGCCGAGGAAGAAGCCTTCTACCGCGAGATGCAGCGGCGCAAGAAGAAAAAGCGTCGCGGCCCCAAATTGTAAAACCATTAACACCCAAACAAAATGTCACAACAAGAAGATGATCTCAGGGCATTGGCTAAGATTATGGACCTGCTCCGCGGTCTGAGCATAATCCTTGTGGTTGCTAATATCTATTGGTTCTGCCATGACCTTATCGGTAACTGGCGGTTTGACCCGGAGACGATGAAGGTTCTCCGAAATTTCAATGAAAGCGGACTGTTCAGCTCTCCGTGGAATTCTAAATGGTGGACGCTCCTGTTCCTCAGCCTCTCATGCTTCGGCACAAAGGGCGTGAAGAACGAGAAAATACAATGGATCCATATCTGGATTTTTCTCTCGGCAGGAGCGGCACTTTTCTTTCTAAACTGGTGGATGCCGGGTATCGGCTGGCACCTGTGCTACATATTCACAACCGTCATAGGCTACATCCTTATGCTTATCGGAGGAGTGTATATGAGCCGAATGTTGAAGAACAACATGATGGACGACCGCTTCAACAACGAGAACGAATCTTTCCAACAGGAAACGGAGCTTTTGGACAACGAGTATTCGGTAAATCTGCCCACTAAGTTCTACTACCGTAAGCGATGGAACAAGGGTTGGGTGAATGTAGTGAACCCGTTTCGCGCCACGATAGTCCTCGGCACTCCAGGCTCCGGCAAGTCGTATGCCGTGGTGAACAGCTTTATCCGCCAGCAGATAGCCAAAGCCTATTCGATGTATGTCTATGACTACAAGTATGCCGACCTATCAATAATAGCCTACAACCAGATGCTCCGTAACAAAGGAAAGTATATTGAGAAGTACGGTGTCGCGCCTAAATTCTATGTCATAAACTTTGACGATCCGAGGCGCAGCCACAGGTGCAACCCCATACATCCGGCGTTCATGACCGATATATCGGACGCATACGAATCGGCATACACCATACTCTTGAATCTTAACAAAACGTGGGTGCAGAAGCAGGGCGATTTCTTCGTCGAGTCTCCGATTATTCTCTTGGCGGCTATAATCTGGTATCTCCGGCTGTATGAGGATGGCAGATATTGTACCTTCCCCCATGCCATAGAGTTCCTATGTCGCCCTTATGAGGATATTTTTCCTATTCTTACATCATACCCTGAACTGGAGAACTATCTCTCGCCGTTCATGGACGCATGGCTGGGCGGCGCGGCGGAGCAGCTTATGGGGCAGATTGCATCGGCGAAAATCCCGCTTACCCGCATGATTTCGCCTCAGTTGTACTGGGTTATGTCAGACAGCGAGTTTACACTTGACATCAACAATCCGAAAGCTCCTAAAATACTATGCATAGGCAACAATCCCGACCGTCAGAACATCTACGGGGCGGCACTCGGACTGTACAATTCCCGCATCGTGAAGCTGATCAACAAGAAGGGGATGATAAAGTCCTCAGTGATAATTGACGAGCTCCCCACGATATACTTCAAGGGGCTGGACAATCTCATAGCCACGGCGCGAAGCAACAAGGTTGCCGTGTGTCTCGGCTTTCAGGATTTCTCCCAGTTGGAGCGCGACTATGGAAAGCCGGAGGCGGCAGTGGTGATGAATACCGTGGGCAATATCTTTTCCGGGCAGGTGGTAGGCTCCACCGCCAAGACGCTTTCTGAGCGTTTCGGAAAGGTTCTCCAGAAGCGGCAGTCGATTTCGATTAACAGGAATGATGTATCAACCTCTTTCAACACTCAGATGGATTCACTAATACCTGCGAGCAAAATCTCCACGCTCACGCAAGGAATGTTTGTAGGGGCTGTATGCGATAACTTCAACGAGCGCATAGACCAGAAAATCTTTCACGCCGAGATTGTGGTTGACAATGATACCGTGGCGGCTGAGACAAAGGTTTATAAGCCTATCCCCGTAATCCATGAGTTTGTAGACAACGAGGGCAACGACTGTATGGATGCTTGTATCAAAGCCAACTACGACCGCATCAAGGCGGAGGTGAGGATGATTGTCAGTTCTGAAAAACAGCGGATTGCCTCTGACCCGGCGCTGTGCCATCTGCTCAACAACAAGTGAGAAATTCTCCCCCCATATACAAGGCGACCCCGGCAGCAATGTCGGGGTCGTGTGTTTCATATATGTAGCAAGCGGTTACTTCCCGGATTTTTCGATGTCGCGTTCTATCTTGGCGAGGAACACATCGCGGAGCTTGTCGATGAAGTCTGAATAGCTTTTCTTGGAGCGGTATTTCATATCAGCATAGCAGGTGTGGGCATATGCCTCGCTTATCTCCATTCCGAAGAAAGCGGCGAGTCCTGATATTACTTCGTATATGCTTACGCCTGTGTTGTTGTATGCCGCCTCGTGTATTGCTCTGCCGAGCTGCACTATGTCGGCTTTGCTGAGTTTCCCTTTTATGGCGAGTGATCTCAGTGCCGAGTTGTCTTTCTTGGTCGGAAGCGGCGGATGGGTTATCATCAGGCGTACATGCTCAATCATGCGACCGAGAAAGGAGATTGCGTGGTGGATGAATTTGGAGATTTCAGTGGCGACCGTCTGGAGTAATAATTGCAGTTCCTCCTGAACGTAGGATAGGGAGAAGTGGACATCATGCCAGATTACATCCGGCGCATAACACATCGCTGTTGTGGTTTCCTTAAACTCCGACAGCGAGATGCCCATAAGATCATGCCTCCCCTCCCTGACGTGGGCGAAGAATGATGATTGCAGAAGTATTAAGTGCTTCATATAGTTTGTTTTAATGTTTTATTTAGAATCACAGTGATAAGAACTATAAAACAAACCGGATGGATTATTTGAGGAATGTTAAAATATGGAAGTTGTTGATAATATGCGTATTAGGGTATTTGTTTAACGGTGTGTTAAAAAAGCGATTCAATCGGCAAACGCCTAATCCATTGGCGGATGCCTAAAAAATAGGCAAGATTGTGCAAGATAAAGTATAAAAATAGCGCACGTTTTACGCTATACTAATGGCGGCTCTGGTAATGCCGTGAACGATATAGGCAAACGTACGCTATGCGAGTGCATAGCATAAGTTCGTACCTATAGTGTCGTTCAATGTCAATTTACCAGATTTCCATCAGAACTATAGAGAATCTTATGTTATGTATTAGATTGTAATGACCGACTCTACGGTCATTTGTATTTACATTTTCAATGCAAAATTACGAATTTTTCACGGATTGACCAATTCGCTTATTTGAAATTTATGTCAATACCGTATTTCTTAATCTTGTTCTGGAGGGTATTACGGTTGATTTTCAGCAAGTCCGCTGCTTCCTTGCGCCGACCTCCCGTTTGTGTCAAGGCAGCGATGATGCGGTTCCTCTCGTCACCGTCATCCCTTAGAGCGAACCGTGGAGGAGGTCCGTTTCCGGGATTGTCAAAGTCCAGATCCTTTGCTGTTATCACATCTTGGGTTGCCTCGATTGCCGCTATCCTCACGGCATTTTTCAGCTCCCTTATATTGCCCGGCCAATCATAGACAAGCAGTTTCTTTTTCGACGGATTATCAAACCCGGTTATCTCCAGCTTGAGCTCCTCTGAATACAGGTCTAAGAAAAACTCTGCCAAAGGGATGATGTCGTCACGGGTGTCCCTTAACGGCGGTAGCGTGATAACGTATTGTGACAGTTTGTAATGAAGAAACGAACCGAACTTGACTATCTCTGAATTGGTATGCAGTTTCTTGTCTGCGATACTGATGAATCGGATGTCATATTTCTCGGTCTTCAATATCTCTGATATGATATTCAGTATATCGGGACTAATGAAATGGAAATGGTCGATGATGAGGGTGCCTCCGATTGATTTCCTCAACATCAGTTTCAGGTCCTCATAAATACTCGCAGCATCGAAATACTGGTGCTGAAGGACGAGGGCATCTATGATGGCGCAGGGTTTGTATTTTCGGTCGCTCTGACGGTAGATTTCCTCCGCGAGCGGCTCCTTGCCGACTCCGTTTTCTCCGACTATAAGGATGTTGAGATTTGTACGTGCTATCTTCCTTACCTTTTCCAATATCAGACGGTATTCCTCGCTTTGACGGGGAAATATCGGATTCTCCGGAGTAGTCAATGTGTTTTCGGCCGCGTACTTTTGAACTGTCTCAACCAGCGTTTTGTCGAGTGCCTTATATTGGATGATGTCGATTGCCCTGTGTCCGCGTAAAATCTCGTGTATCTGTGTAGCGTTATAACCGTCAATGATTCCTATTGCAGGATGATTTATGCCGTGCAGTTTCAACCAATCAATGAAATCCGTCGCGGTACCGTCGTTAAGGCGCATTGCCGTGACGATGACCGCGCCGGGTGGTAACTTCGCCGCCTCCGTTTTCCCGCTCTCGAAGCTCTCCACACAAACTGGGTCATATCCCGCCTTCATAAGAAGATTGGACATGACCCTGCTATCGGATACGGAGGCATCTACAATCAAAATCTTGTTCATTGCTTTGATTCTTTAGTCTTTTAAACATTATATAATAATATCTTTTAACAACAGCTCCCGACATCTCGCCGGGAGCTGTTGGAAATGCTATTAAATCTTTTCTACACACCAAATCAATATTGGATGTTTATTCCGCCATTGTTAAATTTAAACCTTTTCAAAAACATATCTACAACTTATATCCAAAGGAGATGAATATACTATGGCTTAATTCTCTTCGAGGAACATAGAATTTTATATTATTTCCCAATATTACATTTCGCCTGCAGGAATAATAATCAAAGTTGGAAATACCATAACCAACACCTAAAATGAATCGGTCAAAGGAAAAGTTAATATTAAATCTACTATTCCAATAAAACCAATTTAAACCATTATTCTTAAATTCCCTATATGCAATAGTTGTCCCCATATTCCCATTAAATTCTCTAATTTCATATGTAAGGGAGTTGCTAAATGGGCAAGCAAGGCTGATTCCTGCTGATGTTTGTAACCATAGATGCATATCATCACAAGTATTCAACCATAAGTCTGGTGTTCTGAGTATAATGGCAGGCTTGAAAACTATCCATCCTATATTTCGCTCATTATTCGTTAATTCGGCCTCATGTCCATCTATTATAGCTTGTCGGTTTGGTTGGTTATATTGTCTGGTAAGCTCGATGCCAAAAGAAATTCCCGAAAGTTTATGAAAATGCCATAACATTTCAGGCTCAATGATCCAAGCTTGCTCATTTGCATAAATACCTCCATGGACATTTGCGGAAAATCGATTAGGCACATTATCTCCTTTGAGTTCAAGAAAACAAATGCCTAAAACGAAAATGGATAATAGCAACTTCTTCATTCTATTTATGAATTTTTTTTGGTCGACCGCCCAAGACAAAACCTACTGCAATACTAAAATTATTATACCCCTTTCTGCAGATATTGAACTGTCCTGTAATCCTTATGTGCCTAATAATTTCAACGCCAACACGTGGTGCAAACAGCATAGAGACACCTTTTGACGGAAAATATCTATCTCCGACAACATCATTGAAAGCAACCCCTAAAGCACATCCAAAAAATGGATTAAAAATTCGACCTTGACGAATATTATAGTTAGTTAAAGCGGCAAATGAAAGGGTGCGATTAGTTTGCCACCTGTCATAGTTATCGCTATAGAGATGATTATATCCATGTCTGGCTGTGGAAAGGGCAATCATAAGACCGCAGTCCCATTTGGTGTTAGGGAAATTATAACGACCTTCAATACCAAAGGCTCCACTGATTTGAGTATTACTTCTATGATAGGATTCCAAAGGGAGTGTCAATCCTCCGAATATTTCTCCTTCAAATCGTTGGACCAACAGTTCAGAAGCGGTTACACTTATTGGCATAACCAATGCTAAGACCATTAGATAATATACGATTCTATTCATATTGATATCAATTAGTTGGATAAAAGATGTAACATTATACTTTCTCCGTTTGAGTACGGATATGGCATAAAACATAGAACAAGTAATAATATTAAGAAAATAGCTACTATCACAACTGTACCCCATCTAACAAGAGAGGATGGAACTTCGCCTAAAAGTTTTTGTACTTTCTCAGAGCGCAATTCTATATCATTGTTCTTTCGTTTAGTTTTCATTTGATTGTTAGTAAGGTTTAGTAGTCATATACTAAAAAGTATATGACTACTAAACGGTTGTTGTTTTCTATTTATCACTATTCTTAGTTATACGTGCGGCGAGCCATTTACCATCGTATTTAATGGCGCCAAATACCACACCTCTGTATAACTCAACACCATCATTACCACTAAATGCAACTTTTACAAGCTTAATGCTTGATCCAAGTGAGAAGCCGAACTCATAAGTGCCGGGGAACCATTTTGCATAGAATTTAGTTTCCACTGATTTCTTTTTTGTATGACCTTCAGAATACGGACCATATATTACATATGTGTCCTTATTGTTAAAAGCCATGAGTCCGGCTCGACTTTTATCATTATTAATAAGCCCTTTTACCATTCCGGTTGCCTTGTTCCATGCGAAATTCAAACCAGCGTTAAATGCCTTATTTAAATCATTGGTTGTGAAATCGTAATTTACATAAGGAATGGTAAATAGTAGTACGTTATTTTTCCCGTAAGGAAACGGATTCCATGCATGTGTCGGATATTCGTTCTTGTTATTAAACGGATTAGTAAATTTAGGTAGAGATGGCTGTGGCATTGTGTATTTTATAGTCACTGTTTCCCATCCTTGAACCATTTCTTGAGCCTTGATATTCCACCAAATACCACAGACTTTTTTCTGCATTTTAAGTTTAGTCCCAATATTTGCATATACAATGTAATTTTGGTCATAGAAATTCATAGTAAGTTTTTTCTTTTTATTGAATTTCTTAATAGCAACTACATTTCGTCCCCAGATTCCAGTCCAAGTGCGATGAAGCCAGTTGCCATCGCCTTTATCATAGTAATTTATGTCACGAATGTCATTCATAGGTATTACAGTTCCGTTGCTGAGTGTTATGCCATTAGAAGAAGACGTGCCTGTTGTATTACCTCCATTTGATGATCCTCCACCGGATGAATTTCCGCCGGTTGAACCTCCGCCGGTGTAACCGCCACCGCCACCATCAACAAGTCGGTCCTCAAACTGAACAAGTTGGTACTGAATCGGTCTGAAATCGACATTTGATGCGACCCTCATTGGCTGTCCTTCATTTTCGGGAGTAACCTGAATAGTAGATGTTACCGATTCGATAGATCTTAAATCAGCAGCATGGGAGACATCAGTATATGCAACTCCATTGGGAACATATTTGTAAACCGTCTGTCCAACCTGAATTTCTCTATCGGCATTAAGAAGTTGTGCAAACTGAATGTCTGCAATTACAGAGTCTGACGGACAAAACTCCAACTCTTCTTCGTCATTCGCTATTGAATCCAATTGAATAGGAGTCAACGATGCTATGACTTTTTGACGATTTGCCTCAACCAGAGAAACAAATGCCTCCTCATTGTTTGAGAGTGTAGCCGATGAAACGGCACGACTAGCAGGTTGAATACCATCGCCCATTTGGGCAATGAGCAGTTCGATTTCTTCGGGAGATGATGCAACAATTCTTTGCATACCCTCCTGCACGTTTTGAGGATTCTCAGCCGGTATATTTTCCTGCTCCGGCTGAATGACATTATCCTGACATGCTGTCAAGATAGCCACTCCCGCTAAAAGAAAAATAAATTTCTTCATCTTTCTAAGATTTAAAATGTTAACAATATGGTTTATTATAATTAAGTTATTGATTTTGTTGCCGTACTTAAATTTCGATACAATGAATGTTATTTCAAGATTGCGGAGGCTGCGCCTGACTGTTCACCTATTTCATTGCCGCGTTGTACTTTCTTTCCATAGCCGAATGTGTAAGTGGCTGTGAAGTTTATGCGAGGGTGTGATGATGTGCCGATAATCGTCTGACGCTCGTTATAATATGGTGAAACTGTTGTGTTGGTCGCACCGTCCCAGCCTTTATTGAAGAAGTTGGCTGCCATTACGCGCAGATTCCAATTGGCGTTTGCCCAACCGAAAGTCACACTATGGAAATTCCGATCTTTATTTATCCGGGGAGAAGCAGTAAACATGCTTTTCTTAGGACTCTCGTAATAGGCTTGAAAATAGAAGCTGTCGAGATAATAGCTTGCCTGAGCCGTAACCCGGAACGAATTGCAGTTATCGTCGAAAATGCCGGTTGATTTGTAGAATGATTGACTGGGATTGACGTAGAGCTGGAGTTTTCCGTTGAGTAGTTTCCAGTTGGCAGCCAATCCAATCTCACCGTTGAGATAATCACCGTCGTTGATATATGACCGTAACAGGGCTTTCCCATCCTGATATGGTGTATAGACAAGCAACTGACGGTCATACATACCAAAATAGCGTCCGTAGGCACTCATGCCGAAAGCATTTGACGGCATCCAAGTATATGCGAGGTTTACTGTTGTGTGTCTACAATTGTCCAATAATGGATTGCCGGTAATATACATAAGTTCATTCTCTCGGAGTAAATCTGAAGATTTCTCCGATATGCCGGGGCTGTTTGTAGCATACTGGAAATAGGCGGAGAAACTGTTTCGCTGATTCGGGACGTATCGCACATTTATGTGTGTGAACGGATACGTGTCACTGTTCGTCTTACCATTTATATCGCTGTTTTCCCATGCGAAACCGGCATCAAGGTTAACTGATATTTTCTGTGTCTGGAAATTATAGCCGACCATTCCTGCGGCAAACGCGTTATGGAATTTGTCCCTATATCCGTTGTCGTCGGTGTATTCAAGACGGTTGATGTTGTCACCACCATTGCCTCCTAACATTACGGAATGTTTTTGCCCAAAACTTTTTCGGATATACAAATTCAGACGATAGTTGTAAGCATCCTCTTTAGCATGGCGGTATATCGTGGGCTGAGATGATGCCGCGTAATCGGTATAGTCATTGCCGTGGGTATAGTTGAACGACGGCGAGAAATCAATCGAAAATTCCTTTGGTAAAGCGAAGAAATATGTTCCTGAATAAGCGACAGAATTGGAACGGTTCGGATTCTTTCTGCCAAAAGAATATCCCTGAGCTGAATTTGGCGAATACTCCAGTTTGCCGGAATATTCATTGGTTGGCACGCCTAAGTTTGTAAACGCAAGCAGATTGCGTATCTGAATCTTGTTGCTGTTGTAGGTGGCGCGGAAAGTAACGGGATATTGATTCTGCTTATAGTGTGATGATTCAAGAGTCTCCTTGCGTGTTACGGAATATTCCTTACCGTCGTTATCAGTAAGACGGTAGATGCCCTCAGTCGTGTTGCCAATATGATGGTTGTTCCAGTTATTGGCACCGGCATACAGGTCGTATGTCATCTTCTTGTAAGTGAACTTCGAGAAGAAGTTGACACGGCTCGACAGACCCACAAGGAAATTTTCATTTGCTGTGATTTTGGTATAACCGCCGTAAGCGTATTCCTGCACTATGATATTGATTACTCTCTCTGCTCCACGAAAACGAGGGTCGGTAGGAAATTCCAGATATTCCACACGCCTCACATCCGCTGTGCGCAGTCCCTCCATTTCCTCTTTTGAGGCTTCAAGGAAGTTGATGTAAATGGCTACGTTGCCGCCGACATTGTCTGTCACGGTCTCATCAATCGGATTTATCCTTATTTGGGGAATAGCCATCTGCCGGAGAAGATCCACTGCATTTTGAGCCGCATTCTTCTGCTTACCCGTAGGTGTATATGTTGACTTTGCTGACGAGGTGCGTTGCATCTGCGCTTGCACAACTACTTCATTCAGCTCTTGTGTCTTTAACGTGTCGGCATGTTCCTGAGCATACGATGATAAAAAGATTGTCATAGGCACAAAAACAGATACCATTATCCTTTTTACAAATATTGGGTGATTCATATTTATTATTGGGGTTAGAGTTTATAATTTAGTTTCCTAATTCAAGCTGGTTTTTAATGAGTTTATAGTATGCCCCTTTTCTCTTTATAAGAGTTGCATGGTTCCCAGATTCAACGACCTTTCCGTCATCGAGGACTATAATCTGATCTGCGTTCTTGACAGTAGATAGACGATGAGCAACAACAACTACAGTTCTTCCTTTGTAAAACTCATCAAGATTTTCGACAATGGCACGCTCATTCTTTGCATCGAGGGCATTTGTCGCTTCATCGAGAAAGATGAAATCAGGATTCTTATATACAGCTCGTGCAATCAATATACGTTGTTTCTGACCTTGACTCAATCCTACACCATCGCGTCCGATTATCGTGTTGTATTTCAGTGGTAGACTCATTATATAATCATGGATATTGGCAATCCTTGCTGATTCTTCAAGTCGCTCCACAGCAATCTCGCCGTCATCGACTGCTATGTTTCGGGCAATTGACTCTGAAAATATGACACCATCCTGCATTACAACTCCACAATGACGTCGCCACCATTTGATATTATATTCTCTTATGTTTCTCCCTGCGATAGAAATCGAGCCTGAGATTACCGGATAGTAACCAAGCATCAGCTTTATCAACGTGGTCTTCCCACTTCCTGAAGCACCGACAATTGCAGTCACTTTCCCTTCTGGAATATAAAAGGAAACATCTGTTAGGGTCTTTTTAATGGCATGGGGATCATACATGAAATTGACACTGGACAGTGTTAGAGATTTTTCTGTATTAAATTCGGACACTTGATTTTCATTAATCTCTTCATTCTTACCTTCATGTATTTCATTTATTCGTTCAAGGGAAATTTTGACATCCTGCAATGAGTATATAAAAGACATTAATTGCTCTACTGGAGAGTTGAGTTGTCCTATTATATATTGAATTGCGAGCATTGCTCCCAATGTCATCTGTCCATTGATTACAGCTGTGGCTGCTAATACTGTTATGATTATGTTCTTGACCTCGTTTAAAAAGATTGAACCAGCCTCCTGAGTCTGTTGAAGTTTTAGCGACTTCATCTGTACAGTGAATAGGTCTGCTTGAGTATCTTCCCATTCCCATCGACGACGTTGTTCACAATCCTGCAATTTGATCTCCTGCATAGATGTGATGAACTGATAAGTTTTATTTTGATTCTTTGCCTGCTGCTCGAACAGTTCATAATCAAGAACCTTACGTCTTTTTAGAAAAGACGTTATCCAAACTCCATATAAAACACTACCTGTTGCAAAGACTCCAAATATCAAAGGATTGTAGATAAGCAGAACGATACCGAATATGATGAAACTTAGAAATGTGAAGATTACGTTAAGAACTTGTCCAGTGAGGAAGTTTTGTACGCGGGAGTGGTCTCCAATCCGTTGTAAAAGATCACCCATAAGCTTAGTGTCGAAAAATGACATGGGTAATTTTAGTAACTTTATGAAAAAGTCACTTACAAGAGAAATGTTAATGCGGATAGATATATGAAGGAGTAACCAACGTCGAATGAAATCAGTTGCTGTGCGCCCAATCACAATCATCAGCTCTCCTAACAAAATAAGCCAGATAAATTTAATATCGTTATTCCGTATGCCAATGTCTACAATAGCTTGGGTCAAAAACGGAAAAATCAACTGGAGTAAACAACCAAGAATTAATCCAGCTATAATCTGAATAAAATATTTTTTGTACTGAATCAAATAATTCGATAGAAATCGAAATGATCGCTTTTTGGGTGAATATGCAGTAGAATCACATATAAATTGTTCATTGGGTTCCAAAAACATAGCTATTCCTTTAGTATTAGAATCGCTGCAATCTGAAGATTTCCAATGATTTTCAAATTCAAGAATATCATAATTTATTAATCCTTTTGCGGGATCCGCAATATAAAATTTTGATTTATTCTTTACTTTATATAGAACTACAAAATGATTCTGATTCCAATGTAAAATAGCCGGAAGATTTTCATCATCCAAGTCTTCAATATCCACATTTCCTATAAATGTAGTAAACCCAATTTGTTTTGCAGCATTACTCATGCCAAATATTGAGACGCCCTCTACGGTAGGCGCACATAATTTGTCAAGAAGTTGCATGTCAATTTTTTTGCCATAAAAACGGCAAATCATATTTAGGCATGCAACGCCACAGCCCATAGAGTCTTGTTGAGCAATAAATTTAAATTTAGCCATTCTACAAATTGGTTTTATATAACAATCTGCAATTCTATTGATTCTGAACGTTGTGTTTAATCATATTAATCAAACTCTGCTCAAATTCCATATCTTGATTTTCTATCTTGCAATAAGAGTGTCCTTGTGCAAAATCTCTTGGGCATATTCCCATGCACACTGGTAAATATTTACATTTCAGACATCTCTCATTTTTAAATGATGGTTGACAATATTTTTTATCAAAATCATTTATCCATTCAATTTGACCTGTTCCTGAAATATATCCTTTTGATTTATCCTCATACAAATCATTACATGCAGTACATTTTACTGTAGAGCCATTATAGTTAACAGCACAATAGTATTTTTTATTTGCATAGCATGGGATGAAGTTTGTAACGGCATCAAACCATGACACTTTATAACCATTTTCTTCAAATAAAGTTAGCAATTCAACTCTATTCACATAGGAACTTTTGTCTATAGCTTCCTGCCATACCTTTTTTAGCGATATAACAACAGATTGACGATTCGCTGGAGTTATGAATGAATTTACCTGATTTACAATATTATACGTTAAATTCGTATGAGTGTAATTTATTCGCAAAATCATTTCTACATCCTTATTCTGCGTCAATATATTGTTTATATTGGTAAGAACATGATTGAATGTAGACGAACATCCTTTTTGAAATTTTACCTTATCATGAAATTCTCGGTTTCCATCAATCGTTATTTGAAATCGTCTAAATTTCAATTTATCCAATTGTGGTAGAATTTTACTTGTCAAATAAAATCCATTTGTAGTCGCAGAATTAAAGAATGGTATTTTAGCCTCGTTACAAATTGAAATCGCATATTCGGAAATGGGTCTGATTACTTTGTCAAAGTAAAGGAAAGGCTCACCCCCAAACCATTCAATATGTAGAGTATCAAGATCCAGATTCTCAATAACGTATTTTATATGTCTTTTGACTAATGATATTACCTCCTCGGTCATTAAAGAAGGTATATGGTCTTGAATGCAGTACCAGCACTTAAAATTACAATTAAGTGTTGGTAGAATGACCATATAATAGTCTTTTTTATTGATTGCTTTAGTGTTCTCGTTTATTACAAGCTCCAATTCGTTCACTCCGTCTTCAACGATAAAGCCTCCAGCTTGCAACTTGTCATATAGTTTTCTTGGCAGCTGAGATATGGCTGCTGGAGATTTTAGTATTTCTTTTATTTTATTGCCTAAATCTAAAGGCAATAAGAAATACTGATGAGAAAACCCATTATACCAATAGGAGTATTCATCATCCGTGATAATATAGTTATATATGCTTGACTTCATATTGATTGATTTAAATCAGAGGGCAGATGACGAATTTAATTATTGAATATGTCAATTATATTCAATGATGATTGTCAAAAATGCCCCCTGATTGCTAGTTCATAGCTCCGATCTTACAGTAGATACATTATACATGATAGAATCCGGAGGACTGTTGTGTCTGTTGCCCTGTGGATGGCTGTAAAACCACTGTACATGCACAGCCAGTGGCATTATTGGGGCATTGATTCTGAATGGTCTGAGCTTCTGCTTGACCACCTCTCACTTCAAGAGCTTCTAAAACAGAAAGCTCTTTGGCTGAAAACATTAATTCTTTCTTCATTGTCGTTAAAGAAAATAATACTCCTACTCGTGTCACTTTTCGGATTCCGCGCCTGTTATACAGTCTGGTCTGTGGGATTATTGTCGACTCTAATCTTTTCTACTTGATAATAAATGTCTTAGATTTTCAGTATGGTGTATAGTTAGGCCATAATAGTCGCTGTGGCATACCAGTTATCTGATTCAATTCTGATATAAAATACCGAATTGTCGACTCCTGAAACATACAGTATATCATCCAACGAAGTTGATGATTCTATAAGGTTGCCGTTCATGTCATATATGACAACTGTTGCATCACAATCCATTGAACTAATAATTTCAATACTTTGAGAAGCCGAGTCATAGATTATGTCTATTGTTGGAAGGCGAACCGGAGTTCTTTCACGGCCATTCATAATCGATTCGTGATTCCATTTATACACTTCTGCACGGGTTTGACCTGCGTATGCAGACATTGTAAAAAGGGAAATTGTTATCCCGATGATGAGCATTAATTTCTTCATACCATTGTTGTTTTTTGATTTGGTATCGCAAAATTACATCGAGAAAAGTTTGCAAACAAGAGAAAAAGTTTGACGGTCAAACTTTTTAATTAGCTATATATCAATGTATTATAAAATGGGGGGGGTGGTTTTTAATATTTATAAAATCCAAAAGTTTGACACTCCACCCATTTTTGCCTATTTTGACACCAAAGCAGAGTAATGTAACAAATCAATTGCATGGCGTTCTTTTGAATGGAGAAAAGAATAACTGCTCCTGTAGGATATTTTGCAAGAAACAATATCTAAGAAGAACTTTGCTCCGTTTGTTGATCTTTCGTTCAACAAAAGAATTATTCTTTTTGTATATTAAATCTTGCTTAACTCACTGATGTAACATCCCTTTCCGAATATTTTGAGATTAAAGTTGCCCATTCACTAATCGCCAATTGATTAAGAGTGTCGTTTATGTCTTCTTTAACCGACATATAAGCCAGTTGGTATTGAGAATATAATATTCCATTATGAAGATTACAAAAAGATATATATCTTGCTAAGAGACATCTTATTAAGAATATATTATCCTCTCTTTCTTGGCTATGTTGGCAAATAATAAAACGACCTCTTGATTATAAGAAGTCGTTTTTATGGAGTTTACTTTGTATATTCTCGTAAAAAAGAATCTATAGTTTCTTCATAAGATTTCGTATATGAAGCCCCAAATTTGTATCATCTTCCTTGAGGCCAAGTTTCTTACGAATATCCGTACTGGTATGGTAGTGCCGTTTTATTTGGATATATTCACCAATTTCTTTCCCCCTTAATCCTATAGCATATAAACATACATAGTTCAATTCAGACTCAGTGAGACCATGGTCTTCTAGATATTTCATGAAAGCTGGATGTGAAGCCCTAAAAGCAAGACGAGTGGAGTTCATAAAACTTTTCCGGTCCTCTGTGATTTGGTTTATCCATATATCGTATGGTTTTGAGTAAGTATCATTATCCGAAATTTTAGCGGCTAACAAACCATTTAAAATATCGCTACGTTCCTTTATTGCGTCCAAGACCGGTTTTGACAGCTTCGCTTCAGTCAGCAATTCTTTTAGATGCTCACCCTCTGATTCAAGTTGCGAAATCTTTAACCGCATATTTTCCGCAGCAAGATTTTTCTTCTCAATTTCCAGTTCCGCATTATGCTTGTCAGATTCAAGTTGAGATATCTTTAATTTCATATTTTCAGTTGCGAGATTCTGTTTTTCACACTCCAACTGTGCGTTATGTCTTTCGAGTTCAAGAACAGAGTTCTGTTTTTGCAGATTTTCGTTTTCAAGTTGGAGTCGCGACTGTTCCTGTTCTGAGATAATCCGCTTGATCTTTCCTAAACGAAGTTGGTAATAAATAATACAGATAACGATAATGAGAATTAAAAGTACACATAATCCTAACCAGATTTGCATATTCTTACGTTGAATAGAATAAAGATGATTAATCTTTATTTCATGAAGTTCTTGAGCGACAGTCGTTTTTTGTGAATATATTTTTGAGTTTTCAGATTCGACGGTTGAATGGAATTTTTTATATGCATCAAGAGCTTTCTCATATTCCCCGGCTGCTTCTAAAACCTCTGGTTTAATGGAAATGTAAGTAGTTTCTAAAAATTAATGTACATATGTTGGCACGGTTTTTGCAGTATGGT
>NZ_SRYB01000029.1:0-64248 GCF_004793975.1 Lepagella muris
TGTCTTTTTGCAATCACATACGAAAAGAGACTGCCTAAACTTGTTAGACAGCCTCTTTGCGAATGTATATGACAAATGAAATTCTATTTCGTTATCGGATCATTGCGGCTGGATTTGCCGCTGTCGGATCATTTTACGATTACCTTTTCTGTCGTTCCGTCTTTTCTTTTTACAATGTTAATTCCTGGCACCGGCGACTTCAGGGGAATGCCTGAGACGGTGTAGTAGGTTTCTTCACCGGTGCCCTCCACGAAAGGGGACTTTACGGATGTTGCAGGTTCGTAGACGTTGACAAGACGTTCGGCTGCCTCTCTGATGCGGTCTTCATCAAGCTTGATTATCTCGCGGTCGTATGTCATGATGCCGTTCACCTCTGTCTCGACGTCGGTGGTCTGAGTATAGACAGCTGATGAGAATGATACTTTCTTGCCATTCTTCTTATATCCCTTCGCTACGTCATAAATCTGGTCAATGAGCTTAACGTAAGCATCCGTGATCTCCTTCTCATTGGGGAAGGTGTTGTAGGTCTGGGAATTGCGGTCATACCAACGATGCCCGGGCATGTTTCTGCCGAGACCACCATACTCACCAAGTACGAAAGGACGGGTAGGATCAACGACGCCTTCGAAGATGTAGACGGGCTGACGATAGTCGTGCATGTCGACGAATGTGCCCTCACCGAGTTTGTAGTGGTTACCGCCGCTTGACGGGTTGACAAGGCGGGTGTTGTCAAGGCTCTGAGTGAACTCTACAATCTCACCGGTCTTGAACTGTCCCCAACGCTCGTTGAACGGAGTCCAAACCACGATACAGGGGTGAGAATAGAGCTGATTGATGATTTCTGCCCATTCGCTCTTGAAATTAGCTTCAAGTGTGGGGTTCTGTGTGCAATTGTGAGTCGGATACCAAGTGTCAGTGATCCAGTTGCCTTCGTCTGTCTGGAATGCGGAGGGCATATCCTGCCATACGAGAAGACCGAGACGGTCGCAGTGGTAGTACCAACGGGCGGGTTCAACCTTCATGTGCTTTCTGACCATGTTGAAGCCCCAGTCTTTGGTCTTCTCGAGGTCATAACGGAGAGCCTCGTCAGTAGGAGCTGTCAGCAGACCGTCGGGCCAGTAGCCCTGATCAAGCGGACCGAACTGGAAGAGATCCTTATTGTTGAGCTGCATTCTCCAGAATCCCTCGCTATTCTTCTTATAGGAGATTTTGCGGAGAGCTGCATAGCTGTCGATTTCGTCAAGAGTCTTGCCATTGTCGGCGAGAGAGATTTCCACGTCATAGAGGAACGGGTCTTTCGGGCTCCAGAGTTTCGGCTTCGCAACAGCGAGAGTCACGGTGTTGGCTGCGTCTGCGCTGACAGTCTTTGATGCCACCACATTGTCGCCGTCCATGAGTTTCACTGTGAGCTGACCTTTGGGAGTGCCGGCGAGAGCGATATCGAAAGTGAAGTTCTTCTTATCTACGTTAGGAGTGGTGCGGATGTTGGAGATGTGAGTCTCGTCTACCGGCTCCATCCATACAGTCTGCCAGATTCCGGAAGTGGAGGTATAGTTGATGTCGCCACCGCCTACAGGGTATCTGCGCTGCTTGCCGACAGGCTGCATGCCCGGATCGGTGTTGTCGATCACCTTAACGTAGAGAGTGACCTTGTTGTCCTTGATGTGCTTTGTGATGTCGGCAGAGAAGGATGAGTGTCCGCCGATATGGGAAGTGACGCGATCGCGACCGGTGGTGCCGTTTGCAAAGACGTATGTCTCATAATCCACCGCACCGAAATTGATGATTACGTTCTTGCCGTTCCATTCAGCGGGAATCTCAATCTCCTTCTTATACCAGAGAGCTTTCCCCGGCTCGAGAGGACGCATCACGCCGGAGAGACTTGATTCGATTGCGAAGGGCACGAGAATCTCACCTTCGAAAGCCTTGGGTGTCTCATTCTGGTTGGTGATGGCATAATCCCAGAGACCATTCAGGTTGACCCATTGGTCGCGCTCCATGATAGGGCGCGGATATTCCGGAAGCACGTTGTCGGGATCGATTTCAGCAGCCCAACGGGTTTTGATATGGTTCCCTTTGGGAGCCCATGCAGTCTGCACTTTTGCCGGACGGTAACGATCCATGAGTACCTTCATCCAGAGACCACCGAGCACTGAACGTGCGCTGAAGTTGCAGGAGCGGCCGCTGTCTACCATATAGAAGTCGCTGAGCGGAATACGAGATGTGGTCTCGTTCATGTAGTCGTAGTGCTTGTCGGAGAATTGGAGGAATGTCTCGGTATCGGGCGACATTGAGGCTGTCCAGAGAATCCAGTCGCTCTTTGTCTGAAGGTCGCGGCTGTCGAGAGGGAGACCATATTTGTGCTGCTTGGTGAGGTAGAAATTGATCTCGCGATCCACCACTTCTGCAGGGAAGTAGTTCCAACCCCACATCAGATCCCATACGAGGTTATATTTCTGGCTCCAAGTGCCACCTTTGTGGAACTCCATGCGGTAGTGGTCGCCGTCGCGGGCATCAGCCTCCCAGAGAAGAGCCATATTCTTGGCATAGTTCCGGAATTTCTCGATGTCGCGGGTGTTGCCGCCGATATAGGGGATAAGGTCGGCATACGCTGCGACAGCCATGATAGCCTTGATGGAGAGGTTGGTGTTCTGCTCACTCGGACCCTTGAAGTCGTCGGTGCAGAGCTGGTTGCCCGGATTCTGACCCTCGGCGCGGCAATAGTCTGCCCATGTCTTGAGCACAGATTTGTAAGGTTTCAGCCATTCGCCGTCGCCTGTTATCTTGCAGATCGCATTACAGAGGAGGATGATGTTGGCAGATTCCTCAAGAGGCATAGTGTCGCCGTAAACCTGACCGTTGGCAAGGGGGTACTGACCGAGGTCGTGTGCGGCACAGTTCTTACCCTTTCTCTGGTCGCTCAATGCGTATTCGAGAATAGAGAGCACCATACCCTTCTGAAGAGTCGGGTTGTAGAGGAGATAGAGGGGAGATTCCGGATAAGTGAGGTCAACGGTGTTGACACAGCCGTTCGACTTGTTCTCTTTTGAGAAATATAGGATATGACCCTTGTCGTCTTGGAAGAGCTTGTGGGCAGCCATGACGAGACGATAGTTTGCACTCAGCATCTCGGCATATTTCTTATTGCCGGCAGCGAGAGCGTCGTCATAGATCATCTTGTCGAGGTCGCGGCAACGCTTCATGATGGATGCGTAGTTGTCGCGCAGCTCCTCGAATGCGTTGAAGATGGTCTTTCCGTCGCGTGCATAGTAAGCCTTATAGTTCTTCTTCATATACTGCATGTCGTAGACCTCATCATAGCCGATCATGAGGAAGTCGGAAGCCTCCTTCACCTTGCCGAGGTTGTTGCAGAATGCGAGAGCCGGCATGTTGCTGAGCGAAGTGCTCCTCACCGGATTCTTCTCGGAAGAGGGGAGCTTGCCGCTCTTCACGAAATTCTGCTCGGCAGTCTGACCCTGCACGACTGCCACATTTCCGTTGATTGCCGGAATATATAGGTAGCCCCAGTCGATTGAGATAAGGTCGCCAGATCTGCCGAGAATCTTCTGCTCCTCGGAGCCGGCTTTCAGATATTTGATGCCGTTCTCGGTGATTACCTCCGAGAGGGTGGGCTGGTTCATCTCGTTGACGGTCATCTGAGCCGAAGTGGCGAGATAGAACTGGATGTCGTGTTTCTTGTCGTCGGTAGATTTCACCTGATAAGATATGAAGTTGACCGGAGTGGAGATAAGGTCAAGGTCATCAATCAGCATAGGGGCGGTGAACACTACGTCAAGATTCACCGGACCGCAGGTGAAATTATAATAAGAGCTTGTAGCCATTACGTCGACAGAGTTCTGGCGTGCCTGTTTCACCTCGGTCGACGGGTCGAGGATATTCTCATACAGACCGAAGTCGATGTAGGAGCCGCCTGTAGTGTTGTGGCAATGTGCGGCGATGATATTGTCGCCTGCCTTCAGGGCTTTCTTCTGCTCGGGTGTGAGCTGCACGTTCTCACCCTGACGCCAAGTCTCGCCGGTGGCGACGATCTTTTCGCCGTTGATGTAAAGCTCAAACACGTCGTCGTGTGAGAACTTCACCCAAAGGTCTTTCTCAAGATCCTTGTTTGAGAGGTTTACCACGCGGCGCACGTATATATCCTTATTGTCGCCAACCCAGTCGTTGTTGACGTTAGGATACTCACCTTTCTTACCCCAGGCAGCCTGTTCGGTTGCCCATGAGGAATCATCGAAAGATTCATTTCTCCAGTCGTTGTTGCGCTGGCGTTTGTAGCTTACCTTTCCGCTCCAGCCGTCGCCGTCCACAGTCATCGGCGCGATAGGCTTCAGCAGATTCTCCTTCTCGGATCCCATGAAGCGGTATGAGACGCCATCCACGCGGAGGATACCGTCGATAGCCTTCTCCTGTTCACACCAGTGGCGGGTGGGACCGTCGTTGAGATTGTCATAGTTCGACCATATTGAAAAGAAAGGGTCGTTGGTCAGCAGCGGCACCGAGGGAAGTCGCAGTTCCGTCTCCTGATAGGGCTTGAAGTCTTCTGCCGTCTGGGCAATTGCGGGAGATGCAAGAGCCGTCAATGCGAGCGTGCAGGAGATAAATCCTGTTAGTTTCATGATATGATAAATTTGATTGTTTTTTCTCGGTTGCAAAATTATATATAAAGAATAGTAAAGAATTGCGGTGGTAGTTCAAAGAATAGAAAAATATGTTCAATTCATTATCAGGGATGTATGTAGCCGTGCCAAATTTGTATGTGACATGAAAATTTCCTTTTTTGAACGGTGGTTTTTGTCAATACTTTTGATAAAGGTCTACTTTTGTGCCCGATAAAACTCAATAACACAACCTTAAACAATCAAATTAACCGATTTATGAAACAAAGAGACTTGATGTTTGGCTTCGGTTTATTCGGAGCTTTGGGTATGATGGCCCAGTCTCCGTTTGTCGGTAGTCTTCCTCCCACGGAGGGTAGTGGCGACTACTATCTCTATCAGGTGGAGAGCGGCAAATGGCTACAGAATAATCAGCGTGTACGCGGGCAGTGGACCACACACGCGCAGCTTGACAAGAATGGCTTCGATGTAGAGGTCATCGCTATTGATGGGGGCTGGCAGTTGAATCCCAAATTGGGCTCGAACCACAGTATAAACTCAGGTGGTGACCGCTTCTATATGGATACCAATCATGGCGTGTCGCCCTGGTCGTTTGAGCCGGTTGAGATGTCGGAAGTGAGCAACGCATTCAAGATCCAGGCACTCGTGTGGGACGAACTCAATGAGCCGTATTATCTGGGCGAGAAGGATGATGAGTTGTCAGACAATGCAGAGAATCTGACGTGGCAGCTCGTGAGCTGTGCGGATCGTATCGAATGGATGAAGAATGCTGTTGCAGATGGTCCGGTAGATGCCACTTGGCTGATACCTGCACAGGATCTCGGACGCAATGATGAGCGCCGTAGCCAGTGGACCCACAAATGGACAGCCGACGGCTCGGGCATAGGTCTGGGGGGTGCTGACTTCAATTCCGTTCAGGAAGCCTGGCATCGCGCGACAAACTATGTGGACTATATCATATTGAAGGATATACCCAACGGCACATACCGTTTCACCGTTCAGGGTTGGTATCGCGACACTGAGGTGGAGAGTGCAGAACTTCAGCAGCGCATGGCAGATGGCACAGAGGTGCTCCGTGCATCTTACTTTGCAGGCGCAGCATCTGCCGAACTTATGCCTATCTCCAAGAATGCCTCAACTGAGGAGGTTGCCGGCAAATACTCTTATCATATTGAGCCTGCAGGCATCTGGGTGCCCAATAGCCTGAATGATGCATCGGAGGTATTCTCTGACGGTGCTTACACAAACGAATGGATCGAAACAACAGTCACAGACGGCACTCTCATCATCGGCATAAGCAAGCGTGAGGCTGATCATCGTGACTGGCTCGTATATGACAACTTCCAGCTCCAGTATGTTAGCCAGGATGCTCCGGCAGCCGACCTCAGCGGTCTTAAATCTGAGCTTGAGACTATGATTGCAGAGGCTAACGGGTTGGATTCCACTCCGGTGCTTGCAGCTGCAATTGAGGAGGCAAATGCCGCTGTCGCTTCTGAAAGCGCATCTGTTCTCCGCGATGCCATATTCTCGCTTCAGACTGTGCTTTCCGGTATAAAGGTATCAAAATCAGAGATTGCTCTTTATGCAGAGATCAAGAAATTCTGTGTTGAGGAGGGAGTTGACACCACTTCTGCCGACGAAATCTATATGACGGCTGCAAACCGTGACGACTATAATCGTGCCATCAAAGAACTCCGTTATGCACGTCGTCGCGCCCACGCCGACAAGCATGAGGACGTATTTGCAGGTTCACCCGTCGCTGCCGGAGAGTTCTATCTCTACAATGTAGGGCAGAAACAGTTCCTCAGTGGTGGTTCTGACTGGGGTGCTCATGCAGCCCTGAGTATGCCGGGACGTCTGGTAGTGCTTGAAGAGGAGGATGCTGCTTCCAACGCATACCATATCAACACCAACCTTTTCAACGGTGAGGATAAGCATTACCTCAACTATCGCGGATACATGGATGCTCCTATTGCCGGTGCTTGGAAGTTTATTCCGGTAGATGGTAAGGAGAATGTCTACAATATCGTTCAGAATGACTATCAGGACGTTCACGTAGGCTGGGCTCCGTATGCCGATACAGACAATAAGAACAATGACGAGACTACAGTGGGCACAGAGCTCCGCAATCTTGCAGCCGACGACCTTAACGCACAGTGGAAGCTCGTCAGCCGTGCAGAGCGTATGGCTCTTATGGAGAATGCCTCTATCGATAATCCTGTCGACGTGTCATTCTTGATAGAAAGCCCGAACTTCAACCAGCGTGAGGGAGCTGATATGTTGTGGTCATTCGCAAATGGCAATATATGGGAATATGGTGGCAACCACTATGATTTCGCAGCCGAGTCATGGAACACAACAGACTTTGATATGAATCAGGAGTTGAACGGTCTTCCTGCCGGCGTCTACAAGGCAAGCGTACAGGGCTTCTACCGCAACGGTGATCATGGTGATCAGCCGGATCTTGAGTTCTCTCAGAATGCATATCTCTATTGCGGCAGCGATGAGGCAGACGACGTGCTTCTCCCGAATATCACTGCCGAGAGCGGCATGGTTCCGGGCGAGGGTGATGATGCAGTAGCTGAGGACGGCACTGTCTATAACTATCCTAATGGCATTGTGCAGGCCACCAACTTCTTCAAGAATGGTCTTTACCGCACATACACTGTCATCAATGTGGCAGAGGGTGATCCTGTTATCCTCGGTGTTGGCAAAGATGTGCAGGGTGCTGAGAAAGACTGGGTTGTTGCCGACAACTTCCGTCTGACCTACTACGGCAAAAGCACTACCAAAGATGAGGTGAAGGATATGCTCTCCTCAGGTGTCGTGCCTGTGATTGACAATTCTGATGAGGCTAAGGGCGACAACCGTATCTATAATCTCCAGGGTATCGAGGTTACTAACCCGACAGCTCCCGGCATCTATATCCGCAACGGCAAGAAATTTGTGGTTCGCTGATTGATGATGCAATGACAATTGAAAAAATGAGAATGTCAGTTATAAAGTTTGTTAGTTAGAAGCAACGCATTCATACAGTGCGTAATCTAAAGGAAGGGGGATCCGATCTGATGATGGATGGGATCCCCTTATTCTTGGTTTAAGGGATATGGTTTATGGTTTATAGTTTATGGGATATGGTTTATTGGATATTAATGGATTGGAAAAATTGCAGGGTGTATTGCAGGATATGTAAAGATGCACTAAATTTGCATTTGAGTTTAGAATTAATGGTTATTTAAGACAACTTTCAATACCATGTGAGACTGATTATGTTGCGTAAAATAGGTTTGCTTATAGTAGTATCCTTACTCTTCTTGAATGCATTAGGAGAGCCGGGAGAAAAGAGTGAATATAGGATTGTCAATGCCGGAATTGCCCACGATAAGACATCATTATGCGCCATGCGCGACAGGTACGGGTTCTTATGGGTAGGCACTCTTAATGGGTTGGTATGTTATGACGGTAACGGCAAGAGCGTGTATACATCCAATTCCGGAGTGTTGCCGCAGACGGAGGGGATAAGCGTGAGTTCATTTTTTGAGAAGGATGATGATATATGGTTCGGCGGAACGCAAGGATTGTATATTTTCCACCGTGATGAGAACCGTATGGAGCGATTCCCTTATAAGACACGCTACAACGTTCAGATCAGCTCATCCGTACAGAGGATTGTGGAGGGTGACGACGGCAGGATATGGATCATCACTCACGGACAGGGATTATTCATATTCAATCCGGCTGACGGTTCGCTCATTCAAGACAGTGTTAACGGCGCAAGCTATTCCGATTTGCGGAAGGGTGGCGACGGCAAATTGTATGCAGCTACACAAGACGGGTATCTGCTTGTGTTTAATGCGGATGGCTCGTTATGTCGCAGGATGCGCCTTCCGGATTTTGTCACGGATAAGAATCCGATATCAATGGCGGTAATCGGGGATGTGTTGAGGATTGCATCCAACAAGAGAATATATGCCTACAGGATGGGGGAGAGCGACGTGAGGATAGAGCTTCAGGATGCAGGCTTCGGGGTCATCAACGCCATGACCGAAGGTAAGAATGATTTCTGGCTGGGCACGAATGAGGGTATTTTCCGCTATCCCGGAGGCAATTCTCCCGACAACACATCGCTTGCCGACTCGCGTGTGGTGAAACTGATTCCGGATGGCGACGACGGGTTTATCGTGGTGTCGCGCACGGGGATTGGTTTCCTGTCGGAGGGGCAGACGGGCATCAGTCGTGTCATGGAGAGGGGTAAAGGTGATTTCGATGATACTGTCAACGTGATCTGCCGTTCGGCTGATAGGCGCACGATATGGATCGGCACTGACCATGGAATCTCAAGATATGATGAGGCGTCAGGGATGGTTGAGCCTTTGTCGTTGCCGTTCGGCATGGATATAGTCGTGACCTCCATCGCGGAGCAAGGTAGTCAGTTGTGGATAGGCAGCAGCCATCAGGGTCTCTTCAGATACGACGTGACCACCGGAGAGATGCACCATTACAGATATGATGAGAATATCCCGTATGCCGTGATCAGCAACAGCATAAACAAAGTGTATGTGACGCATCTCGGAGAGGTGTTTATCCTTACCAACTGGGGATTGTGCCGCTACAACAAGAGTCAGGATAACTTTGAGGTGGTGACGGAGATAGGCAACGGCATACCTTTGGTGGAAATGGCTGAGGATGGCAACGGGCGATTATGGGGGGCATCGTCCAATAATCTCATTTACGTGCGTGATAAGAGTGATTCAAGATTCAGCCTGATTGAGAGTAAGGCTATCGGAAAGAACGGTATCTCGCTGATGCATTGTGATGCCGACGGGCGTCTGCTGGTGGTGGCTGGTGGAAACCGTATATTCTATTATGATGAGGAGTCGGGTGATTTCCGTCTTATGGGTTCGCTTATATTGGGAGCCTCCTCGATTGCGTTCATAGAGGAGGGGGCAGCGGGCGAACTATGGATCGGCACAGACAAGAGCGTCATTCGCTTTGACCCTGTATCCAAGGTGACTGACTATTCGTATCTCACCGACAAGGATGTGCTGCTCATGAGAGGGGCTGCGTGCCGGCTGGATAACGGGTCGATACTTTTCGGGGCATATAAGGCGTTGTGCGAATTGAATCCCGGGGTTATCGCCTCGGAAGATCTGACGGAACGCGCCTACATATTGGGTCTGTCGTTCCCATATCTGGAGGAGAGCGGTGATGAACTGAAGAGACTTGACCTTGACCGGCTGCTCTATACGCTTGATGAGATAACACTCCCATATTCCGACAATACGTTTACCATCCATTTTGCCGGGGCACGCAAGAGCGGCAGTCCGGAAGTAAGGTATCTTTATATGTTGGAAGGGGTTGACAAGACGTGGATTCCGGCTTCCGGGTCAGAAGTGACGTACACTGATCTCAGCCCTGGCACCTACACATTCTCCCTGCGTCCTGATTCCGGACCGGAGTCGGCTATGGATCATCTCACTATCCACATACCGGCGCCCTGGTATCTGTCGTGGGTGGCATTTGTGGTCTATGCTATTCTCGCGCTCATGGCGGTGTTGTCGATAATGATGATCTCCAGAAGGAGGTTGCAGCGTCAGTCGGAAGAGAGGATAAGGGAGATGCGCACCCAGAAGGAGAGGGAGACCTACGAGTCGAAGATGCGGTTCTTCGTGAATCTCGTGCATGAGATACGCACCCCGCTCACCCTTATAAGTCTTCCGCTTGAGAAACTTTCTGAATCGGTCGATGGCACGCCACTTCCGGATAAGGAGAAACGCAAGTCGATAGCCTCAATGCAGCGCAATCTCGACTATCTCCTCGGCATCATAAATCAGCTTCTCGATTTCCGTAAGGCGGAGCATGACAGTGAGGTGCGTCTATCCGTGCGTGACACTGATATTGTCAAATCCGTGTCGGAGATATGCCACAGATTCCGTCAGCCCATGCTCTCGCAGGGTAAGGAGCTTGAGATTGTAATGCCCGAGGAGAGGATTGTGGCAAGGGTAGACAGAGGGAAGTTTGACAGGGTGGTGATGAATCTTGTCGGTAATGCGATGAAATACAGTCGCCATAAGGTGAGCGTCAAGCTTTCTGCCGGAGATGATGGCACTCTTGTGCTTACCATCTCTGATGACGGCATTGGAATCAATGATAATGAGCGTGATAAGATATTCGATACGTATTACCAGATTTCGGGAGATGATGTCGGTGCCACGCTTGGCACGGGACTCGGACTGACATACGCACGCCTTGTGACGCGTGCACATGGGGGCGACATATCTGTGGGGAATCTCGCAACGGGTGGCGCAGTGTTCCGCCTGACCCTTCCTGTCTCTGACAGTACTGATGAGGTGGAGGATGAGACATTGCCTTCGCCGGAGGAGTGTACTCCCGAAGAGGAACAGTCGCTGCCGGATGAGAAGGGTGGCGAGGATAAGAAGAAGACAGTCATTCTGCTTGTGGAGGATAACGATGAACTGCGTAATGATGTGGCTCATGCCTTGAAATCTTATTATGATGTGGTGTCGGTGCCGGATGGAGAGACGGCTCTGAAGGAATTGGAAAGCAATGATTCGATTGATATGATAGTGAGCGACTATATGATGCCCGGCATAGATGGCGCGGAGTTGTGTCGTAGGGTGAAGGATGATATCAATATGTCGTACATACCTTTCATAATGCTTACAGCCAAGAGTGGGCGTGAGGCTAAGGAGGAGTCGATGAGGGTCGGTGCTGATGCTTTTGTTGAGAAGCCGTTCACGATAAAGCAGTTGAGACTTCAGATCTCTAATATCTTGAATACGCGGGAACTCTTCTACAAGAAGATGAGGGGGAGTGAGGTGATGTCTGATAGCGTGGCTGATGAACCATTGATCAATCGGATGGATGCCGATTTCCTTGCGGTTCTCAATAAGCATATACTCGACAATATATTGGACGAGGATATATCGATAGATGCGATAGCCGGGAAGATGGATATGAGCCGTTCCACGTTCTATCGTCGCATAAAGGCTGTGACGGGTATGTCGCCTGTAGATTATCTGAAGAACTACCGTCTGGAACATGCCGCACGGCTTCTGAAGGATGGCATGAGAGTGTCGGAAGTGGCGTTGATGGTAGGCTTCACCTCATCGTCTTACTTCGCAAAATGCTTCAGAGCGAAATTCGGTATGATACCCAAAGAATACGTATCCGCCCATACCACTTAATCCACCACAGAGACGGCGATATATATATATACACCACGGAGAACACGGAGAGCGCAGAGATTTTTTTATTTTTCTCTGCGTTCTCCGTGGTCGTTAAATTTCCTCGTGGATTTGGTGATTATGGGGTGCCGAAGTCGGGCAGTCCGTTGTCGCCCCATTTTATTCTTTTCCACCTCACGTCGTTGACCGGCTGGTTGCGTTCATCAAAGTGCTTCGCCTGATACACAAGATCATATTCACCCTTTGTCGCGGAGGGGGTTACGGATATATTTGAGCATCCGAACAATCCGCTTGCCTCGTCAGCCACAAAGAATGGTTCCGGCTCTTTTCTCCATGAATCGGGGTCAAGGAGATTGCTGTCGGCATCGGCATGCAGCAGTCCGAGCACATTATATACCGTCCATATCCCGCTTGCCGAATATCCTACCACGACAGTCTTACCATCCGGCGAAATCATTGCCAAAGGATTTTCATTCACGTAGATTGGATACGCGGTGCGGCTCCCGTCGGGATTTATCCATTGGCGTTCCCACTCATACTTAGGTGAGGAGATCATGACTCGTTGGGATTTCAGTGTCCAAGGGTTCTCCATCTCCGCTATATATATGCACTGCGTCTCGGTCTCCGCGCGTTGTTTCTGCCAGCCTGACCAGAGAAGATAGCGGCGTCCGCCGACAACGAAGGTGGAGGGGTGAAGTCCGAAATTCCATTCCGGGTCGGTGACCAGTGGTCCGCGAGGGATCCATTCCCCCGTCATGGGGTCGGGTGAGCTATTCTCCAACACGTATATCTGATGTGTGTCGGTATTCAAGGAATTATCAGCCTCAAAATATATATACCATTTCCCATCTATGCGGTGTATCTCCGGAGAATAGATGTTGCTCATCTCCTTCCCTGTGGAGGTCCACACCAGGGAGGGTGTCGATTCCGGCAATTTCTCTACCGAATTTGCAGAATAGAGAAGAATTGAGTCGACAGATTCGTTCTGCATGGTCAGATAGTAGGTGCTGTCGATAAGAGTGATGAATGGATTGGCTTTCGATTTGAAAAGAATCATCCGGTCTCCATCCGTTTTCCCGGAAGTGCAACCGAGAAGAGTAAACATGGCGATAAAGGCAAATGCGAGTTTATTCATCAGCTTATTAATTTGTGGCAAAAATAGTAATTCATATTGACTTGTGCAAATTTGTATCGGATAATGCCAAAAATGTCTACATGGTTGAGTTGTGGTGCGTTTGAACAGATTTTATAGTAATATGAATAGGGATTTTCATTAATATGGTTAATAATTCGGTTAATTTGCATCCGATTTCCGATGGAAAACTCTTTTGAAAAACTCATCGGGATATTCAGTAGATTACTTAATCAGGAAAATAAAAAACGTAATAATAAATTCGAGCTTACCAAATGAAAACCTTTTTGAAATGTGCTCTGGCTGCATTTGCAGTTATGCCGATGGCAGCCCAGACACCGGAGATTTTCCAACCTTACAAGGATACGCAGCTCCGTCTCCCCTCTGTTCCGCTCGTGGTGTCCGACCCATATTTCTCTATATGGTCGCCCTACGACAAACTTACTGATGGCTGCCCGACTCATTGGACTTCCGATGAGAAGCCTCTCGAAGGCATCCTTCGCGTTGACGGAAAGAACTACCGTTTCCTTGGTGCGAAGAATACTGTGTTCCAAAGCGTGGTGCCGATGGGCGATGAAATGGCTTGGAACGGTAAATATTCACGCAAGGCTCCCGAGGGGAAATGGATGAACCCTGACTACAACGATTACTCATGGAAGGAGGGGAAGGGTGCGTTCGGTTCGAACGAGAATCAGTTTATCCGCACTCCGTGGACTGAGGAGAACAGCGACCTCTACGTAAGAAGAGAGTTTGACCTGAAGCCCGCCGACCTGCAGGGGGATCTGTTCCTCGTATATTCCCATGATGATAATTTCGAAATCTACATCAACGGCACAAGGGTGGCTCAAGGTCCCGCCGAACATAAGGAGGAGGTGAAACTTGAGCTTACAGATGATATCCGCAAGCTCCTTCGTCCCGGCAAGAACGTGATTGCATCTCATTGCCATAACAACGGTGGTGGCGCACTTACCGATTTCGGTATCTACCGCAATGTCGGCGTTGAAGACAGCAGCACTCCGAAGGCTGTGCAGAAAGACGTGGACGTCACTGCAACTTCCTCTTACTATACGTTTGAGTGCGGTCCGGTGGAACTTGACCTCGTGTTCACCGCCCCCATGCTGATTGATGATTATGACCTTCTCTCTTCCCCGATCAACTATATCTCATATCAGGTGACTTCTACCGATGGTCAGGAGCACGACGTGCAGATTCTTCTCACCGCCTCTCCCAAAATCGCGCAGAACAAGCAGGCTCAGTCTACAATCTCCACGCTTGAAGAGCACAACGGCGTCGCTTATATGAAGACAGGCACTATCGAGCAGCCTATCCTTGCCAAGACCGGCGACCATATCTGCATCGACTGGGGCTATTTCTATATGCCGGCTATCAACGGCACCGTGTCGCTGAATACGGATGCCGCAATAAAGGATAGCTTCCTGCGTACAGGCAAACTCCCCGCAAGCAAGAAGGAGATCGTAGCCAAGAATGCGTCGGAGAATCCTCTGCTTGGTTATGTGCATGATTTTGGCAGAACAAAACGTGGAGCAAGCTATGCTTTGGTGGGTTATGATGAGATTTTCGACATCGAATATTTCTTCAAACGCTACAAAGGATATTGGGCACACAACGGAAGCGTAAGCATCTTCGACATGTTCAACCGTCTCAACGGTTCGTATGCCCAGATCATGAACCGTTGCCGCGACCTTGACCGCAGGATATATGACGATGCCTTCAACGTAGGTGGTCAGAAATATGCCGAGCTTCTTTCCGGCTCTTACCGCCACGTCATCGCAGCCCACAAGCTCTTCACTGATGACAACGGCACTCTTCTCTTCTTCTCCAAGGAGAATGACTCCAACGGTTGCGTCAACACAGTAGACCTCACTTATCCCGAGGCACCCCTCTTCCTTGTCTACAATCCCGACCTTCAGAAGGCGATGATGACTTCTATCCTTGATTATAGCCGTTCGGGTCGTTGGACCAAGCCTTTCGCGGCTCACGACCTCGGTCAGTATCCCAAGGCTAACGGTCAGGTATATGGTGGCGACATGCCTTTGGAGGAGGCCGGAAATATGCTTACCCTTATAGCGATGTGCTGCAAGCTCGACGGCAATGCCAACTATGCCGAGCCTTACTGGGATATCCTCACCACATGGACAGACTATCTCGTGGAGAACGGACAGGATCCGGAGAACCAGCTCTGTACTGACGACTTCGCCGGACACTGGGCACACAATGCCAACCTCTCCATAAAGGCTATCATGGGTATCGCCGGATATGCTGAACTCGCTCTTCTTCGCGGCGACAAGGCTACATACGAGAAATACAACAAGATTGCAAAGGATATGGCTGCAAAATGGGAGGCATCCGCAGCCGAAGGTAAGAAGGGTGATCTTCACTACCGTCTTGCTTTCGACAGGGAGAACACCTGGAGCCAGAAATACAACATGGTGTGGGATAAGCTCTGGAGCACCGGTATATTCCCTGCTCACGTGATGCCTGCCGAGGTGGCTTACTATCTGAAGAAGCAGAATCAGTATGGTCTGCCGCTCGACTGCCGCAAGGACTACACAAAGAGCGACTGGATCATGTGGACTGCCGCAATGTCGCCCGACAAGAAGACTCTCGGCAAATTTATCGAGCCGCTATATGATTACGTCAACGAGACTGAGACCCGCGTGCCTATCAGCGACTGGTATGACACGGTGACCGGACGTAAGACCGGATTCATGGCGCGCTCGGTGATCGGCGGACACTGGATGCCTGTATTGGCTGAGAAACTTGGAAAATAAGGTTGTTGGGTCGCGCTTTCTGACCGTGTGCCGGCAGAGGCGCGACTCAGACACTATCTGAAATTGAAAATACTACTTATTTAAACCTACATTTATGAATATTTCAACCATTGGAAAAACTCTTGGAAACTGCATGAAGGGGGCTTTTATAGGACTTCTTGCCATAGCTGCGGTTTCATGTAAGAGCGATGAGAAAGTCGATACGACTGTTCCGTTCGATCCTACCAGACCGGTGACAGTGACCGGGTTCACTCCCGAGAGTGGCGGTTACCAGGATCAGATTATTGTGAAAGGTAGTAATTTCGGCACCGACAAGAGTATGGTGTCGCTTAAAATCGGTGGCAAGCAGGCAGTGCTCGTCAGCGTGATGTCTGACAAAATGTATGGCTTCGTGCCGTCGGGAGCTTTCTCCGGCGAGGTGGAGGTCACGATCATCGATAAGGATGGCAAGGTACATTCCGTTGTCTCCGACAAGAAATTCAATTACGAGCGTAAATCCGTGGTGGGCACCTTATGCGGCTATCAGAATGAGAATGACAGCCAGGGAGAGGTGTGGGGTTCTTTTGATATCTGCTCCGGTTTCAATTCCGAGGGATGTATGGCTATCGACCCTCTCTATCCCGACCGTGTCTATATCGCATACGACCGTGGTGAGGGATTCTTAGCTCAGCTTGATCTCGAGAAACGCGAGAGCAGCCGCCTGATGAGCTCCAACAAATTCCAGAACCAGCGTCTGCGTAACATCGCATTCTCCAACGACGGCAAGTATATGCTTGTGTCGACCGACCGTGCTGACAACGGCACAAAATCGACGAGCGTATGGATCGTGACAAGAAATGCCGACGGCACATTCTCCGACAAGTCGTCTTGCCAGTCGCTTGTGGCATACAAGCAGTGTAACGGTGTGGCAGTCCATCCTGTCAATGGTGAGGTTTATTTCAACAGCTATGAGGGTGGTCAGCTCTTCCGTATGAATCTTGATGATTATTTCAAATCATTCGAGCCGACAGAAGAGGGTGAGGAACCTAAGGAATGGACCGGTTATCTTGATGACGGAGCATTCCGTGAGCTATTCAAGATTCAGGATCCCTCCTACGAGTTCCAGACTACAATCCATCCCTCCGGCAAGTATGCCTATCTGACAGTCATCAACCGCAACTATATTCTCCGCACGGACTATGACGAGGTTAAGAAGGAGTTCACCACACCTTATACTGTAGTTGGCTTTAACAGTGATCTCAGTCATGGAGGTTGGGTTGACGCAGTAGGTACAAACGCCCGTCTTAGCAGACCTTATCAGGGTGTGTTTGTGAAGAATCCGGAATATGAGGCAGAGGGCAGAGAGGATGTCTACGATTTCTATTTCGCCGACTGCACTAATTTCTGCATCCGCTATATCACTCCCGACGGTCTTGTCCGCACATACGCCGGTCGCGCCCCCTCTACCAACGGCAACATCTGGGGCACAGAGGATGGCGACCTCCGTCAGGCAGCACGTTTCCGTGATGTCACCGGTATAGCGTATGACGAGAAGCGTGATATGTTTTACGTGCTCGACCATAACAACCGTCGTATCCGCTACATTGGTAAAGAGATGGAAAACAGCATTGTTGTGCCGGACCCCGATGATAACGAGAACGGAGATGACACTCCTGAAGAGAATTGATACGGAACTGAAACAAAACTATCCATTTAATACATGAAACAACGAATAATAACACTTGCCACAGCACTGTCGCTGACGTCGGGCTTGGCAATGGCAAAAATATACACCGGTACCGTATGGGCGGTCGGAGATGATGAACCGCTGATCGGTGCTACGGTGATGGTGAAAGGCACATCTGTAGGTGTGACCACTGACATTGATGGTAACTTCTCAATTGATATACCGGAGAAGTCGAAATTCCTTGTGATATCCTACGTGGGCATGGAGCCTAAGGAGCTTCAGATCGGCAAACTGCGTGAGAAGGGTAATCAGATCTATCTTGACCCGATGCAGGGTGCACTTGATGAGGTGGTGGTGACAGGTATGGGTAATCGTAAGAAGATTACTGTGACCGGTGCAGTGACGAATGTAAATGTAGATGACATGAAGCATTTCAGCACATCAAACCTCTCAAATGCATTGGCAGGTAATGTGCCGGGTGTGTTGGCAATGCAGACTTCCGGTCAGCCGGGCAAGAACAAGTCAGAGTTCTGGATTCGCGGTATCTCTACTTTCGGAGCCAAGAAATCGGCTTATATACTTGTGGACGGCTTTGAGCGTGAGAATATCGACGACCTAAATATCGAGGATATCGAGACTTTTACAGTGCTGAAGGATGCTTCCGCCACTGCAATCTACGGTTCAAAGGGTGCGAACGGCGTTGTACTTATCACCACCAAGCATGGTAAGGAGGGTAAAATCAACGTGAATGCTAAATTCGAGACTGCCTACAACAGTCGCACGAAGACTCCGGAATTTGTGGATGGTCTCACCTACGCCGGTCTGTTGAATGAGGCTCGCGTGACAAGAAGCCAGGGCATCTACTTCACTCCGGCGGAGATGGAGCTTTTCGCAAACGGTCTTGACCCCGACCTTTATCCTAACGTGGATTGGAAAGACCTTCTTCTGAAGGATGGTTCAATGAGCTATCGTGCCAACGTCAACATCAGCGGCGGTGGTAAGACTGCACGTTACTTCGCATCAGTGTCATACGTCAACGATGGCGGTATGTATAAGACTGACTCCACACTGAAGGATAAGTATAACACGAATGCCAATTACGGACGATGGAACTATCGCGTGAACCTCGATATCAATGCCACCCCGACAACGCTTATCAGAATAGGTACAGCAGGCGACCTCTCCACGCAGAATGCTCCGGGCTACGGTGATGACCATGTATGGGAATCCCTCTTCGGCTATAATGCCATACTTACTCCCGTGATGTATAGCAACGGCTACGTCCCGATGATCAACATGAACCGAGACGATGCCCGTTCCAACCCGTGGGTTATGACCACTCAGACCGGTTACAAGACAATGTGGAATAACAATCTACAGAACAATGTCTCGCTGGAACAGGATCTTAATTTCATCACACAGGGTCTTAAATTTACAGGTCGCTTCGGTTATGATACTTATAACAGTAACTCTATTGATCATATCCAGATGCCTGAGAGATGGTATGCTAATGGTCGCGACAAGGATACGGGTGAGATTATCTTTGATAAGATCGGAAATAAATGGGATATGACACAGTCTTCCTATAATGAGGGTTCGCGCCGCACATTCCTTGACCTCCTCCTCACTTATAACCGTGAGTTCAACGGACACAATGTGACCGGCAACCTCAAATACACATGGGATGACAATATCCAGACCCAGAATATCGGTAACGACATCAAGAATAGTGTGAGCCGCAAGAATCTTGCGTTTGCCGGTCAGGTGGCTTACAATTATGATTACCGCTATTTCGTAGACTTCAACTTTGGCTACAATGGCTCGGAAAACTTTGCTGACGGACACCGTTTCGGTTTCTTCCCCGCATTCTCCGTGGGTTGGGCATTAGACCGCGAGAAGTTTATGCAGAACCTCACATGGCTTGATATGTTTAAGATCCGCTATTCATGGGGTAAGGTCGGCAACGACAATTGTGGCGACGTCCGTTTCCCGTATCTCTACACGCTTGATTATATTCGGGATAAAAATGGCATGATAGTTAATGGTATATATAATTTTGGTACAACGGGTTCTCCGACACGTTTCGACTATACACAGGGTATACACTACACCGGACTTGCCTCCAACAACGTGACTTGGGAGGTAGCGAAAAAGCAGGATATCGGCGTGGATATAGCTCTGTTCAACAACTCATTTACCATGACTGTTGACTATTTCCGCGAGCGTCGTTCCGGCATCTATATGGTGCGTAACTTCCTCCCCGGTTCTCTTGGTCTGGAGTCTGCTCCTATGGCGAATGTAGGCTCTGTGAAGCAGGAGGGTTTTGATGGTAACTTTGCCTATCATAACAAGTTTGGTGAGGTGGATCTTACAGTGCGTGGCAACATCACCTACAGTAAGAACACAATTGAGGACTATGACGTGGAGAACAACGTCTATCCCTATCAATATCAGACAGGCTATCGTGTGGATCAGGTGCGCGGTCTTATTGCAGAGGGTCTTTTTGCAGACTATGAGGATATCCGCAACCATCCCAAGCAGATGTATGGCGATGTGCAGCCCGGTGATATCAAGTATAAGGATGTGAACGGCGACGGTGTCGTGGATGATGGAGATATCGTTGCAATCGGTGCAACCAATCGTCCTAACCTTATATATGGCGTCGGTTTGTCGGCAATGTGGAGAGGGTTCGATTTCAACGTTCTCTTCCAGGGTGCGGGCAAAGCCACAGTCAGCATGGAAGGCAAGGCAGTGTGGGCATTCAGCCAGGACCGTTACGGTCAGATATTTGATGATCTCGTGAAAGACCGTTGGGTTGACAGAGAGACAGCCGCAATACTTGGTATCCCCGCAAATGAGAATCCCAACGCCTCTTATCCGCGTATGGTGCTTCTTGAGAGTAATGCCACTCACAACAACTACCGCAGTTCCACATTCTGGACTCGCGATTGCAGCTACTTGCGTCTGAAAAACCTTGAGATCGGTTATTCTCTTCCGAAAGATTTCCTTGCAAATCTCCATATCGAGAATGCACGTTTCTTCGTACAGGCAACCAATCTCTTCACATTCTCCAACTTCAAAATCTGGGATCCGGAAATGGGCAGCAGCGATGGTGAGAAATATCCTCTGACGAAAGCCTTCACAGCCGGTTTGACAGTAAGCTTCTAATTTGAAATATCATGAAAAGATATAATATAGCATTATCATTGTTCGTAATGTTGGGCGGTATGTCGGTGCTGACAGGATGTGCCGATTCGCTCGATTCAGATAAATATTTTGATGACCGCCGCACCATTGAGTCGGTCTTCACAGACATTAACCAGACCAACAACTGGCTTACACAGGCATTCTCCTTCCTGAAGGGTGAGCTTGCCGACGTGACCACAAAAGAGATCAACGGTGCCGGTCTCCATTGCTTCGCCGACGATATGTATTTCGGCGACCGTGACTCATCTATCTCAGGCGACTGGGGCAAGTCGGATTCCTACTCTGCATTTAAGAGGGGTGACTATGATGAGAATTTTGGCAGCGGCTATTGGACCCAGGCTTACAAGGGCATATATCAGGCTTCGATATTCATCAAGAATATCCATCTCAATAATAAGCTGACCGAGGAGGAGCGTCTTGATATGAAGGGTCAGGCACGCTTCGTGAGAGCATATTATTACTGGCTGCTTCTCCGCAAGTATGGTCCGGTGCCCATCATGCCGGATGAGGGTGCCGACTACACACTGTCGTATGCCGAACTTTCCATTCCGCGCAGCACCTACGAGGAGTGTGCCGAGTATATTGCATCAGAGATGGTGCAGGCAGCAAAGGAGCTTCAGTCATGGAGCCGTTTCCAGGGGAACACCGATCAGGAGTCGATGATACGTCCGACGAAGGGTGCCGCACTCGCAACCCGTGCGCTTGCATATATCTATGCAGCCAGTCCGCTCGCCAATGGTCAACTTGCCAACGGTAGTCATCCCGGCGGCGTGAGCGACGGTTTTGCAAAGACTTTTGTCAACAAGGATGGCACACCGCTTCTGAGCCTCACCTACGATGAGTCGAAGTGGGCACGTGCGGCAGCAGCTTGCCGCGACGTCATGGAGTGTCAGGCAGGCTATGAGCTTTACCATGCAGGCCTACAGCTCAACGACAATAAGACCACGGGTTATCCCAAGACCATAACTCCTCCCGACGACAATGACTTCTCTCAGAAGAATTGGCCCGAGGGTTGGGCAGATATCGACCCGTATCTCTCTTACCGCGACTTCTTCAACGGTGCGGTGGGTCTTGACAACACTGAGATTATCTTCTCACGTGGTTACAACGTGGGTGGTCACAGCGGTATGGAGGGTCTTGTGGTGCACGCATTGCCCAACACGCTGTTCGGCTACAACTGCCACGGTCTTACCCAGAAGATGGTTGACGCATACTATATGAATGACGGCACTGACTGCCCGGGCAAGGATAGCGAGATGGGTGGCGGCGACGGCTCGGAGCGTCGTCAGGGATGGACCACGAGCCGTGGTGACAATGCCTACACGAAATATCCTCCGTTGGGTCAGGGTGTATCTATGCAGTATGCGGAGCGTGAGCCGCGTTTCTATGCGAGCGTGTCGTTCAACGGCTCCTACTGGTGGAATGCCAATCCGGAGAAGACCAACAAGTATATGCAGGTGTTCTACTGGCGCGGAACCAATACGGTGACTTCTCCCGATGGCTCAACCACAACCGAGACCAACGGCTATGACAACACGGGCTATTACCTGCGCACGGGCATCGGTATCAAGAAATGGGTCAATCCGGCTGACTGGCGCACGGTGAGAAGTGCCGACGACTATGGACATATCGTTCGCAAATGGGAGCCTGCAATCCGTTATGCCGATATCCTCCTTATGTATGCGGAGGCTGTCAACGAGCTTTCCGGCTCTTACACGGTTCCATCGTGGGATGGCACAAAGAGCTACAGCGTAAGCCGCGACATCAATGAGATGAAGCGTGGCATACGTCCGGTGCGTTGCCGTGCCGGTGTGCCCGACTATACAATGGCAGAGTATAGCGACCAGCAGACACTCCGAGCAAAGATCAAGCGTGAACGTATGATTGAGCTTATGGGTGAGGGTAAACGCTACTACGATCTCCGCCGTTGGATGGATGCCGCTATTGAGGAGTCGAAGCCGGTGTATGGTTGCAACGTGCTTATGACCAACAAGCAGCAGGACGATTTCCAGCGTATCGTGCCGATCTACAGCCTGCCGACCGTATTCTCCGACAAGATGTATTTCTGGCCGATCTCTACCGGTGAGTTGAAACGTAACCAGAACTTGGTGCAGAATCCGGGTTGGAAGTATTTTGATTAAGGTTTAAAGTTTATGGTTTAAGGTTTAAGACCTAATCCTTTAACCATAAACCATAAACAATCAACAATCAATATTAAAAAATAAAACAGATATGATTCGTAAATCAAATATATTTGCTTTAGGTGTGCTCGCAGTGTCAGCGATGGCAGGGATGACTTCCTGTAATGATGACTGGACCGAGGAGCAGTATGCACACTATATAAGCTTTAAGGCACCCCTCGACACTGATGGCAATAGCGTGGGCGTCACTACTCTCTACGTGCCTTACACGAGATATGATGAGAATAAGAATCCGAGATATGGTGAGGAGGGTCTTTCAAGCTATCAGCTCCCTGTCATTGTGAGCGGATCTACCAATAATGATAAGAATCTTACGGTGCATGTGGCTCCTTCCGACACTCTGCCGATTCTTAACGTGGAGCGTTTCAGCACGCGTGAGGAGTTGTGGTATAAGGATATGACATCGTATGCAAACTATCCGGAGACTCTCGATATACCGTCGGGTAAGGATATCGCGTTGCTCGACATACGTTTCGACTTCCGCAATCTCGATCTTTCTGACCGTTACGTGTTGCCTATCACAGTGGTTGATAATAACGGGGCTTACGGTTATCTCCGCAATCCGCGTAAGAATTATGCCACCGCGATGCTCAGGGTGTTGCCATACACCACTTACTCCGGTCAGTACCAGGCAACCAATGTGAAGTTTTATATCGTATCCGGTGGCGTCGTGGATAATGAGCCGGGTGCTATGGGCACGGTAGACACTTATACGGTTGATGAGAACACGGTGTTCTTCTATGCCGGCACTTTTGACGAGCAGAGTCTTCTCCGCAAGAACTTCAAGGTGTATGCCCAGTTTATCCCATACGAGGAGGGTGGCACACGTGGCACAGTGAAGATGTGGTGCGACAATCCGAAGATGAACTTCGTGCAGAATAAACTTGCTACGTTCACTATCCTGGAGCAGGATGATGAGGTGCAGACCTATATCATGCGCCGCACTGTGATTGTAAACGACATCGACTATATGTTTGACGACTATATGTCGGCTCCCGGCACATCGATCACGTATAGCGTTCAGGGCAACATGGCAATGGAGCGCAAACTCAACACCCAGATGCCGGAGGAGGATCAGATCATCTTCTAAACAATCACCAAGACGCAAATTTGTATCAACTGCCAAGATCAGATTGATATCAACCACTAAGATCACGGAGAACATAGAGATTAAAAAAATCTCTGTGTTCTCCGTGATTTCTTCGGTTAAAACACCACGGAGCACGCAGAGAATGCGGAGATTATTAATGAATTGGAATTGAAAGGGATGAAGAAATAAATGGATATGTGAATATTGGTATTAAAAAACAAACCCGATAGCTTGAAAAATTCAGGGGCTACCGGGAATACGATACAAAGGTAGTACTTCGCAATCGAATAACCAAATAAATAGGCTGAAAAATTAAAGGCGTTATATTTTTTTAATAAATCAAGCCTTAAAAAGGTCTATTTCAGCGCAGACTTGCTTTACATGGTCGAGACCATAAAGCAAGTCTTTACTATCTATACCAAGCCAAGAGAAAAGTTTAATCATCTTATTGTATCGGCTCATTACATAGAAAGTGTCAATATTGTCATTAGCATCAAAACACACAGGTTCGTGGTGAGCGATGCGATTACGTAGGTTATTGATATAGTCCAATTCTTTGAAAATATAAGTGTTATCGTAGTTGTGCTGGGGTGTGGAACGTGGCTTGTTTATAAATGCACGAAGTAATAAACGACCTGATAACCGGTATTGGAGATTTGAAAACATGTATTTCCAAAATCCAAATTCCATTTCTGCCAACAATTTAGAATGTGAATAAAGACCACTGTGCATTAAATCTCGGTATGACTTATCTATATTACGACGCGACCTCTCAACGCGATTATTATTATAGAATATTCCATTAGGATGGATGAAATCTCTTAGCCAGTTGTCTCCCCAATGATTAGTCAATTCTCTATCAATGGCATTACGAAGAGCAACTTCAAAACAGCTTATTACTGTGAAAATCTCCTGCGATAGTCGAAGATTTAAACGGTATAATGTCATGGCCTTGCGAGTATTGCCACCGCAAGCAATAACATACTTACGCATACGTTTTGGAGATATTATCTTTTCAAATTCTGAGAATTTCATTGTTATGCCATTTAATAGAATATGAATGCAAATTTAGTGATAATTCTTGAATTGTCAGCTATAATATATCGCAGATGTTTACGACATTTACTCTGTGTTCTCCGTGATCTTAGTGGTTAAAACGCCACGGAGCACGCAGAGAATGCGGAGGGCTTAAGTGATTGGAATACAGGGTGTTGGTTTGGATTTATAAATTATTTTAGATTTTTATGTCGGAAATATTTGGTGATTTCGGAAAAAGATTGTAATTTTGCAGTCGCTTAGGCAATCGGGGTGTAGCACAGTTGGCTAGCGCGCTACGTTCGGGACGTAGAGGTCGGGCGTTCGAGTCGCCTCACCCCGACAAAAATCCGTCGGCAACTCCGCTGGCGGATTTTTTTCAAGTAATCTCCCGGAGATTGCTAAACAAAAGTGGAAAAATTTGGCTGCTTGCAACCACTTGAAAAAATGCTAAAACTGCACATTTTGGATCAAAATCTTTTCATGACGCGACAGCATGAAGAGTATGGCAGAGCATTTGGAAGCGAGCGCAAGCTGTTCCGAAGGCTCTATTTTTTGTGGTTTATGGGTTAAGGCTTAAGGTATTAGGATTCACCGGGTCTTTTTATCCTATAAAATATAAACGGCAATAATCCTCAACTCTCAACCCTAAACTATAAACCTTCAACATTAAACTAATTAAATTTGAATATAATATGAGTTACCTTTTCACATCTGAATCAGTTTCAGAAGGCCATCCCGATAAGGTGGCAGACCAGATCAGCGACACCTTGCTCGATGAGTTCTTGGCACGTGACTCGGAAAGCCATGTGGCTGTTGAGACGCTGTGCACCACCGGACAGGTGGTTGTTGCAGGCGAGGTCAGCAGCCGTGCTTACGTGGACATCCACACCAGTGTGCGCGACCTTATAAAGAAAATAGGGTATAACCGTGGTGCATACCGTTTTGATGGTGATTCCCTTGGTATTCTCTCGGCAATACATGAGCAGAGCAGCGATATTGACCGTGGCGTTAGCCGTGGCGAGCGTCTGGAGCAGGGTGCCGGTGACCAGGGAATGATGTTCGGTTATGCTGTTGACGAGACCGATAATTATATGCCGCTCACTCTCGATCTCTCTCACCTGATTCTCCGCGAACTTGCCGAGATCAGAAGGGAGGGGAAGGAGATGTCGTATTACCGTAAGGGTAAGCTGAAGACTTATCTCCGTCCGGATGCGAAGAGCCAGGTGACTGTCGAGTATGACGACAACCGTATCCCCGTGCGTGTGAATACAATCGTGGTGTCAACGTCGCACGATGAGTTTATTCTTCCGCTTGATGAGACGGAACAGGCACAGAAGCGTGCCGATGAGGAGATGCTGAAGGTTATCCGTGAGGATGTGGAGAATGTGTTGCTTCCGCGTGTCATCGCGAAGCTGCCTGAGAAGGTGCGTGCCCTCTTTGACGACAAATTGATCTTACATGTCAATCCCACCGGTAAATTCGTGCTCGGCGGTCCTCATGCCGACACCGGTCTCACCGGGAGAAAGATCATCGTTGACACCTACGGCGGACGTGGCGCACATGGCGGCGGTGCATTCTCCGGCAAGGATCCCTCGAAGGTTGACCGTTCGGCTGCCTACGCCTGCCGATATATCGCCAAGAATATGGTGGCTGCCGGCGTGGCACGCGAGATGCTCGTGCAGGTGAGCTATGCCATTGGCGTGGCGGAACCGGTGAATATCTTTGTCGACACATACGGCACGGCACGTGAGGGTGTTTCCGATGCTATGATTGCCGATAAGATAAAGGAGATGTTCGACCTGCGTCCGGGTGCTATAGAGGAGATGCTGAAACTCCGTAATCCGATCTATCGTGAGACAGCCGCCTACGGACACATGGGCAGGGAGCCGAGAACCGTGGTCAAGAAGTTTGAATCACGCTATGATTCCGTTCCCCTGGAGAGGGAAGTGGAGCTTTTCACGTGGGAAAAGACCGATCGTGTCGATGAGGTGAAGAAAGCATTCGGAATTGCCTGAAATCTATAAGTTTTGGAATATAAGGCTTGATTTGAATGTGGTCGCGACGCAGTTTGAATGAAAAATAATTAATAAATCTGCGTTAAAATTGGGGAATTGAGCCAAAAGTGTTATCTTTGCGTGCTCAAAACCGTCAGTCCGGCGGTGTCTTTCCAGAAGACACTGCCGGTCATGGCCATTTCCAAGCGAATTAACCAACACAAACAACAGCTATAGCATAGAATGGCAACATTAGAAAGAATCCGAAGCAAGTCAGGACTGCTTATCGTAGTGATAGGTTTGGCATTGCTTGCCTTCATCATTGGTGATGCGATCACCAACAGCCGTAATCTCTTCGGCAACCACACTACCGTGGCAAAGATTGGTAAAGAGAAAATCGACTACACGGAATATATCCGTAAACGTGAAGAAGTCAATAACCGTTATGAGCAGGCCCGTCGTCAGAATCCGGCGCAACTCGCTAACTTCGACAGCCAGATGCTCTCTCAGATGGCTCTTGACGAACTCGTCAGCGAGAAACTCCTTGACGATGCCGTGGAGAAAGCAGGCATCAGCACATCGCCCGAGCAGCTCCGCTTCTACGTGCTCGAGAATCCGGTCAACCCGACAATGCAGACAATCGTGCAGCAGCTTAATGCTTCCGGTCTGAGCGTGTCGACTCCCCAGCAGGCATACGAGGTGATTTTCAATCCCAAGCGTAATGGTCTTACCGATTCTCAGATGGCTCCGTTCCAGAGAGCTTGGATTGCAATGGAGCAGGAGACTATGGAGATGGTGAAGCGTCAGACCTATCAGAAACTCCTTTACGGATTGGTGAAGGCTAACGATCTTGACAAGAAGGCTCTTTATAACGACTATATCATGACCAGCGACGTCGATGTGGCTTATCATCCTTTCGGTCAGCTCGACCCGAAGAAATATGCTGTCGATGAGGCTGCCGTGAAAGCTGCATACGACAAGGATAAATCGCGTTTCAAGGTAGACGAGATGACCAAGGACGTAGCTTTCATCGCTGTCAATATCTCCCCCTCTGCCGAAGACCGCGACGCTGCACGCAAGTTGGCTGAGAAGACTGCAATGGAACTCCGCGACAGCTTGGGGCAGATAAGCAAGGAGCTTAAGAAGGAGGGCATCATCGTCACTCATAAGGAGCTTCGCGCTAAGGATATCCCGGTAGGTGCGGTGCGTGATTTCGTCACTTCCGGTGAGGCTAATTCCGTAAAACTGATTTCTGACAATATCAAGGGCTTCAGCCTCGTGAAAATGGGTAAGCGTTCGCAGGTCACTGACTCAATACAGCTTAATCTCGTGCAGGTGGTTGGCGCAACCCTTCCGGCAAAGGTGCTTGCAAAGCTTAACGCCGGTCTGCCCATCGACTCTCTCGCCGGCACGTTCGGCGACAGCGTGGCTGCACAGAAAGAACAGTGGATTCCGCTCTTCACAGCTCAGGGACGCACAAACGCTCTCGAGTCAGCTCAGGTTGATTCGCTCGTAAATGCCAACGGCAAATATATCTCCCTCATGACCTCTCCGCAGGGTTCCGTACTCGCGAAGATCACTAAGAAAAACGCTCCTGTAGAGGTTTATTCTTATGATGAGGTGAATTATGAACTCAAACCGAGCACCAAGACAATCAACGGCGAGCGTGCTAAACTTGAGAAGTTCCTTGAGGGGAATACATCAGCAAAGGCATTCGCAGAGAATGCAGCCAAAGCCGGCTACTCAGTGCAGGATCTCAGCCTTTCTTCCTCTTCAGTGGCAGTTCCGCGCATGGCAGGTCTTCAGAGCTATTACCCCGACAGCCGCCAGGTGGTGCGTTGGGTGATGATCGATGGCAATCCGGGTGAGGTGAGCCATATCTATGAGTCGAAAGACGCTCTTACCCCGGCTCTGTATGCGGTAGCCGTAGTCAACGAATATGATGACTATGCACCGTTGGCAAACAGCGAGGTCAAGAATTATGCCACCGATAAGGCACGTCGTGCAAAGGCAGGCGAGGAGCTTGTAAAGCTTTATCAGCCGAAAGCCGGCACAATCGAGTCTGCGGCAAATGCCATGGGCGTGGAGCAGCAGAACGTGCCTAACTTCCGTTTCGGACGCAACATGCAGGTGCGTGATGCTGAGGTGATGGGTAAGATTGCCGGAAGCAAGCCTGGCAAGGTAGTGTTGGTAGCCGGAGAGAACGGCGTCTACGCTTACCGTATCAAGGCTAATGCAAAGGAGGATTTCCCCTTCAGCGAGGCTCAGTATGAACAGCAGTACTATCAGCTCGTCAACCCCAATATGGCTGACATGCTTCAGGGTACTAAGGAATTTGAGAACAACATCTATAAATTCGAGGCAGGCGACTGATCGCCGGTGCCTTCGGATTGAAGAGACATTGCGAAGGGTCGTCGCCGTTTCCGGGGATGACCCTTTCTTTTGAAAATGGTTTTTCATCAACAAAAGAACCCTAATTATGGAACAGACAATCCAGCAGACCCCGTTGATAGGCATGACGCTCGACCAGCTCACGAAAGTGGTGTTGTCGGGAGGTATGCCGAAATTCGTCGGCAAGCAGCTTGCCGAATGGCTATATAAGAAGAAAGTGAAGGATTTCGATGAGATGGTGAATATCTCGAAGAAAAACCGCCAATGGCTTTCAGAGAACTATACCGTAGGCCGTGAGGCTCCCGTGTCGCGTATGAAGTCGGCAGACGGAACCGTGAAGTATCTTTTCAACGTCGGCGGTGGCAAGAACATAGAGAGCGTGTATATCCCGGATCGCGACAGAGCCACATTGTGTGTCTCCTCACAGGCAGGATGCAAGATGAATTGCTATTTCTGCGCCACGGGGCGTCTCGGATTCAAGGCGAATCTGACAGCCGCGCAGATCATAAATCAGATATTGAGCATACCCCCCGCTCCTGCGAAGGGGGAGACCGCAGCACAGGAACTGACGAATGTGGTGTTCATGGGCATGGGTGAGCCGCTTGATAATCTTGATGCCGTTCTCCCCGTCATAGAGATAATGACGGCGGAATGGGGAATGGCATGGAGCCCGAAGCGTATCACGGTGTCGACCGTGGGGAAACTTCCGCAGCTGAAGGATCTGCTCGACAAGACCCAGGTGCACGTGGCGGTCAGTGTGCATACCGCCGATCCCTTGCAGCGTGAGCAGCTTATGCCTGCTCAGAAGGCTTTCCCGATACTGAGCGTCATGAGGGTGCTGGCAGCATACGATTTCAGTCATCAGCGCAGGCTGTCGCTTGAATATATAATGTGGCGTGGGGTGAATGATGATATCGCTCATGCCGATCTCCTTCTGCGCTTGCTGAAGGGTCTTGACTGCCGGGTGAATCTTATCAGGTTTCATGCGATACCCGGCGTTGAACTCCACCCGAGCAGCGATGAGAGGATGATAATGTTCAGGAATTACCTTAACTCCAAGGGCGTCACTGCCACTATCCGCAGCTCACGTGGCGAGGATATAATGGCGGCATGCGGCATGTTGGCAGGTAAAAAAAGTTGATTTATTATGGCAAGACCGATAAGGGTGGGTATAACCCACGGAGATATAAACGGCATCGGCTATGAGGTGATCCTCAAGTCGCTTGCCGATGAGATGATGAGGGAATTGTGTACCCCGGTGATTTTCGGCTCCCCTCAGATTGCGGAGAAGGCACGCCGCCAATTCTGTCAGGAGGATGTCAGGCTGACAAAGGTGGCGTCTGCCGCCAATGCCCAGGATGGCAGGATCAGTGTTGTTGACGTGTGCGGCACGCCGCCGCAGCTGACGCCCGGCGAACCTACCGAGGAGTCGGGCAAGGCGGCTGTGGCAGCACTGGAGGCTGCTGCGGAGGCTCTTGAGAAGGGACATATCGATGTGCTTGTGACTGCTCCGATCTCAAAGGAGGCTGTGCAGGGGGATTCGTTCCACTTCCCCGGTCATACGGAATATCTGGAAAGCCGCATAGGTGGTGGCGCGAAGGCGAGGATGATTCTCTTTGCCGATGATCTCAGGGTGGCGTTGGTGAGCACGCATCTGCCGATAGCCAAGGTGGCGTCTGCCGTCACGGTGGAAAGCGTGAAAGAGGCGATCGAGTCGCTTTCCGATTCTCTGAAACGTGATTTCGGACTGACACGCCCGCGCTTAGCAGTGCTTTCTCTCAATCCTCATGCCGGCGATGGCGGGGTGCTCGGAAGCGAGGAACAGGAGATCATTGCCCCGGCGATTGCCGCCTGTTTCGAAGATGGGATAATGGCATTCGGTCCGTTTGCCGCCGACGGTTTCTTCGGTATGGGCGACTATCTTAGCTTCGATGGCATCGTGTCGATGTATCATGACCAGGGACTGGCTCCGTTCAAGACCCTTGCTGGAGAGAAGGGGGTGAATTTCACTGCCGGATTGCCATTCGTCAGGACGTCGCCCGATCACGGCACTGCCTTCGGCATTGCCTGGAAGGGGGAGGCGGATGCCACTTCCATGCGTGAGGCGATATATGCCGCAATCGACATATTCCGTCGTCGGAAGAGATTTGATGAGGCGGCTGCCAACCCGCTGAAGAAGTATAGCACCGACCGTCCGGAGAAGGGAGAGCGTGCCCCGATGCGTAACGGAAATAAAGGAAAGAATGCGACAGACTCCGGCCAGGAAGAGCTGGAATCGTCGGAAAAAGATAACCAACAAACGTCAGAAGAATGAATTATGGTATCATAGCCGCCGGACAGGGTTCGCGGCTTGTACAGGAGGGGGTGGGATTGCCTAAGCCTCTCGTCAGGATGTGTGGCAGACCGATGATCGGGCGTCTGATAGATATATTCGTGAAGTGTGGGGCAGAATCGGTGAGCGTGATAGTCAATGAGGAGATGACTGAGGTGGCTGAATATCTCCGTTCGCTTGCTCCGTCGCTCCCGTGTCCGTTGAATCTTGTGGTGAAGACCACGCCGACCTCAATGCACAGTTTTTATGAATTGTCGAGCCTGATGGAGGGGAAGGGACGGTTTATAATCACGACTGTCGACACCATTTTCCGAGAGGAGGATTTCGCACGATACGTCAATGCGTATGCTGCTGCCCCGCAGGAGGTGGACGGCATGATGGCAGTCACCGGTTTTATTGATGATGAGAAACCCCTCTATGTAGCCACTGATGATGACAACCGTATCACGGCATTCCTCGATGCGCCGCAGGCTGGGGTGAAATACGTCAGCGGCGGTATCTACGGACTCTCCGGGAGCGCGATACCGGTGTTGAGAAAGTGTCTTGCCGATGGTGTCGGGCGAATGCGCAACTATCAGAGAAGTCTTGTGGCTGCGGGGCTTGATCTGCGTGCGTATGACATGAATAAGATTGTTGACGTGGATCATGCTTCGGATATAGCTTCGGCTGAAGCGTTTCTTGAGGGTGAGTAATTGATATAGATATGGCAGAGATTAAAATAGCGGGAGTGATGAGGGCAGGTGCCTATTCTCCCAATCATATAGGGAATGACGCGGCAATATTCAATGCCGCTGCCGAACATTTGCGCAAGCGCGGATGCGTGGTCAATATTTATAATGAGGAGCAATTCCGCGAGCAGGATATCACGGAGCAGATTGTGCTCAACATGTGCCGTGAGCAGTCGTCGATTGCGAAGCTGCAATCATTGGAGGATGAGGGCAGACTCGTGATTAATTCGGGCTACGGCATCGAGAACTGTACGCGTGAGCGTATGACGCGCATATTGCTTGGGAATAAGGTACCTTATCCCGACAGTCTGATTGTCAACACTAATGAGAATGTCATTGATGATCTGAAGGAGGCGGGGTTCTCATCATGCTGGATAAAACGCGGCGACTTTCATGCCATGCATAAGGAGGACGTCAGCTATTGCCGCCATCCGGAGGAGGCCCAGGAGGTGGTGCATGAATATTTCTACCGTGGCATAAAGCGTGCGGTCATCAACCGTCATCTTGTGGGAGACCTTATAAAATTCTATGGAGTCAGCGGTCAGCCCTTCTTCTATTGGTTCTATCCCTTTGACGAGGGGCACAGCAAGTATGGCTATGAGGCTGTCAACGGCAAGAGCCGCGGATTGAAATTTGATGAGGAAGAGCTGAAGATGATGTGCCAGCGTGCATCGGATATCCTCGACGTAAAGATATATGGCGGCGACTGCATCGTTGATCCCGATGGCACGATAAGGATAATCGACTTCAATGACTGGCCCAGTTTCGCACCCTGTCGTCAGGAGGCTGCGCCTTATATCGCGAAGTGTGTGCTTAACGCAATTAAAAAGTGGAGGAAGAGATGAGCGTAAATAATAATGCGGCAGGGGAGCAGAAGAAACCGAGTTTCAAGGACTCCCTCAAGTCGATGGACACGGAGGAGACGTTCGACCTCATATTCTATCGTCCTATAGGATATGCCTGGGCTCTCTTGGCTAAGAGACTTGGCATCACGCCCAACGCCATAACGATAGCCTCCATATTTCTCGGAGTGGGTGCCGGAGTGGCATTCTATTACAATAATATATGGATAAACCTTCTCGGCGTGCTTCTTCTCGTGTGGGCGGACTCGTTCGACAGTGCCGACGGTCAGCTGGCACGTATGACGAAGCAATATTCCCGCATAGGGCGTATACTCGACGGCGTGAGCGGCGACCTGTGGTTTGCCGCCATATACGTTGCGATATGCCTTCGTGAGAATGTGACGAGCGAGTTTTTCAGCGCACACCATTGGGTAATATGGGTAATGGCAGTGGTGACCGGTCTTTTCCATGCCACGCAGGCTGCCATGGCTGACTATTACCGTCAGTTCCATCTCTATTTCCTGAAGGGGAAGGAGGGTAGCGAACTTGACAGTGCGTCGGAACTGTGGAAGAAATTCCATTCCCTCTCATGGAAGCATGATTTCTGGCAGAAACTGACTCTCGCGTTCTATACCAACTATACGGTGGGTCAGGAGAAGCGCACCCCATGGATGCAGAGATTGCGTGCCGTGCTAAAGGAGAAGTATGGCAACGAGGTGCCTCAGTCGTTCCGCGATGCGTTCCGCGCCAAGAGCAAGCCGCTGATGAAATACACGAATATATTGTCGTTCAACACCCGCAGTTTCGCCCTTTTTGCAGCTATTCTGATATTCCGTATGCCGTGGCTTTACTTCGCTTTCGAACTCACGGTGCTCAACGGCGTTTTAATATATATGATGTGCCGTCATGAAAGAATATGCAGGAATTTCGTGACGGAACTTTCCAAGAAATGATGCCTGCTTAAATACACAACATGAAAGTATCATGAATATTGACGTCAAGAAAATTAAGGGTATTATCTTTGATTATGGCGGCACCATCGACACCGGTGGCGACCATTGGAGTGAGGTGATATGGGCAGCCTGGCAGCAGGCGGGAGTGAAGGTGGATAAAGAGGTGTTCCGCGAGGTGTATGTGTATGCCGAGAGGGAGCTTGCCCGCACCCTTCATATCCTTCCGCATCACAATTTCCACGACCTTCTGGATATAAAGATGCAGATAGAGCTTCAGCGTCTTGCAGAGCTTGGTCAGTTCCCGCCCGAACAGGTGGAGCCTACGGCGAAGAGAGTGGCGGAGATATGCTATGCCTCGGCTAAGGCGAGTGTGGAGCGTGCGAAGAGTGTGCTTGATGTGCTTGCGAAGAGGTATCCGATGGTGCTCGTCTCCAATTTCTACGGTAATGTGGAGACTGTGCTGAAGGATTTCGGCATAGATGGCTATTTCAAGAAGATTATAGAGAGTGCCGTTGTCGGCGTCAGGAAGCCTGACCCGAAGATATTCACCCTCGGTGTGGAGGCTCTTGGGTTTAAGCCGGAAGAGGTGCTCGTGTTTGGCGACAGCTATTCCAAGGATATCATCCCTGCTGAGAAGGCAGGTTGCCAGGTGATGTGGATCAAGGGGAAGGGCTGGACTAAAGAGGAGGACGACACCTTCCATCCGAATATAATCCGTAGTCTTGATGAGGGACTCGGTGTCTTATTGGATGCCTGATATGATCCGGATTCCGATGAGCCGGAATCTAAATCATACTATTTCTTGCGAAAATATAGACGGGAGTCGGTCTTTGCCGATTCCCGTTTTTTTGATTTTTTAGGTGAGAAATTGCCTTATGCCTAATTGATTTATTTTAACTAAATTTGTTTGAATTGATATAAAATTAACACAAATTATATAAATTGACTACTTGTTTAGAAACTTTAAGAATTAGGGTAGTATATTTTTAGATAAATAGTTTTGTGGAATGTAAAATTGCCTGTAATTTTACGGCGCGATTTGGAAGAGGGTGCTTCTCTAAAAGCGGAGCATCTTTTTTTGCCCTCTGGAGAATCGTCTGTCACGGATGGTCCGTGATGGAATGAGGATTCCCTAAATTGAATCAGAACAAAAACACAATTAAAGATAATTATGGCAACACAAAAAGCTGAAGCACCTAAAGGAAAACTTGGTGTGCTTGTAGTAGGCCTCGGCGCCGTTTCCACAACTTTCATGGCAGGTGTGCTCGCAGCACGTAAAGGGCTTGCAAAGCCTGTCGGCTCAATGACCCAGTACGACAAGATCCGTATCGGTCGTGGCGAAGACAAGAAATATCTCCATTATAAAGACATAGTTCCTATCGCAGATCTCAACGACATCGTGTTTGGCGCATGGGACGTTTATCCTGAGAACGCATTTGAGTCTGCTGTCAATGCAGAGGTGCTGAAGGCTAAGGATATCCTTCCTCTTCAGGCTGAATTGGAGGCTATCAAGCCTATGAAGGCTGCTTTCGATAAGAATTATGCAAAGCGTCTTGACGGCAATAACGTGAAGGATTGCAAGGATCGTTGGGATATGGCTGAGCAGCTTCGTGAAGATATCCGCAACTTCAAGAAGGAGACTGGCGTTGACCGCGTGGTTGTGCTCTGGGCGGCTTCAACTGAGGTGTACGTTCCGGTTAACGATGAGGTTCATGGCACTCTTGAGGCTCTTGAGGCTGCAATGAAGGCTGACGACAAGGAGAATATTGCTCCTTCAATGTGCTATGCATACGCCGCTCTTCAGGAGGGTTGCCCTTTCATCATGGGTGCTCCCAACACTACTGTAGATATCCCGGCTATGTGGGAGCTCGCAGAGAAGACAAAGATGCCTATCGCCGGCAAGGACTTCAAGACCGGTCAGACTCTCGTGAAATCCGGTTTCGCTCCGATCATCGGCACTCGCTGCCTCGGTCTGAACGGATGGTTCTCAACCAACATCCTTGGCAACCGCGACGGTCTCGTGCTTGACGAGCCGGCTAACTTCCGCACAAAAGAGGTCAGCAAGCTCTCTACTCTCGAGTCTATTCTCGTGCCTGAGGAGCAGCCCGATCTCTATGGTCATGGCAATGACGAGGATACACAGTACTACCACAAGGTGCGTATCAACTACTATCCTCCGCGCAATGACAATAAAGAGGGTTGGGACAACATTGACATCTTCGGCTGGATGGGCTATCCGATGCAGATCAAGATCAACTTCCTCTGCCGCGATTCAATCCTCGCAGCTCCGTTGTGTCTTGACCTCGTGCTTCTGAGCGACCTCGCCATGCGTGCTGGCCGTTATGGCACACAGCGTTTCCTCAGCTTCTTCCTCAAGAGCCCGATGCATGACTACACTAAGGGTGAGGTGCCTGTAAACCACCTCTTCCAGCAGTATGTGATGCTTAAGAATGCTATCCGTGAGATGGGTGGCTACGAGGCAGACGAGGAGATCGATTGATCCGAAAATAATGCTTACCTGAAATAGACAGGGGCGACAGGCGCGAAGCCTGCCGTCCCTTTTTGCATATAGATTTAAAAGATTGAAGTTTAGACAACTTCATTATATCATTTGAAAAAATCTTTTAAATCTTTTGAATCTATATGTGGAAATTATAGATTCTCGATTGTTTCAGTAGAGAGTCCGGTGATTTCAGCAACCTTGCTTATTGACAGACCTGCTGCAATCATCTGTTTGGCAAGTATTCTCCGTTCCTCTTCCCGTCCTTCTTGTAGTCCTTCTTCCCGTCCTTTCTCTTTCCCTTCTTCATGACTTTTCTTGACGGCGGTGTTGAGTATGTTGTTCCAGTCGCGCATATTCTTGAGACTCTCCTCATAAGCCATACGCTCCTCCTTGGTGAATGCATATATCTCTGATACCCTGAACAGTTCACGGAATATCTCATCCTTCAGTGATTCCGGATATTCATCGAGATCGTTCATGTTCTTTATTGCCCAAAGCCATCTTTCCACAGGATTTCCCAGTTCCTCCAATGGCTTCACCACCTTTGGCATCTCGATGTAGACGTATGTCAGTTTGTCATACAGTACCCGTCCGTTGCTTACATCACATATCCTTGCCGTATGTTTCGGTTCCGGGTCATCGCAGAACTGCTGCATATAGTGGTTCATAAATATTATGGTATAAATCGGCGGCGGGTTATAACTCCACTCACTCTTATTTACAGACTCCAATATTGAGAAATTTGAATAGTAGAAACTTCGGTTCTTAAATAAATCTGGATACATGTTCTGTATATTGACGATTATACGCGCACCAGAGTTTGTCTGGCAGCACATATAATATATAGACATGTAGTAGATAGAGGGAACTCCGAGTTCCTTTGGATCTATGTAGGTCAGATCCTCAATCGGGTCATTACATTCAAGCAGGTCATTAAGAATCCTTATGAGAAGATGCTTGTTCTCCAGAGAACCGAATATCTTTTTGAACCCGAAATCTGTAAACGGATGTATGTATCTTTCCGTACACATGGTAGTATGATTTAATGATTTATACGTCACTTATATTCCAATCACAAAGGTATATAAAAAACGGGATTTCAAGTGGTGAGCTTGCTGTTTTTGTGTAAATAAATTCGGCAATAAATCAAATTTATTGCCGAATTTAAGTTGTAGATTCAAAAGGAGACAATTTCTATTTTGAATGTAACGGAAGTGTATCGTAATCTATTCTCCACTTCTTGCAAAGAGAACGAGCCTCTTGTTCTGTAATATGAACTACGGCACCATGCTTGGGTGAAGTAAAGTTTGTAGTACGCATTACGCCCTCATTAAATCGTCCGAGATTAGTAAAACTATCGAAATCAGATGTCTCAATAAAGCCAAAATTATGAGGAGTGATACTATACACGTCATACATTAGTACCCACTTGTCTTCTCCTATGCGCTTGAATACATGAGGAGCTTCACAGGCACGAGGCTCGAAATCAACCCAACGAGGATCGAAATGCCATGGACCAGATGGACGGTCGGCGTAAGCCAGTTTGATACCTCCGTTTACATCGTGCGCCACATACGAAAGGATATATCTATTTCCGAACTTAGTGATATCTCCGTCAATGGCAGACTTGCGTTCGTCGGCATATTGGAATAATTGCTGAGGCATCGTCTCAATTGTATCATACTCATCATTGACATAGCAATAATATAGTTTATTAGGCTCATTTTTGTGCCTCATTGTCAGATAAATCATCAGACGCCCTGTGGTTTCATCAAAAATCGTTTCCGGAGCCCACGCACAGCCAATCTCTTGCCAAGCAGCCGACATTTTGTCAAAACGGATATTGGTGCGCTTCCAATTGAGAAGGTCAAAACTTTTCATCAACACCAACCCACGGTTATTTCCCCAACCATAGACTTTGCCATCACGTTCCCATTCCGTATTGCGTTTGCCGTCGCGTTGCGCAAAAACATGCAAGTCGGTCATGCTCATATAGAAAGCACCGTCAGGCCCACGGTAAATATGTGGATCTCGGATTCCTAACTGGTCGGCAATGGTGTCTCCAGCGATAACAGGATTGTTATCATTCAATGCAGTAAACGAGTAACCATCTCGGCTGATTGCCATGTGTAACCCATGATCTTCATCCAAATGGTACACCATCAAATAAGCTGCCATATCCTTTTCATGTGGCACTGCATCGTGATAATTAAAGTCACTGAACACAGCATCACCTTTTCCAGCAGAGAATAGAGCTGGACGTAGAGCAAAGAAATTTTTCAACTTGTTGTGGTTTAAGTCTGTCACGTCTAAATTTTCAGCCAGCATAGTCCAGTCTTTTTCATCGCTGCCGGCATATATTGTCACCTTGTTGGCACAATTGTGTATCTTTATTTTCACATTACTTCCCCAAGGATTTTTTCCTGTACGAATCAACTTGCCGGCGTCATAAACATAAAACTTAGAACCATCAAAGGCAACACCGGTATATCCTGTTTCGCTGTAATACAGTAGTAATCCGGCTTTCCCTTTTCTGGAGACCTTCATCGTTACGCCAATTTCGTAATTCTTATGTTGAGCAGTCATTAGCATAAGACGCCCATCAGTAGGAGTGGTTCCTTTACCAGGAATTTTCACTTGTCCGTTACCGACCTTCACCAATTTTCGTGCGTTCTCCTTCCAGAAACTCCATTGCCAACCCAACGTATCTTCACGGAAGTTATCAGACAAATCAGGCAATTCTGAAATTTCAGAAAAATTGACTGACTTATCTTCCGATGCCCGGAACCATCCGTCAGAAGTCCACTCTATCGGTTCAATTAGTGTTTGGCGTCCCAAAGTGTGGTAGTCTTTCCCATAAGCATGATATATCATCCACCATCTTCCTTCTGCATCATCAATCAACGTTCCGTGTCCTTTTGACCACCAGTGATCTTGACTGCTATAAGTATGGATAATGGGATTATAAGGAGAGTTTTCCCAACCTCCTTCCAAAGATCGGCTACGTGCACTTACCACCATGTGGCTTGTGGCAGGTCCGGCAGTACCACCTTCTGCACAAGTAAGATAGTAGTAGCCATCCCGATAGATGATTTTAGGCGATTCCAAATAATTTTCGGGCCATTTTCCTTCAGTGACCCATTGTTTCGGAATTTCCCATCCATCGTACACCGTTGTTTTTTTACCTATAGTGCTCAGTCCATCTGGAGCAAGTCGAATCATCTCACCTTTATTTATAAATAGGTAGCGGTTGCCATGTTGGTCAGCCACATGTCCGGGGTCGATTCCGTTGACCTTTAAATCTATAGGGTCACTCCATGGTCCACGTATGTCTTTAGCCCATGTGACATAATTAGTGCCATTGGAAGGGAAATATATATAGTATTTATCTTTATATTTCAACAAGTCAGGAGCCATAGCTGACCCATCCCATTGTTCAAGAGCTCTACCCACAGGGCGCCAATTCATCAAGTCGTTGGAATGCCATATAAGGAATCCCGGCTGATAGACGAATGGAGAGTGTGTCATATAAAAATCATTACCTTCGCGCATGACACTGGGATCAGGATAATCTCCAGCAAGGATGCACTTGGGCCATTGTTGAGCAACAGCTGTTGACAGATATAGCAACAAGACAAAAAAAGAATACAATTTTCTCATTATTATTTAAATGTTATGACTGTTAAAGAATAAGGTGGTAATTTACGCATGAATTTCCGAGATAGCTTCTCTTTACCTACGATTGGCCTTACGTCTGTTTCCAAATGCTTGCCCTGACCGTTCTTATGGTCACGTTTGCCTGACAACACAGCAACCTCGGCGTTATATGAACGGATTTTTTGAGAACCGAGATTTACCTGAACATCCACTATGCTGTCAGTGGTATTCACGAGCTTTACCATGACTTTCTTTGTATTGCTATCGCGGACGCACGAGGCGGTTTCAATCCCCTTCACCACATTGCTGATATATGTATCTCCTCGATGATTGGCAAAAAGTTGCTGTACATAATAATTTACAGTAGGATAAACATTTGTCTTATCAAAGTAAATCAAATTAGGATTCCATTGAGTATTCCCGATTCGCGCCAGCAATGGGGCATAGGATGAAAGAGACACCACATCACCGTTGCGCTCCAACGCTGTCATATAAGCCGCTTCAGCAATAGCATTTAGCATGGTGTTACCTTGACTGGCATATTCGCCTACATAAACTTTAGACTGAGTACGGTCATAATTGTCATAACGATGTAGGTTGTCAAGAAACCATTGTGGCTGACGATAATAGTGTTCATCTACGAGATCTGGGGCTGTCTCACGGGCAAATGCCCAACCCTCTTTCCAATCCCAATCATCGGGACCGGGCCCAACTGTACCCACTACTTTGATTTCAGGATAGTGGAGTTTGATGGCCTTCTGAATCATTAAGAATCGTTCTTTGAAGTCTTGCGTTATATGGTCCTCATTGCCTATGCCTATGTATTCCAGATGAAAAGGTTCGGGATGTCCTGCTTCTGCTCTCATGCGTCCCCATGTGGTATTTATATCTCCATTAGCCCATTCTATCAAATCCAACATATCCTGTACATACTCGTCCATATCTTCTATCGGAATGGTCTGCTGCCCCGTTCCTCGTAACCGTGCTGAATTTTGGCAACTTACTCCGGCTGCCAATACAGGTAGTGGCTTGGCTCCTATATCTTCACACAACTGGAAATATTCATAAAATCCAAGTCCCATGGATTGGCGGTAGTTCCATATATTATAGTCCTCCTTTCGCTGTTCCACCGGTCCGATGGTGTGCTTCCATTTATAGATGTTATTCAGTCCGTCTCCATGAGTGAGGCATCCTCCGGGAAAACGCATGAAAGCTGGATTGAGGTCTGCCAATACCTGAGCTATATCGGCACGAAGTCCGTTTTTCCTATTTTTGAACGTATTCTGAGGAAATAGAGAAAGCATGTCAATGTCTACACGACCTTCTTGTAAAAATAGGATTTCTACTGCTGCCTGTTCACTGCTCTTGTTTGGAGTGAGAGTAGTTTCATATTTGCGCCAGTCGGAGGTGTCAATATCTATAATATCCTCGGCAAGAACAGAATCACGTTCTACCAAACGGACACAAACTTGGCCATCATTTTTTGCTCGTAGGAAAACGGATAAATCATACGATTCACCTATGCGAACTACCATACCATTATAACCGTTATTACGTAATCCGGCGCCTTGCTGTCCAACTGTGAATATATCTACCGAAGCATAATGCCTGTTATTGGCATTAAGTGGTTTCTCTGTTTCTAACGACAACGTAGCAATTGCATTCCCGACTTTTAAAAATTCCCAAGCCGTGAATGGATGCCATTGTCCTTTTTTATGATACTCATGTAAATCTACATCAGATGGTGAATACTCAAATGAACGGTTCTGTACCATTTCTGCATATAGCCCTCCATCGGCAGTATAATTCAAATCTTCAATAAAGATACCAAATAAATCTTTGCTGATACTTTTACCAACTTGATGTTTTTGTGCTGCTGACATGAAAACAACAAGTGACATGGTTGCCAATATTGTAGACAACCGTTTTGTCAGTGAATTGCTTAATTCCATGATATTTTTTCTAATTATTGGTTTGTAGTTAAATTTTTTTTGATCCTCCGTAAAATTATTAACTAACATTATGATTCTAAATAAATTTTAGCAATTAAATATTCAGATTAATTAAATGGCATTGATTTTGTTTGTAAGTGATTGATGATTATTATTATATCTTTGGGATATTTAAGTTCTTACTAATTTTTTGAGACTATAAAAAACTTAATATTTGTCTCCGGTATGGGGCATTATATTCCAAAGAGTTTGAATTTTATCTCAAATATTTTGCAAACATTGTCTTGTCCCACTCACTTAAGTAACCAGCAATATTAAAACTATACAATAAAATGGCTAAGATTTTAAAGGAAATATGTAAACCCGAAGATAGAGTAATGGGGTTTCATTATGACTGATGAGAGATTTCAAGCGGTGTGCGTGCTGTTTTTGTGTAAATAAATGGGGATGCGAGGTGAGGATGGTGGTAATATGGAAAATCAGAGTAAGCCACATATCAATTTTATTTGAGGTAAACGTTTGATTGGCTATAAATGGCATCTTGCGTGAAAACGTACTTTATGTACTAATAATACAGAGATAAAGTATGTTTTCGTGCAAATATTTTTGGATAACAGATTTCCGTTGTTGTGGAAGTCAACGGAATAGTGGCATCCTGTTGTGACTGCAATGACCTTTGAAATGGTGTATGTCATGGTGGAATATCAATAAACTTATCTATATTTCAAGTGGTGAGCTTGCTGTTTTTGTGTAAATAAATGGGGATGCGGGGTGAGGATGGTGGTAATATGGAAAAATAGTGTTATTTTTGTAATTAAATTCTAAAATGGTATAAATTCAATGCGGATCGATATATTGACAGTGCTTCCGGAGATGTTTGAGTCTCCGTTAGGTTGCTCGATACTTAAGCGGGCTCAGGATAAGGGGTTGGCTGAGATTGTCGTGCACAATCTTCGTGATTATACCGATGATAAGCACCGTAAGGTGGATGATTATCCATTTGGAGGTGAAGCCGGTATGGTGATGAAGGTGCAGCCGGTGGAGGCTTGCATAAATGCTTTGAAAAGGGAGCGCGAATATGACGAGGTGATATTCACATCGCCCGACGGGGAGACTTTCAATCAGAAGATGGCAAACGGTCTGTCGATGGCAGAGAATCTGATAGTGCTCTGTGGTCATTACAAGGGTGTGGACTACAGGATACGTGAACATCTCGTGACGAAGGAGATCTCAATCGGCGATTATGTGTTGACCGGTGGTGAACTCCCTGCACTCGTTATGACGGATGCCATAGTCCGTCTGATACCCGGTGCGATAGGTGATGAACAATCCGCACTCTCCGATTCGTTTCAGGATGATCTTCTTGCCCCGCCGATTTATACACGTCCGGCAGACTACAACGGTTGGAAAGTGCCTGATATTCTCCTGTCAGGACATGAGGCAAAGATAGCCGAATGGCGTCATGAGCAGAGTCTGGAACGCACACGTCGTCTACGTCCCGACCTCCTTGATGAATAATCATTGCCATAACTCAATTCCCATATCCATGATTAAAATCACGAGAAAAGTATATATATCGCGAAATTATAAGAAGTTGGATTGTGGCGGAAGTATTGCACGCACCGACATAGAGACAGTCATGGATAGATTGGGTTTTGTCAATATCGGTCTGCCGCAATCCGTCTGTCATAATGGGATATATCATGGCATAAAGAATTATGTCAGTTATAGAAAGGCTCTCCGGTCAATCCGTCCGGGAGATATGATTGTATTGCAATATCCAATGAAGATCGGTTTTGATGAGATTTGCGGGGTGTCGCATAAGAAGGGGGCAAAGATAGTTTGTCTGATTCATGACCTGTCATCTTTCAGAGAGAAGACATTGACACCGGAAGAGGAAATCTGTCGTCTTAACCAATGTGACGTGTTGCTGACCCATAATCACAGAATGAGGGAATGGCTCTCATCGCATGGTTGCCGGGTGAAGATGATTGATTATGAGATAATGGACTATATACATGGAGCATCCGGTAAGGCTCATGAAGTGGTTGATCGGAATTATTCACTTTTCTATGTAGGTGATCTTTCTCCTGCTACGTATGGATATATCTATGATCTCGCAAGGATTATGCCTCAAAGGGATATTTATCTGTATGGACACTCACCATCGGAAGATCTGCTTGCTGAATTGCCGAATCTGCATTTCGAAGGTTTTGCGAAAGATACGGATCTGATGAAGTCGCATAAAGGAGATTTCGGATTGTCGTGGTATGGCACTTCGCTTGACTTCGGGATCGGCAAGATAGGGGAGTATATGGAATATAACAACCCGCATAAGATCTCATTATATTTCCGTTGCAATTCCCCTGTTGTGGTCTGGAGTAAGGGTGGAAGAGCTAAATTTATAAAGGATAATCATCTTGGTATATGCGTGGATTCTTTGAGGAACCTTGAATCCCGGCTATCGATGATTACGGCGGATGAATATAGGGAGATGGTTGGGAATGTAGAGAGGGTAAATGAAAGGCTGAAGAATGGCCGTTATCTTGAAGATGTACTTCAGCAGGCAGAGCAATACTTATTGAAACAGACATGAAAATAATCCATTTATCATCAAATAAGATTTGGGGAGGCGTTGAACGCTATATTCTTGATTTGGCTATTGCTCAAAGGAAATCTGGAGAAAATGTGGCTATTTTCACGAAAGGTCATCCTCTTACCGACTCTCCATTTATACAAAACGGATTTGAGGTGGGAAGATTGAGATTAAATGGTGTGTTGGATTTCATCAGTCCTGTGAAACTTGCAAATTATATAGGCAGACATTCGGAGGATGACGTGATAATACATGCGCATAATTTCAAGAATGCGATTACTGCGGTCAGAACCAAGAGCCTGTGCCGCAACAAGAACGTGAAAGTGGTTACTACACTCCATTTCCGTAAGAAAGCCCACACCTCGGCATTCTGGTCGTTTATTTATGGCAGGATTGATAAGATAATATTTGTCTCGGAAATAATAAAGAAGATATTCCTTGAACCGACACCAAAGATAAAGATGTTGCAGACTGCCGTGGTCTACAACAGTGTGATTGTTCCGAAAAAGGTAGATGCAGACATGCATGTACAGGATGGATGTTTGCCTAAAATTGTTTATACCGGTAGGGTTTGTGAGGATAAGGGGATTGAGGTGTTGATAAATAGCATTTCTTTGCTTAAGGATATACCGTTCATGTTGCATGTGGTAGGCACCGGTGATGCCGACTATATGTCATATCTTGGCGAGATGAGTGAAAGATATGGAGTGGCGGATAAGATTGTATGGGAAGGGCATAAGAGGGATGTCTACCCCTCGATTGCTGATGCCTACGTCGGGGTGGCTCCATCTATTTGCATAGAGGCTTTTGGTCTCACTATAATTGAATTTATGTCGCAGGGTGTACCGGTGGTTGCGTCTGACAATGGGGCACAGCCGGAAATAATCACAAATGGAGAGGATGGAATGCTTGTGTCCCCCTCATCCCCGGAGCAGTTGGCTGCTGCCATACGGAAATTGCTGATGGATGAGAAGTTGAGAAGTAGGATGGGGAGAAATGCCAGGTTGACGTTTGAATCAAAATTCTCTTATCCTAAGTTCTTTGCGGAGATGCAGGCGATATATCAATCAGTAATAAGTCAGAAATCTAAGTTGTGAGTTAACTGAAGTTAAGACAACATCAATTTGATGACTTATAAGATGATTTTATCCAAAATTATTCCAAAGATCCAATCCTCTGAAGTTTTTGAATGATGTGATGAATCTTTTAAACTTACATCTTAGTTTCTCCCTCCTTATGACGGATTCAGAAGTTTCAGTCTCTTCACCCCAAGGCAAGTCGGCATGTAGGAAATATTTATAGAATGCTCTTAATGTCACACCCCACTTCCTTAGAAATTGCAAGTATCCCCGGTTTTGTGTAATCCGGTTTACGGATACACTCATGAAATGATAGCAAAGACTGTTGCCAATCCCTTTGAATGTCCTCACTCCTGCCAACCAAAGTTTTGCATTAAAATCAGGATCTGATGCCATCCCGGGATAGTATTCAATGCTGTAGCCGCCGACAAGATCCCATACCTTGCGGTGTACGATAGTCGGAGGAAGCATTGCTCCTTGCCAATCGATGGTTTTATATTTTGTAAACTCTTCCAACAGTCGTTTTTCATCAAAAGTGGTTACTGACGTTCCGTAATCACCAACTTGCACACTTAATTTTCTTGTATAATGAGGACGGGGTTGAATCATGGTTGAGGTAAGATACCAGAAATCATTCGGCTGCTTGCGTATCTCTTCATCAATAGCAGTGTCCCAGCCGGGACACATATACATGTCGTCGTTTATATAGACCACATAATCGGTTGTCATTAACGAACGGAGGGAGTTCATAGCCCAGCACACTCCGATATTCTCCTTACTGTGGGTATGTTTATAGCCTTTTTCCGTTACCCACTCCAGAGTGCCGTCGGAGCCGTCGTTGACGTGGATTAGTATTTCGTGCTTGGCAGCGGAATTTTGCTCAATGCTTTTGATGCAAAGCTTAAGCATTTCAAGATTATTCCAGGTTGGAATGAATATAGAATATGGAGTCTGAACGGTTTCTTTCATAATGATGGGTTAAGGGTATATATGTGTGTTTAGCTGCCGAGGGTACGGGCGTAAGAGTCGAGCAGCCCTTTCGTGAAATTTTCAGCAGAGAAACGTTTGATATATTTCTGTCCGTTTGCCACGAGAGAATCGCGCAGCGATGTGTCGGATATTATCGCACGGGCTGCATCTATAAATTCATCGGTGGATTGTGGTGTGACGTAGAGCGCACCCGGACCGCCTGCCTCTTCAAGACATGAACCGGTAGCTGCCACAACGGGAGTGCCTGATGCAATAGATTCAATCACAGGGATGCCAAACCCTTCATAATGCGATGGATAGGAGGAGAGTATTGCACCGGAATAGAATGCCGGAAAATCCTTGAAATCAGCTCCATGTATCAGTTTTAGTCTATCGGATACACCAAGACGAGTTGCCTCCTTCTGAATCTCCTTGACGTAATCGGTAGGACGCCCAACAAGCACGAGTGATATGTCGGATGGGAGGGAGGGGAGTGCCTTGACTGCGAGCAACTGGTTCTTACGTCGTTCGATGGTGCCGACCCCGACGATGTAACGTTCCGGAAGGGCATAACGCTTACGCACATCGTCAAGTCTCTCTTTAGTGACAGGCATATAGAAGGAGTTGTCGCACCCCTGATACACTATGTCGATTTTCTCTTCCGGTATATTGAAATAATGGATAAGGTCACGTTTTGTGCATTCACTGATAGCCATTACTCGGGTGGCAAGATTTGCCGAACGATGGAAATGTCGTTTGTAAATCTCCACATCGGGACGATGGTAAAACTCAGGATGAGGTATGAATATCACGTCATGGATAGTGACGAGACTTGGGATGCCGGTCTTGTCAATGCCTACGGGAAGTTGGTTGGAGAGTCCGTGAAACAGGTCAGGATTGAAGCGTTTGATCTGCGATGTCATGCCGCGCGACCTCCAAAGGCTGCCAAACATTCGTCCGAATATGGTGTCGGGAGTCTCTATCGATACGTTTGGTCGTTGGAGAATCGGTTGTAACAATCGGTTTTCCTTCACTTTCGGTGTGAAGAGACGCATCTCAGCTGTCGGAAAACGGTTGGCTATAAGTTCCAGCACCAGACGGGAATAGTTGCCCAATCCGGAATAGTTGAGCACAGCGCGTTTAGCGTCGAAGCCGATAGAGTTGATATTCAGAGTCGGTAATTCGGAAAGTGTATGGTTGGCATTATCCATGATTTACTTTTTTACGGTGACGTTATCGGTGTTCATTCGGGAGAGGTAGGATTGTACGAAGGCTTTCAGATGGGTCTCCATATCCTTCTCTTCCGGTAGACCTTTGCCGTAGAGGTTGAGCTTACTGTCGGGGTCGGTCTTGTAGTTGTACATCCCTTTCACCTTATCTCCGTCGAGAATCATAAGGTAATCCCCTTTGATATACGTCGGGAGGTCGTTCCAGTTGACAGCCCATGTATCCTCAGGGGCGGTGTGCAGTACATCCTTGCCGAAAGCGATATATGGACGGTCATAACCTATATGATTGAGCAATGTGGGCATTATGTCGATCTGCTGCATGATACCGGGTTGACGTCCGCGTGGCAGATCTCCGGAGGGGTCATAGATAAGGATCGGAATACGGAAATTACCCATCTCATTCTTATACTCGACATGAGTGCGCTTGCTGCTCGTATGGTCGGCACAGATTACGAATATTGTATTACCGAACCACGCCTGTTTGCGTGCCGTCTCGAAGAAACGGTGGAGGGCATAGTCGGAATATTTGATAGCCTTGTGAAGCTCAAACTCACCCTCGTCAGTGAAGACATCCTTATATTTCTCCGGCACCTTGAAGGGATGGTGGGATGAGAGTGTGAAGACCGACCCGATGAACGGTTGCTTCATCTCCCCAAGCTTGGCGCAGAAATATTGCAGGAACGGTTCGTCCCATATACCCCATGTGCCGTCAAACTCCTCCTTACCACCGAAACGGCTATCCTCATAGAACTGCTCCTGACCGAAATAGCTGTCAAATCCTGCTTGTTTGGTGAAGGATTCTATACCCAGTGAGCCATCGGGGGCACCATGGAAGAAGGCAGAAGAGTAGCCTATATTCTTCAATTCAGAGGCAAGGGAGTTGATTGAGTTGACGGAATGTGTCGACACCACGAATGGCGACTCCGCGCGTGGTATTGAGGCAAGCACTGCCGGAGGTGCGTCGATGCTGTAGAATGTGTTGGCGATAGTTTCGTCAAACCACATGCAGCTGTCGACCATGGCATCAAGATAGGGTGTGTAGCCTTTGTAGGTGCCGCTGTCAAGTCCTCGGTTGTAGTAGCCCATAAACTCTTTCGCAAAGCTCTCCATAATCAGTATGACCACATTCTTCTTTTTCGGTGTGCCAACGGAGTCGGGAGTGCTGGCAGGAGTGTGTAGCGGTGTATATATGGCAGCTAATTCCTCATCCGATTGGAAATATTCGGGAGTGGGGAGTGAACGGCGGCTCATGGTGCGCAGTATGGTGAAGGGGGTGTTGAGCACTATCCCGGCTTCTGTTGGTGAGGTGGTGTAGCGGAACGCATCGTTCACGGAGATGGGACGTGTGGCTTTTGCGAATATGCTTGATCCTCTCATGCCGGAGACGTACAGCATCCCTATGATGACCACCGACAGACCGTTGGCGATGTAGTATGCCGGCGAACGGTGGTAGGGATGAACCGGACGCATGTATAATCGGGCGAGAAGATAGAATATCGCGACGGCAAGTATTATGAAATACCAGTGCGACACCATTTCCATGCCCCCGATCTTCATCAGATTCCCTTCCCCTTGAAATTCAGAGAAGAAGGCAGCTGTGGTGCGTTGCAGGCGGAAGGAGAAGAAGGTGGCGTCAGCAAGGTTGATGATGGCACACAATCCGTTGACTATAACAAAGAGCCATTTAACGATTGCGAGATAGACGGGTTTCAGCTTCGGGAGGAATGCCGCCGTGAGGAACAGCAGCATGAAGGGTATGTTGGTATAGCATATTGCCGAGGTGCTGAAATGGAGTCCACCTATGAAGAAGTCAAGGCAGGATGCCGGTGTCAGTGAGGAGGAGAATGTGCTGAGGTTTTCAAGCACGAAGGCTATCTGGCAGATGATATACGTCAGATAGACCCACAGCAGATTTATGAGTAGCCGGAGAGGGATGAACGTGATTTTAGGTTTCATTGTCATGTCAGAGCTTGTCGAGATACCTGAAAAGAGTCTGGAGAATAGCCTTGCCGCGTCTTTCGCGATTGGCGTCGGCTGACCCGTATAGGGCCATTCCGGAGTCGTTGTCGAAGTCGGTGAATCCGGATGAGTCGGTAAATAGGAATCCGTTGGGATACGTATGGAACGAGGAGGGCACGGTGTAGGTGTCGGCGAGTATGTCGCGACTGAAAGGGTAGTGGGAATGTGGAAGTCCCAACTGACCGAGCAGTGTGGCGGCAAGGTCGGTCTGCGACATTATCGTGTCGATTTTCATCGGTTCTTTCACCGCTCCGCCGGTCCAGAGCATCGGTATGTGGGAGAAACTGTCGCGTATGGACGACACCTCTCCGAGATTCAGACCATGGTCTGCCACCACTACAATAAGCAGGTTCTTCCATGCCGGGGTCTGTTTCAGTCGGTCTATGAGCGACCCTACAGCGGAATCGGTATATGCCATTGAATTTTCGGCGGGATCAGGTAGACGGTTGTAGGGCACGGTGAAAGGCTCGTGCGAACTTAATGTCTGTAGCGACAGGAGCCAAGGATTCCTCTTCTCCGACAGACGCATCACCTCGTCATATACCCAGTCTGCCACAGGAGCATCATGTATGCCCCATTTATCCTCATCAAGATTCTTAGGCAGATCTTTCTGAGCCACTATACGGGTGTGTCCGGAAGAGAGGTAAAAGTCTGATTTGTGCATGATGGTGAGGTCGCCTCCATGTACAGCCACCGTGTCATACCCCTTGTCGCGCAAGTCGGCGGGTAAAGCCGGGAGATTTGCAAGTTTACGGGTATAACGGATTATGCTTGTAGTGGGTTGAGCCGGGAGTCCACAGAAGATAGCCGGCAGGGCGCGGTCGGTGCGGAAGGAGCTTGCGCGGCAGTTGGTGAAAAGGATTCCATCCTCCGCCAGTCGGTTGAACTCCGGGGTGACGTCTGCCTTACCCCCGATAGCCCCGCAGAATTTACCTCCGAAGCTCTCCCATACTATTGTCAGTATGTTGGGACGGTCGGTGTTCAGCAGCTTTGTCTGCGGAGAGCCGTCGGTAGGGAAGAGTGGGGTGAAGAGGTCGGAACATTCCTTGTCGTCGAATGCCACGAAGCGTCCCTTAAACTCGTTGCGGGTACCGAGAGAGTATATCATATTGTAGATGGGGTTCAGTGCCCAATGGTTGAAGAAGGGTATGGGGCTGAAATAGACCACGCTTGGATTGTTGGGGCGAATCTTCAATCCCCGTATGATGAGGAAGCCGCATCCAAGCAGAAGGATACATAATATCGGTGCTGCGGCAAGTTGCCAGGTCGGTAGAGGAGCGAGGAGTGTGTGGCGTTGGGCTTCAGAGATGATAAGAATCCAGCCGCATGCGAATATCGCAGCTACGATGCACGCCGACAGAATGGCTATCGCAAGATATGAATATGACACGCTGGCGAATGCCCCTTTCGGATGACGCAGATAAGAGAATACGGATGCGTCGATTTTCGATTGCCAGAAGGCATAGAGTCCGGTATCGCCGATGCAGATCAGTCCTACGGCTATGCCGATAATTATGGAGTAGGGAGTGAGCACCCAACGGAGATCAAATGAGGGGTATAGGGTATGGACAAGTCCTGTCAATATGGGTATGGCGGTAAGATAGGATGCTATTATGAAATCGCTGACCGCCCCTTTCAGATACACGCGGGAGATAGCTTGCGGAGTGATTGTCGCAGTGCATGACTTTTTATTTAGAAATCCGAACACCGGTTTCTGTATGAGCCAGAAAAAAAGCACACACCAACTCCACATCGCCAGTATGAGGATGAGATAATTCAGGATGTTCATTGCTTGATTAATGATAATATTTTATTTGCCACTGTTTCGGGGAGCAGATTGTTCATGCAAGCGAGAGTGGCGAGCGGACATTCCGGTTTGCCGGCTATTGAGCATGGTTGGCAATCGAGGCGCAGACAGAGCGCATTGTCTGGATCCTGTCGGTAGGGCATGAATCCACATTCCGGCGTTGTGCTACCCCAGATGCTCACCACCGGTGTGGCGCATAGCGACGCCATGTGCTGATTGGCGGAGTCCATGCTTACCATCACGTCCATCTTTCCCATAAGGGGAAGCTCCTCCTCTATCGGGAAGCGTCCGGCGAGCGACGTGCATCCGGGTGTGGAGTCGGCAAGACGCTGCAATTCCTCAGCCTCTTTACCCCGTCCGCCGAAAAGATAGACGTGGATGCCGTTGGCGGTCAGCATTTCCGCCACACGCTTCACAAGATGCAGAGGATAAGTCTTGTTGGCATATCTTGCGAAGGGAGCGATGCCTACGGCGGGATGTTCCGGCTCAATGGTCGTGGTGGGCAGTCCGTCGGAGAAGAGGGTGGTGAAGGTGACGTCAACAGGGAATCCCAATTTCGCGAACACGTCGGCATAACGTGAGAAGAATGATGGCTGCGGAGCCTTCTGCGAGATTGCCGCCTTGCGTTCGCCGCGCATCTTATCGACCATGACCACCTTCAAACCCTTCAATTGGAACCATCTGTCGATTATCCAACTGCGGAACACGTTGTGAAGGTCGGCGACATAGTCCGGTCTTAGCGACGACAGATAGCGTAGCAGGCGTAGTGTGCCCTTCACTCCGTGGTAATCCTTCTTCAGATCGACAGGGCGCAGCGTGAGATTCGCCGGAGGATTGAGAAATAGCCGGGCGAAGAATGGGGTGGTCACGAAATCAATCTCCACGTCCGGATATTGCCGGGCGAGGGAATATACCACCGGGAGAGTCATCGCCACATCCCCCAATGCCGAGAAGCGCACCACAAGGATGCGCTTCTTCGCATGGTCTGTATGTCTGTTTTTGTTCATCCCGGTGAGGGTATCACTTGTTTGACGTAAGATAGCTCTCCACGCCTGCAATGTCCTTGCGGTTGTCTACGCTGAGACTCTTGCAATGGCAGTTGTAGTAGTAGATGGGCACTCCGTTCTCGATGAAGCGGAATGAGTCGTTCTCCTCGATCTTCTCGATCGGTCCGCGTGGGGTGTTGTGATAAAATTCGAGAGCCTTGCGGTTGAATGCACCGACGCCCACGAATTTATGGTAGACGTAATCCATGTTCCCTTTGGGATATGGTATCGGGCTGCGGGAGATGAAGAGACAGCGGTCGTTGGCGTCGGTCACGATCTTCAGGTTGGTGGCATCGACCACCTCCACCGGATTGGAGAAATCGGTCATGAGGTTCGACACGTAGAGCGCACCCTCTTCTATAGAGGAGGGGATACACTGTATTATTGCCTCACGGGTGAGAAGCGGTTCGTCGCCGTTCACCATAACGTAGAGGTCTGCCTCCACTTTGTGCGACACTTCCCAAAGACGCTCTGTGGCTGTGTCATGGTCGGAGGAGGTCATGATGACTTTCCCACCGAAAGCCTCCACTGTGTCCTTGATTTTATCGCTGTCGGTGGCGACATATACCTCTGAAAACTCAGTCACCTCCATGCAATGTTCCCAAACCCACTGGATCATGGGTTTGCCAAGTATTTTGGCAAGCGGTTTCTCAAAGAACCGTGTAGATTCGGCACGCGCCGGAATCACGCAGATAATATTCATTTCGTATATAGGTTTTATTGAATGTAATATTAATTTCAGATGTCCTGACATTTCTCAGGACGCGGGTACTTCCATCGTTTGTGCGACCATAGCCATAGCGCGGGATCTCGCCTTATGGTCATTTCGAGCAGATTGAGATATTCTCTCATGACTGGGAAGGGGGAATCCGATCTCTCCGGCAATGTGATCTCATGATAGTGGATGGAATAATGTCCTCGTGAGGTCTTGGAGATGTCGGCATATACGAATCGGGCATTGGTGTGCCGTCCGATCTGTTCGGGACCGACCACTACAGGGGTGTCCTGATGCAGGAACGTCGCCCAATGGTTTAGATTGCGGTTGTTGGGTCGTTGGTCGGCGAGAAAGCCTACGATCCATGCCCCTTCGCGGTTCCAACGGAAAATGGTCTTGATGGCATCATCCTGCGGAATCTGGGTCACGTTGTCCCAACGGTCGCGGAGGTTATGGATTATTTCGCCCCATTGCTTGTCGTGCATAGGGCGGTAGATCTCTCCGAATGGCGTGCGGACACTCACCGACATCGTGAGCTGCGGCACCCATTCCCAATTCCCGATATGCCCTAACAGGAGCACTACGGGAGTGCCTGACGAGAGAATATCGTTTACCACTTCCGGATTCTCGATACGCATACGCCGGGCAAGCTCCTTGTCGGAGATATGGCGCAGCTTGATTGTCTCCACGATGTTGTCGCAGAGATGATGATAGAACCGGTCAGTGATCTGCCGTATCTCCTCCTCATTTTTCTCCGGGAACGAGTTGATGAGATTCTGGCGTATCACCTTCTTGCGGTATCCGACTATGCGGTGCATCACAAATCTGACCGGAGCCACGAGGGCATATAATGCCGGCAACGGCAGTGATGCCAATAGCGACAGCCCCTTGTCGGCAAGTTTATATTTGAAAGAGAGTGAACTCACTTTTCTATCATTTTGGTTATTATATTCAGAGCGTGATCGGCTCCCCCCTGATTATGTGAGCAGAGGTCTTCCGATTCCCTTTTTATCTTTTTCATATCTACGTTTCCGGAGATGATCCTATCCCACCATGCGCAGATGGATGAGGAATCATCCACGATTGTGCCTATCCCGCGCGTCTGCATGACCGACGTGATGTATTTCCTTCCGGTCTTTGGTCCGAATGCTACCGGTATGCCGTAGACAAGCGGCTCTATGACGCTGTGCAGCAGGGGAGTGAACCCGCCGCCTACGTAGGCGGCATTGCCATAGCGGTAGATTTTGGCGAGAGCCCCGATGAAGTCTACTACCAGACATTGTATATTGTCCCAATTCTTTATTTGCTTGCTTTCGGAGTATAGCACCGTCTTGCGTGGCATTGTCCCGATGATTCGGTGCATCCCTTTTGGGGAGATCTCGTGAGGCACGATGATTATTTTCGTGTCGGGATATTTCTCTGCGATTGATGCGATCAGGTCGAGATCCTTGTCAAGATGCAGGCTTCCTGCCACGAGCACACGTGCCGCATTCCGGCAGAAGGCATTGAGTGTGGTCTTGTCGTAGGGTTCTTCACGCTTTGAGATGGCATTATCGAAAAGGGGGTCGGGCACGAGGTCCGCATTTGAATGTCCGGTGGATTGCAGATATTTCAGTGATGTCTCATCATGCACCGTGATCTGGTTGAACTTCTTCACCATGGAATCCCTGAATTTCGAGCGGATGAATCCATGGTATTTCGGACGGAACAGTCCGGAATAGAGAAGGGTGGGTATGTTGTGCCTACGTAGCGACTCCAGAAAGTTGGGCCAGAATTCCGACACCATGAATATTGCGATGTCAGGTCTTACTTTCTCTATGAAGCTGTCGGCATTCTTACGGGTGTCGAGTGGGAGTGGGAGGATCACGTCGGGGGTTGACGGTGTGCCTTCTCTCCCTTTCAGCGCATCGATTGCTGTGGCGGAGAAGAAGGTGAATACGATATGGTATGTCCCCTCCAGCTTCAGACGGGCGATGATCGGGCGTGCAATCTGGTATTCACCGAGCGAACTGGCATGAAACCAGATTGTCTTCTGCGAGGGTAACGCGCATTTTGACGAGGCAAGTTTTGATTGCCACGTCGACTGAAGCCGGATAAAACGATCAAGTTTTGTCTGAGAATGTTGCTGCGCTGATATTTTCTTTACAATTGCACGACAATGTCTTATTGTATTGAAAATTCCCTTTACCGACCAACTGTATATGGTGTATGCTAACTGCATCGAATGTTGTGATGTTATGTTCCACGCTCCGTTTGAAAAATTAAGTCTGCGGGTTGAGATGTTCAGACAAGTTCAGCAGGAGCATATCCACATGCAAAGTTAACCAAATTAATCCATTTCTGCAACAAAAGAGGAGATAGGGCAGGGAATTGCCTGAAAAAAGAAGCCGCCGGTTATTATTCCGGCGGCGATTGTATACTGAATCTTGGGTTGTTTGAGTATTTCTTAGCAGATTTTATATCATGCCGGTGATGTTTTTGGGGTGTCTTGATGGCAGTACAAAACCTAATCCTTTGCAAGATACCGGCACGTGGTTCTCCCGTTATTATCTGTAGTCTTTAAGAAGAGCTTGCAGACGTTTGCGTGCAAAGAAGATACGGCTTTTTACAGTGCCGAGAGGGAGTCCCATCTTGTCGGCTATCTCATTATATTTATAGCCGGCGATATACATTGAGAACGGTACGCGATACTCATCCGTGAAGTTCTTTATGGCTTCGGAAATCTCCTTGGCTGCGAAACTTCCTTCCGGAGTGGAAAGACCTGACTCCTGGGAGAGGTTGAGATGATAAAGGTCTTCAGTAGTGTCGACCACTGTCGCGCTTCTTACCTGGCGGCGGTAATTGTTGATGAATATGTTGCGCATGATGGTGAAAACCCATCCCTTGAAGTTTACGTTGTCAACATATTTAGATTCGTTGTCAAGAACCTTGAGAGTTGTGTCCTGCACGAGGTCCTGAGCTGTTTCTCTGCTGGTTGTCAGCTGGTAGGCGAAATTAAGAAGATTGCCTTGCAATCCGAGAAGCCTTTCTTTGAATGATCCTGAATCTGCCATCGTCGTATAGTTTTAAGTGGTGGTCAGCGCCGTGAGGCGCTATTGTTTTATGATTTTGATAGTATAACACGGGAAATGAAAAAAAGGATAAGATAAAAGTGTTAAATTTTTTTGCGGATTTTGTTAAAAATGTGGTTGCGCTTTTGCGTATTTTTACAAGAGCCTTGAAATATGTGGTAGATTGCTATTGGATGAGTTGATCTGAGTGCGTTGAAGGATGGAAGTATGTGGATTTTGTATCGTTTTTTTGAAAATTCTATTTTAACATTCTTGCTATGGAAAATAATGCCTTTTTTATGGCAAATGTGAAATCTATCATGATTAAAGAGGGAGAAAAAGACGTTAAAATTATAAAAATAGTGGCTATGATTGTGCATGAATGATATATTATCATTAATTTTGCGGAGTTTGATGAAAAAGTGATTCAACCCGAAAACTTCATAAATGGTGAAAAAGAAAATAAAAAGAGCAAATTTTTGGTTTCGCCGTCGTTCGCATATCCCATTGGCGGTGATATGCACGTTGATCGTGATGATGTTGCTTTTGAATGACGACACGTCGCTTACTCTTAATATGGAGTATGACCGAGAGATAAATGCCCTTACGGCAGAGATTGAGAGTTGTCGTGATTCAGCTGCCTACTATCGTATGCAACGTGAGGCATTGATAAGGGGTGCCGATAAGCTTGAGCACATCGCCCGGGAGAAATTCCACATGCAGCGTCCAACGGAAGACGTGTTTATCCTGAAGTGATACGGTCGATACACTTTTATAAAAAGACTTAAGAAATGACATTAAGACAAAATTCCGGTAAAGAAAATCCCGGAAGACGGGATTCCGGACACGGAGCAACGGGTAGACGCGGGAAGTGGGTTGAGTATGCAGCCTCTTTCGGTCTTCTGATGATATGTGCATCGCTTGTGGCGCCATTCATCAATGCGTCAGACCTGGAGCTTCTGAAAGTGTTCAAATGGGTATACAGTGCCGGCGCACTGATGTTCGTGGGGGCACGCGTGTACGGTGCTGTCGGCAAGTCCGGATCTCCACGCATGAGGCGACTGAGGCGTATGGAGTTCTGGGCAGGTGTGGCATTCATGGTCGGGGCTGCGTTCTGGTTTTATCAGGAGGGGCATCTTGGAAAATATGCCGGCATACTCGCCGTCATGCGTGACACGATAATGTTTACTCTCGCCGGCGCTTTGATACAGATAATATCCTCATGGATGATTATGTCGCAATCTAAAAAAGAACAGCAGTAGGATTGAGATGGGAAATAAAGAGGGAAAGCGGATTCTGACCATCGACCAGGGTAACACTTCTGTCAAGGCGGTGCTTTGGGAGAATGGCGTGCCTATGGATTGGCTTAGGATATATTCGCTCAATATAGAGGAGTTGCTGCCGTTGCTGTCTGCGGGTGAGCTTCACGGATGCGCTTATTGCAGCGTGTGCCACACTGACGCAAAATTTCTTGAGACACTTCGTCGGCTTGTCGACGGCAGACTGTTGATGCTCACTCCGAATGTCGATCTCCCGGTAAGGGTGGAGTATGCCACTCGTGGCTCATTGGGCAATGATCGGGTAGCGGCTGCCTTGGGAGCTTCGGTTCTCATCCCCGGGGAGGCGGCTCTCGTAGTGGATGCCGGCACGGCGGTCACGATCGATCTGGTTGACTGTGAAGGTAATTTCCTTGGCGGTAATATCGCGCCGGGAATGAGATTGCGTTTCAAGAGCCTGAGTTATGAGACGAGTCAGCTCCCGATGGTAGATGAGAACGGGGATATGCCTGAGTTCGGATGCGACACGATGTCGGCTATAAGATGCGGAGTGGTGGGCGGAATGGTGAGCGAGATTGCCGATGCCTTCCGCCGTGCGTCAGAACTATATGGATGCTCGCGGATAGTGATTACGGGCAGCGATGGAAATGTGCTCGCTCCTCTCCTGGAAAAGAGAGGGTTGCCGGTGCTGATGGATCCTGATCTCGTTGGAAGAGGGCTATTGTCGTTCTATGAATATAACGTTTCGGGAGTAAGTGCCCGCCGGAACTGACTCATGGATTTTTTTGTGACAACTTCGTAAATAGTGCGTAAGATTAAAAATAAAACAAAACAGGAATAAAAAGACTGTGATGAACAAGATAAAACTTTTGATATTGACGGTGCTGGTATCTGCCGGAGTTGCAGTGGCACAGAACGTCACAACTCCTTATTCAATGTATGGCTACGGCATATTGGGCGACAGGGCCACGTCTATGCAACGCCAGATGGGGTCGGTGGGATATGCGATGAACTCCGGACGCCAGATCAACGTGATGAACCCCGCTTCGTATGCTTCGATCGATTCGCTCACCTTCCTGTTTGATATAGGCGCAGACCTCTCAGTGCTCTGGCAGAAAGAGGGGGAGTTGAAGCAGCGCACCACCGGAGGCGGTCTTGATTACGTGACTATGCAGTTCCCGATATGTAAGTTCATGGGCGGTTCGATAGGTATGTTGCCATATTCTTCCGTAGGGTATGCATTTGGTAAGTCGATTGATCACGGTGCCATGGAGAATCAGGGTAACGGCGGTATCAATCAGGCTTATATCGGATTGGCGGGTAAGTATGCCGGATTCTCTCTCGGCGTGAACTTTGCCTATAGTTTCGGAAATATCATAAACGACGTCTATTCCACGCCTAATTCTGCGGGTCAGTCATTGTTTGAACACGTGATGGAGATCCGCGACTGGGATGTGAATCTTGGTCTGCAATACACTGCACGCCTGTCGCGCACCGAGCGTATCACTGCCGGAGTGACCTTCTCCCCCAAGAAATCCCTGCATGGCAACACTTGGGCGACTACTCAGGAGCTAAAACATGAAAGCGTGCCTGATACCGTCGCAAGCATGAAGATTTCCGGAAATTACTACACCCCTATGTCGATCGGTGCGGGTATTGCCTACAAGCATGAGCGTAACTCCAGATGGATGTTGGAGGCAGACTTCACTTTCCAGCAATGGTCAAAGGCGAAATATTCCGCAATGTATGAAAATGCTGACCCAGACAACATGGTTTTCCAAGGCATGGATTTCAACAATCGCACCAAGTTTGCATTGGGTGGTGAGTTCGTGCCGAAGATAAGGGGCAACTATGTGCAGCGCATATCCTATCGTGCCGGAGCATATTATAATAACGACTATCTCAAGATTCGAGGGAATCGTGTGAGGGAGTATGGTGTGACTGCCGGTTTCGGTTTGAACACCCCCGAAGGTAAGACTATGATTAACCTCGGCATTGAGTGGAAGCATCGTCAGGCACATCCCAACCCGTTGCTGACTGAGAACTATCTCAATATCACGTTGGGCGTCAACATCAATGAGGTGTGGTTCTTCAAACGCCCGATCAAATGATGCGTCAGGATTGTTGATAAGACACATACGCACGCAAAACGACATCGGTATGAGAGTGATGAGAAAGACGGGTCTATCAATGGCTGTTACTATGGCACTTGTCATAGCCGCGGGAAGCTGCACGCAGGAAACCAAGGTGGACATATCGCGTAGCTTGAATCCTGCCGGTATGCCGTCGATGGTGACTCACAACATATCGACATTGATTTCAGATTCGGGAGTGACTCAATATAAGATTGTGGCTCCTGTATGGTATGTATATGATGAGGTCGACACACCTTACTGGCTTTTCCCGAAAGGATTGTATCTTCAGAAATATGATCCGAAATTCAATGTGGTGGCTACGGTGGCGGCTGATTCCGCAAGATTCTTCAAGATGCAAAAATTGTGGCGTCTTGAGGGTAACGTGGAGATGACAAAGGCCCCGAAAGACCTTTTCCTTTCCGAGCGGGTGTTCTGGGACCAGCGGCGCGCACGCCTCTATTCCGACACCTTCATACATATCGAGAACGAGACCCATATATTGGAGGGCACCGGTTTTGAATCAAACGAACGTCTGACAAAATATCGTATTCTACATCCGTCCGGTATATTCCCGGTGGAGCGTGATAACCTGAAGCCGGATCCCAAATGATGTTGGCATCCGAAGCATATACTAAGAACATATAACTATATAAGAGATCATGACAATTGCAACCGCCATAGTGGTGACGCTTATAGCGTTGCTGTTTTCGGCTCTATTCTCCGGAGCCGAAATCGCTTTCGTGCAGTCGAGCAAAGTAAGGATGGAGATAGATGCTGCCAGGGGGGGCATAGTCGACCGTATAATACATGGCTTTTCCCGCCACGAGGATATGTTTATATCCACGTTGCTTGTCGGCAACAATATTGTCTTGGTAATATACGGTATCACTTTCTCGATTATAATAAATCCGTTTCTGGAGAGATGGCTGACGAATGAGGCATTGGTGCTGATGGCTAACACGCTGTTGTCTACCGGAGTGGTGCTGTTTGCCGGGGAATTTATGCCGAAGACTGCCTTCCGCATAAACCCCAACTTCATGATACGCCTCTTTGCGATACCGCTCTATCTGATCTACTGGACGCTTTATCCGGTGTCGTTGCTCGTGTCGGGGATATCCAGGGGACTGATGAGGATTTTCGGAGTGAAAACTGCTGATGAGGGGCAGGAACGTCTCACTATTGATGAGCTTGATGATTATCTTCAGAAGCAGATCAACACTACGCCGGGGAATCCTTCGGTGGAGAATGAAGTGAAGATATTCCGTAATGCCATAGATTTTAAGGACACTCAGATTTGTGAGTGCATGATTCCGCGTAATGAGATTGTGGCGGTGGAGTTTGATTCGGTTAGCCGTGAGGAACTTGTGAGGAAATTCATAGCCACCGGTCTTTCGAAGATTGTGGTGTATAAGGAGGATATTGACGACGTGATGGGCTACATCCATATCTCGGAGCTGCTTAACGTCAATGAGGATTGGAAGAAGCACCTGAAGCCCGTCATCTTCACTCCCGAAACGATGCTCGCAAATAAGATGATGCGGCGCATGCTCTCAGAGAAGAAGTCGATGGCTATTATAGTGGATGAATTTGGCGGCACTGCTGGTCTTGCCACTCTCGAAGACCTCGTGGAAGAGATATTCGGTGAGATTGAGGATGAGCATGACCGTAAGCGCACTCTCGCCAAAGAGGTGGAACCCGGTATATATGAATTTAGCGGAAGGGCTGAGATCGAGAATATAAATGAGGAATTCGGTCTTGACCTAAAGGAGTCGGAGACGTATCACACGCTTGGCGGATATATCCTTGAGAATCTCGGAGCGTTGCCGCGACAGGGTGATTCTTTCGAACTCGGACAGTTGCGATTCACCATTATACGTATGGCTACGACAAGGATAGAGCTTGTTCGTGTAGAGAAATATGAAAAATAATTGGTCTTACAGAAAAAATAGTTAAAATTTATTTTGCAAATAGAGATAGTTTGTCTACCTTTGTAGCGAGATAATGAATGCATAAAAAAATTTACCTAATTGTTCAATCAATGAGCAGCAAGCCCACATTTATTTCATCGGTACTTGGGATGCAGCCAAACCTACGGTCGTTTGCTCTTAAGCTTACGTTAAACAAGGATGAGGCACATGATCTGGTACAAGACACCACTCTGAAGGCTCTTTCTAACGAGGACAAATTCGTAGATAACGCCAATTTTAAGGGGTGGATGCTTACGATTATGCGTAATATCTTCATCAATAATTACAGAAAGAACGTGCGCGAGAATACGATGGTGGATACATCGGACGATCTTTATCAGTTAAACCTGACGCAAGAGACTGTTTCTGATACTCCGGATGGCGCATACGCGGTCAATGAAATTTCGGAAATCCTAAAAGGATTCCCGGCAGACTACCGCGAGCCGTTCTCTCTACACGTAGCCGGCTATAAGTATGAAGAGATTGCGGAAGTTCTCTCTATGCCGCTCGGTACAGTGAAAAGTCGTATATTTTTCACTCGAAAAAGACTTCGTGAAATTCTAAAGGATTATCGTTGAGATTTTACGGTAAATAATTTATAAGCACTCTCATTATCAGGAGCCGGTCTGTTGACTGCGGCTCCTTTTTTTGTATATAGATTTTTGTATATAGACTTTGCTTTTTGCGGAGATGTTATAGAAATTTAGATAACTTCATGACTGAAATATAGACGGATAGGAATATTTTTGAAAAACTTGATGCCTTTGCGTGAACTTTTTTTAACAGAAATTCATTATAATTATACCGATGAATAAAGGTGTGGCCCGCATCTTTAATCTTAATATAATATTCGGGTGGGCGACCGATAGGGAACAAATATTTTGAAAAGACAATGAAAAAGATTCTACTATTGATGGCAGTGGTGTTTATGTGTGCCACATCTGCATTTGCTCAGAGAGCGGCTCTCGGAATTAATTTTGGTGCAGCTCCTGTAATCGAAGATGGTTATTCCGTGACCAATTTAATCTTGGGTGCGAAATTCCAGTATAAGGCTACAAGCCTGATCCGTCTTGAGGCTGCCGCCGATTTCGGTCTCCGTGACAAGGGGTATAGCTCTTTCAACATGATGGGTAACGTGCATTTCATGATTCCATGCGCAAGAAATTTCTATCTTTATCCTCTTGCAGGTATAGGCTACGGTAATGTGAAACTCCGTTGGGACAATGACCATTCTGAAAGCTGGGATAAGTTTGCATTCAATGTGGGTATAGGCGCAGAATACGAAATCGCACGTAACTTGGCTGCTGATTTCGAGTTCAAATACCAGTACATGCAGGATTACGGACGTCTTCCGATACTCGTGGGACTATCATATAAATTCTGATATCTAATCCTTATTTAAATATAAATTTAAATATAAACGAAGTTTGATAACCCCAATTAGGTCATAGATACTCTAAAATAGGAGAAATCTTACATGCATTATTATATAAGACATTAGTTTTTGAAAAAATTATCTCATTCAAAGGAGCCGGATTCAATCTTAGGCTCCTTTTTTTGTTGTCAAAACAGTTTTATTATAACGTCAGAATCCCGGATAAATCTCTATTATTAACAATTCTAAACATAATTTAATATTTGTTGATTTAGTTTGTTCTCAATCCATTAAGCGGAATATTTCAGAATAATATGCTCTATAATATAAAAACATTTGCAAAACGCCGGAAAGGGTTGTAATTTTGCATCCGCAATCGGGAACGGAGCCACGGCGACTTCCCGGGAGCGACAGGAGAACATTGACAACAATGCCACAGGACAATGACCGGGACGGTGACACGTTCCGGGCCATACAGACAGAGACAAGGAGACAAATCAAGTCTCCCGTCAATCAAGTCACAGGTAAACCGACATAGAATGGAATCCGGTCAAGACAAACTGACTGTCCGCAAGGATGGTCACCAAGACTGTAAAATAGGAAACTATAATACAAACAACGGAGAGTTTGATCCTGGCTCAGGATGAACGCTAGCGGCAGGCTT
>NZ_SRYB01000002.1:0-263803 GCF_004793975.1 Lepagella muris
GGATGGACATGCGGTCAATATTCCGCAACCCGGTTTGTCCGAGCAGGAGCGGTGACGGAGTAGCGAAGGACGTGCGCGCTGACGGAATAGCGCGTTGAAGGGAGGTAGGCATCACCCGGCGGCGGAAACGCCGGGGCCGATACCCGAGAGTACGGGAGCCGCGTGCGGCGACCGACAACCGTGATGGAGCAGACTCCCGAGAAAAACCGCGCCCTGCGTCTGAGGTCAGACCGGCCCGTACCGGAAACCGACACAGGTGGTCGGGTAGAAGATACCGAGGCGCTCGAGAGATTCACGGTCAAGGAACTAGGCAAACTGACCCCGTAACCTCGGGATAAGGGGTCCTCCCCGCATGGGGAGGCGCAGAGAATAGGTCCAGGCAACTGTTTAGCAAAAACACAGGGCTGTGCGAAGCCGCAAGGCGCGGTATACAGCCTGACACCTGCCCGGTGCCGGAAGGTTAAGCGGAGCTGTCAGAGCAATCGAAGCAGTGAAGTGAAGCCCCGGTAAACGGCGGCCGTAACTATAACGGTCCTAAGGTAGCGAAATTCCTTGTCGGGTAAGTTCCGACCTGCACGAATGGTGTAATGATCCGGACACTGTCTCGACCGTGAGCTCGGTGAAATTGTAGTATCGGTGAAGATGCCGATTACCCGCAACGGGACGAAAAGACCCCGTGAACCTTTACTGCAGCTTAGCATTGGGGCCGGGTGTGCGATGTGTAGGATAGTCAGGAGACTGCGAGACGGCCACGCCAGTGGTCGTGGAGTCGTTGTTGAAATACTGGCCTTCGCACATTTGGCTTCTAACCCGCTTGGAGCGGGGACATTGCTTGGTGGGTAGTTTGACTGGGGTGGTCGCCTCCAAAAGCGTAACGGAGGCTCCTAAAGGTGCCCTCAGGCCGATTGGCAACCGGCCGCAGAGTGCAATGGCATAAGGGCGCTTGACTGCGAGACAGACAGGTCGAACAGGAAGGAAACTTGAGCATAGTGATCCGGCGGTTCCGCATGGAAGGGCCGTCGCTCAAAGGATAAAAGGTACTCCGGGGATAACAGGCTGATCCCTCCCAAGAGCTCATATCGACGGAGTGGTTTGGCACCTCGATGTCGGCTCGTCACATCCCGGGGCTGGAGAAGGTCCCAAGGGTTAGGCTGTTCGCCTATTAAAGTGGCACGCGAGCTGGGTTCAGAACGTCGTGAGACAGTTCGGTCTCTATCTGTTGTGGGCGTTGAGATTTGAGGAGAGCCGGCACTAGTACGAGAGGACCGTGCTGGACAGACCTCCTGTGCACCGGTTGTCCCGCCGAGGGGCACCGCCGGGTAGCAGCGTCTGGTATGGATAAGTGCTGAAAGCATCTAAGCACGAAGCCTACTCCAAGATTAGATCTCGCCGAGGGCCGTCGCAGACGACGACGTCGATAGGCCGCAGGTGCAATCGTGGCGACACGTTCAGCCGAGCGGTACTAATTGCCCGAGTCATTCCGGTGAAAGAGACAATATATTGCCAATCCCGCTTGTTGTGGATTTGGGGATCGAAAGTCAACCCGCGCTTCCGTCATGGGCTTTTTTCACCTCAACATCGATCCGGGGAGAGACCCGGGTTTGAAAAATGACATTCAGGTGATGACAGCATGAGGGCTCCACCTCTTCCCATTCCGAACAGAGAAGTTAAACCTCATCACGCCGATGGTACTGCGAGAGCGGGAGAGTAGGTAATCGCCGCCTTATGGAAGCCGACTGAGCGATCAGCCGGCTTTCTTTTTTTGTTGTTATCCCCGGAGGGGATAGCAGCTGCTTGGACTTCTTTGACTTCTTGGACTTCTTTGTCAATACTGTCATTATTGTCATTATTGTCAATAATGACAAATTGACGGTAATGACATTATTGACGATAATGACGATTTGACAAATTGACTGGATTGACAATATTGAGTGGGGTTATGGCGTTTTTTAGGAGATGGATAAATTGCGTTTTATATATTTTGTTGTCTCATTTTTTGTGACGATGGCGTCGCTTGCCGAGAATGTGAGGATTTCCGGCAGGGTGCGTGATAATGATGATAAGCCGATAGAATTTGCTACGGTAAGAGTGGCGAATACCGCAATAGGGACGAATACGGATTTGAAGGGTATGTATTCGTTGTCGCTTTCTGCGAACGATACTCTTGACGTGATTTTCAGTTGCGTGGGTTTTAAGACTGTAAATCATAAACTGATACGTCCAAAGGGTGAGCTGACGTTGAATGTAAAGCTTTATCCTGAGGATTATAATCTTCAGGAGCTGGAAGTGACGAGTTTCAGAAGCAATATCAACGGAATGCAGAGTTTCAATACGGAATCTTTTAAATTGTCGCCTGCGGTTGCAGGAAGCAGTGTAGAGGCGATGCTCACGACTATGCCCGGTGTCAATTCGTCGAATGAGATGAGTTCGCAATATTCTGTCAGGGGTGGGGCTTTTGATGAAAATTCGGTATATATAAACGGTACGGAGGTGTATCGTCCGCAATTATATCGGAGCGGACAGCAAGAGGGTCTCAGTATCATCAATCCGGATATGGTTGGTAATATCAGATTCTCATCCGGAGGTTATCCTGCGCGTTATGCCGACAAGATGTCGTCAGCACTCGATATCACATACAGGGAGCCAGAGCGGTATGAGGGTGCTGTGAATCTCAGCCTAATGGGTGGCTCGCTGGCATTCGGCTCTAATAGCAGTAAATTCTCAATGCTTCACGGACTGCGTGTCAAGAGGAACAATTCGTTGTTATCCTCGCTGGAAACTCGAGGTGAATATGACCCTTTATATCTGGATTACCAGACCAACATCAATTATAAGCCTTCAGAGAAACTTACGTTGAATCTTTTGGGCAATATTGCCATGAACGATTATAAGTTTAAACCTACGGATAGGGAAACTACTTTTGGCACGGCATCCGACCTCAAGCAGTTTAAGGTATATTTCGATGGGGAGGAGAAGGATAAGTTTGAGACCTATTTCGGGTCGTTTACTCTAAATTACAAACATAACCGGAGCAACAGTTACGCATTGTCGGTGTCCGGGTTCGTCTCTAACGAGCTTGTCAGTTACGACATCTCCGGAGAGTATTGGCTTAATCAGGCGGGTTCGTCGGGCGACGACGGCATAGGAGGTGAACTTGGCGTGGGAAAATACATGGAACATTCCCGCAACCGGCTTAAAGCATCGGTATTGACAGCCGCCTTCAAGGGTACGACAGTGTTGGGTAAGAACCATCTGTCGTATGGCTTGAATTATTCGCGAGAGACATTCCGCGACAGGACAAAGGAATGGGAATGGCGCGACAGTGCCGGTTACTCCTTGCCTACGCTTCCGGATGGAGTGCATCTCATATATAATCTCAGTGCACGGGAAGATTTGCATAACAATCGTTTTGCCCTTTATGCGGAGGACGCCCTATATTTTGAGACATCAAAAGCATACATGACGCTGAATGCCGGCGTGCGGGCATCATATTGGGATTTCAATAAGGAGTTTCTTGTGTCGCCACGCGTGAATTTCAGTGTGTCGCCACAAAACAGAAACAATATCACTTATCGTGCGGCAGTCGGGTTATATTATCAGTCGCCCTTCTATAAGGAATTCCGCGAGGTTATCACGGATGAACTTGGCAACAGCAGTGTGCAGCTCAATCATGACATAAAGTCGCCACGCAGCCTTCATTTCGTGGTAGGCACCGACATAACCTTCCGTGCGATCAACCGACCGTTCAAACTGACAGGAGAGGCCTACTATAAGGCATTGTCAAATCTGATCTCTTACGAATACGACAATCTGAAGGTGACATATTCCGGTAAGAATGATTCGAAAGGGTATATCGCCGGACTTGATCTGAAATTATTCGGTCAATTTGTGCCCGGTTCGGATTCCTGGATATCTTTCTCGCTGATGAAGACAAATCAGAAACTAAACGGGAAGAATGTGCCGCTACCCACCGACCAACGGTATTCTCTCGGATTATATTTCACAGACTATTTCCCGAAATTCCCGAAATTGAAATTCAGTCTGAGGGGCGTCATCTCCGACGGATTGACGATGACCGCGCCACGGGTCTCTCGCGACGTGTCATATTTCCGTGCCCCGGCATATAAGCGTGTTGATATAGGCTTGACTTATCTTATTGCCGGAGCACCGCAGGATGGAGTGGTGAAACGTAATTTCCTCCGTCATTTCAAGAGTCTGAGTGTAGGGGTTGATCTCTTCAATCTGTTTGATATATCCAATGTGAGCGGCTATTACTGGGTGACAGACGTCAACAATCTTCAATATGCCGTCCCCAACTATCTAACACGTCGTCAGCTTAATTTTAAGATTTCAGCGGAGTTTTGATCTCTGACCATCAGATGCATTCACCAGATATGCCTCCACGGATTCAAGCGCGGCATACTTTTCAAGAAGGGAGATTGTCAGGTCAAGAGTAGCATCAATCTCCGCTTCCTTCCCATATATATTTATCAGCATCAGTAGGTTGGTGGTGTCGGGAGTAAGCTTCGTTCGTTCCTCGTCGCTTGTCGGAGTGCCTATGCCGCCTATCTCGTCGCGATATACGGGTAGCCCTTCTATATTCAGCGGACCGCGTCCGATGCCGCAGAATACGTCATCATGATTCCCTGCATCAAGAGTGAGCGAATCCCCGACGATCCTGTCGGCATCAAATCCTCCGATACTGTAGCCTGAACGGATCGACACAAGATTGATTATGTCGATCAGGGCAGTCATACGATATAGCCCTTTCCCGTTGACAATCCGTCGGCACATGGCTTCTGATGATGGACGATACCGGTTAGGTTCCTTGCCGAGAGCCTTGTAAGCCGCCCTTGTCGCCGCTATGCCGGGACGCAGTTTGATCTCCTCAATTTTATATTTGGATGCAATCCGGTTACATTCCTCCGTTATCTCATCCCAGAGTGTATCGGGAGTGGCAGGGTTGGAGCATCGGGCAGATATGGCTATTACCTGTAAATCCGGAGCTACTTGGCGTATTCTATCAGAAAAGAGAATCTGTATCATGATAAGTATTTATACAATTTCTTAGATAACTTCAATGCGAAATTAATAAAAATTGATGAAAAGGGGGAGAATAGATAGGCAATTCTGAAAAAAGTTTTGTAATTTCGCATTTCATAAAACAAACAGAAGAATATGGCACAGAAACCGAGTATACCCAAAGGTACGCGCGACTTTTCTCCGCAGGAGATGTCGCGCCGCAATTACATTTTCGATACAATCAAGCAAGTGTTCCGTCTATATGGCTATCGTCAGATAGAAACTCCCGCAATGGAGAATCTGAGCACATTGATGGGAAAATATGGAGAAGAGGGTGACAAACTTCTTTTCAAGATACTTAATTCCGGCGACTTCCTCAAGGGGGTTGATGACGCTGATATAGCTGACCGTAACCTTGTGAAACTTACCAACAAGATGTGTGAGAAAGGTCTGCGATATGACCTGACCGTGCCTTTCGCCCGGTTTGTGGTGCAGTATAGAGGACAGCTCCAGATGCCTTTCAAACGCTATCAGATACAGCCGGTGTGGCGTGCTGACCGTCCGCAGAAGGGGCGTTACAGAGAGTTCTACCAATGTGATGCCGATGTGGTGGGCAGCGATTCACTTCTCAACGAGATTGAACTGCTGTCGATGATCGACATGGTGTTCAAGCGTCTGCGCGTGCGTGTTGCGATAAAGGTCAACAACCGTAAGGTGCTGACCGGCATAGCCGAGATGATCGGTGAGGCTGATAAGATTGTCGATATAACTGTGGCAATTGATAAGATTGATAAAATAGGTATTGACAACGTAAATGAGGAACTCCGCAGCAAAGGTCTTACGGAGGAGGCAATTGAGAAATTACGTCCGCTCCTGGAGATGAAAGGGAGCAATGCCGAAAAACTTGACACTCTCGCCGGACTTCTCGCCGGTTCGGAGACGGGCATGAAGGGTGTGGAGGAGCTTCGCACCGTGATAGATGGTATTGATAGCCTCGGACATGACTGTGAAGTGGAGCTTGACGTCTCACTCGCCCGCGGTCTGAACTATTACACGGGCACCATCATAGAGGTGAAGGCACTCGACGTGCAGATCGGCAGTATCACCGGCGGCGGTCGCTACGACAATCTTACCGGAGTTTTCGGAATGCCGGGACTCTCCGGAGTGGGAATCTCATTCGGCGCAGACCGTATTTACGACGTGCTCAATCAGCTGGAACTCTATCCGGAGAGTGTCAGCCAGAGCGTAAAGGTACTGTTTGTGAATTTCGGAGATAAGGAAGCCGTGGAATCCATGCGTATAGTCAAACTTCTGCGTGAGCAGGGTGTATCGGCAGAATTATATCCGGATGCAGCCAAGATGAAGAAGCAGATGGGATATGCCGACTCGGAAGGTATCCCCTACGTGGCATTGATAGGGGAGAGCGAGCTTGAGAGTGGCACGGTAAATCTGAAGGATATGGTTTCGGGCACACAGGAGCAACTGACTCCTGAAGCCCTCGTAGCCCGGTTGAAAGATTGATTCTGCCATGATCACGATGCAACAGTTTCTTCTCCGACAGCCATGTGCGCCGGAGGAGACGACAACGGATGCCTATTATCTTTCACTCGCCAACCGTCTTGTGGATATAAGCCGCGAGAAAGGATGTTTTGCATCCTATCCGGAGAAAGTGGTGGAACGTGCGGCAATGACGCTTGTAGGCTACTATCAGGATGTGATATGCGATGCAGGGGTGTGGCGTTCGTTCATCACAGAGTGCAGACGACTCTATGGCTTCACTGTACCATTCTATTATGGCGTCGTATCCGACAATAGCCGGAAGGATGGTGAGGCTACGGAATCTGACAACGGAGAGGACTATCTGGACTACGAACTGAATCGTGCGGATGTGAGGTTTATGGTGTGGTATGCCCTTTCCATGAACTATGAGGAGAAGCGTGTGGAGAATCCTTTCTCAGAGGAGATACTGATGGGCGCAGATGCCTGGTGGGAGGAGCTTGAACGAGTCTATGATGACTCCCCCATGCCAGTAGACTATCGCATGACCCATGAGCTTGAGATACACGCGGAAGAGGATTCCGAGGCAATCTATCGTCTTGGCAATTGGCTTTTCATGCATTGCTATCTGATGACGCCAGCTTATGCCCTTACGTTGTCGGAGATAGCATCCGGTGTCGATCTTAGCAAGGAGGAGGGGATGGCTGAGCTCCGGCAACGGCTTGAACGTTCGATGTCGGAAGATCCGACCGGACCTTTGGCATTGTATCTCCGCGAATGGCTTTATCTCATTGTAGAGGGTAAACTTCCCCCCTTGCCGAAGGGTGTAGGAGAGAAGCCGGAACATAAGTATTACACTGCGTTTACGCGTGCCACAGGAGGCGAGGTCATAAAATTCTTCAGTTCGTATGAGGAGATGAACCGTTTCTTTATAATTGCGCTCGGCTGGGGGGATCATCAGGAGCATCTTCCTCAATTGAAAGGGCGGCATGATTATATCCTCATGGTAAGCCGTGACAAGGGCATGCTTGTGGCAGTTGACATAGCTCGTTGCATATCCCATCCCTCGAATCCTATCTATGATAAGGAGTATGCACGGCATCATGCCATAGAATTGCTTACGGAACGCGGGCGTTGTCCCGGCGATCTGTTGCGCTACGTATGCTCCAACGGATGGCTTCCGGATGCAGTCTTCCCCGGATCGGATGATCATCGGCTTGTGGCGGATAATTGGGATTTCATATCCCGCTGCTATCTACAGCAATATTATCGAGGCGACTGAAGTCATAAATAACTGAAGTTTCGCAAGCTACACTTCAGTGGTTTAAAGTTTATAGTTTAAGGTTTAAGATTCACGAAAATCCACGAATCTTTTCATTATACAAAATTTAATGATCATAAACCATAAACCATAAACCTTAAACCTTAAATAAAGAATTAGAAATAGCAAGGGGAGCAAACTGCAAGATATGCAGATTGCTCCCCTTTTGTATATTGGATGTATACTGTGATACAGTTAGAAATTCTTCTTATTGAAAATGCTGTTGAATTTCAGTTTCAGCACTCCGAATACAGCCTCTCCGAATATTGAGCTGTTCATTTTGGAAGTGCCGAGGCGCCGGTTGATGAAGATTATCGGTATCTCTACAATCTTAAATCCCTTTACATACGCCTTGAACTTCATCTCAATCTGGAAAGCATATCCCTTGAACTCAATATTGTCAAGTTTTATGGCTTCAAGCACTCTGCGCCGATAGCATACGAATCCGGCAGTGGAATCCCTCAGTTTCATCCGAGTGATGAATCTTACGTAGGCAGATGCGAAATACGACATCAGCACACGCCCCATCGGCCAATTCACTACATTCACTCCGGATATATACCTTGATCCTATGGCAACATCGGCACAATCATCCTTGCAGGCATGGTAAAGGCGGGTCAGATCGTCGGGATTATGCGAGAAATCGGCATCCATTTCAATCACGTATCCATAATCCTTTTTGAGAGCCCATTTGAATCCATGTATATAAGCAGTGCCGAGACCAAGTTTCCCCTTGCGTTGTTCAAGAAAAATTCTGTTTGGGAACTTCTCCATCATCTTCTTGACGGCTTCTGCCGTACCATCCGGACTATTGTCGTCAATTACGAGTACATCAAATCCATCTGGATATTTCATTACGGTCTCAAGAATAGCGGTTATATTCTCGATTTCGTTATAGGTGGGTATAATGACCAATACGTCGCTCATAAGTGTCATATTTTTTACTCAGAAGTTTTGAAGCCTTGACAACCTCTCTGATAACTTCTCTGCAAAGTTAATCATTCTCTGCAAAAAAATCTACAAAAAATATAAGCGACAGTATAAATTTTTTTAGAACGATACATTATATTTCTTCAGAATCTCAATAGGATGATATGATTCCTTTGCCATGCGTAGTCCTATGTCGCCGGCATCATCCTCTCGGTTGATAAATCTGATTTCAGGATATTTCTCCTTCATCCCCTTGGCAAATAGATAGTTTATCATCTCATAGCTTCCGGCTACGTCGCGGAATGCCTTCTCCACGTGTATGAAGAGCGTGTCGTTCTTTACGTCGCCGATTGTGAAGGCGCATACTTTCCCGTCAGCCAAGAGCAGCATCCCTTCGGGAGTAGTGTCTCCGTCGATTATCAGGTTTATGAATCGTCGGGTCAGCATACGTTCTTCCGTAGCCATCCCACAATCGTCAGCATCCTTGTCAAACTCATCCATGAATTGTAGTGCAAGTGTGGCGTTTTCCGGAGTTAGCCATTCTGTATGGGCATCCGGGTAAGTGCTTTCAAATTTATGTACATGATTGCGCTTTTTGCTCATCTTCTTTCCGGCAACAGTGGCAAGCATCTCCGCGTCATACAGGTAGTCGCCCCAATCGGTCAGTTCCTCCACTATGCGCGGATTAAGATTCGTCATCTCATCAAGAGCATATTGCGGCACTCCCGAGAACTCCGCACGAATACCATGAGCTGCACAATACTCCTTCACGAGAGCTACAGATTCCTTCAGCGGCAGAGCACCGACAGGCAACGAGAATGCCGGACGATCGATATCATTCTCCACGACGCCCTTTATGAAGAGGGTGTCGCGATAGATTGCATACTCATACTTGAACATATCCACCCACATCAATATCCCTCCATACGAGAAATCCGTAGTTCTTCCAGGTTCCTGCTGAAGATATCTCCATACCTCTCCCATATTTTCAGGAGTGATTTTCCTAAATTCCGGCAGGCGGCAATTACCCGTTGATTTCATTTTCATATTCTGGAGGTCGCGGGCAAGTGTACATATAGGTTCAGACTTGAAACGATCGTTAATCTCCGGGATGAAATTCCATGTGCTTTCCATATATAATTTAGATAATGTTTATAGTGAATTAAATTATCGGTAGGTGTCCGTCTGATTGAAGTTATCAGATCAATCGCCTTTCTCATGAAATATAAACCAATAATTGTCTTTATAGTTCAATAAAAAATCCGCATAAATTATCCACAAATCGTCATTAATTCATGATTGCTATCCCGCTAACGCCGGATGATTTTACCTCATTTCTGCCGGAGTATACGATACGAAATTCTTGTGAAATGTATCGTATGATGTGTTTTTTAGTCTCATAAAATTAGATGAAACTACAGTATCATAAAATTATATTAATTATAATCAATGATTTATATAGAAGTTGATATCATAAAATTTATCTGAATATCTAAGTGCTAAATTTTGTTTGGAATCATAATATTTGTTAATAATTTTGCGGTGAACAAAAAACTCAAATCAACTAAAACCACATTACCATGCAAAACTGCAATATTATTTTCACCTCTTATAATAAGGCTCAGCCATTGGGGGGAGTGACCCACTCACAATGGATTATTACGCCGACAGCGAATGAGAGGGGAGATTTAAAATCATGAAAAATCAATAAAACCAATTCAAAATACTTTAATAAATCATCAGTATGAACACACTAACTGTAAAAACGCGAAAGCTCATTCCGATGCTTGGACTTGCCATGATGTTGGGCATGTCGGCATGCGGAGATGAGTCGGAGGGTAAGGCTTCGATCAATGATTCGGCACCCGCACAGGTTTCTGATGTGAACTATGTTGCAGGACCGGGAGAGGTGACACTCACATGGAAAATACCGGCATCAGAAAGTTTCATGTATTCCAAGGTGGTCTATAAGAATGCCAAAGGGGAGGAAGTCTATAAGATGTACTCCAAGGATCATGCAAAGGATGGAATCATGACCGAGACAATTGGCGGATTCGCATCGGTAGATCCCGTTGACTTCAATATTTACGCATGCTCCGTAAGAGGAAATCATCTTGAGGCGCAGAAAATTTCGGCAGTGCCCGGCGCACCCGCCTTTCTTGCCGTGGCGCAGTCTATCGATGCAGAGCCGGCATGGGGAGGCGTGAGCGTAAGCTACAACAATGAGACGGTAGCTTCCGTAAACGTGGTGCTCAAATATCATCTGAAGAGCGATGCATCGAAATCAGGTGAATACTCTTTCGTGGCTGCACCCAATACCAACAGCTCACAGTTTGTGGGACTGACAGTAAGCAATAATGAGTTTATCAATGGCGAAGAAGCTGTCATAGAGCTGGCTGCCGCTGATGCCGACGGCAACTCATCGGAACCGCGCACGATAGAGACCCGCACAAAGAGGGTTGAGAAACTTGACCGCACCAACTGGACATTCCCCGGATTTGCCGACAACTATGATGCTCAGATCGGCTACTCCTCACAAGAGGCAGGCGGCGAGGGTGGTTTTCCGAGAGGTCGAGTGGTGGCTATGCTTGACGGCGACGAGGGAACATTCTGGCACACATCTTGGAAGCAACCCTCCAGCTATCCCCACTTCTTCATCATAGATATGGGCGAGGAGAAAACGGTCAGCAACGTGACGATACGTCGTCGCGGAGGCAACAATGGCACCAACATCGGACAGACATTCTACACCTGCACAACGGCATCAGCCAACGGCTCGAGTCCCGATGAATGGGGTTGGGTGAATCAGGGATGGTATCCTTTTGACCGCAACAGCGATGCACATCAGCTTTTCGGCATGACCCAGGTGGAGAACACACGCTACATAAAAGTTTATTTTTCAGAGAAAGACAAAGGGGGCGACTTCGTAATGATCTCGGAATTTAACGCATATACCCCCGCAGAATAATAAACCACAACATCCGGACCTCATGCAAGTATTCTACAGCTTCGCATCATAAAGGCAGGATTCTATCTGTCATAATTGGAGAGTCCGAATAAATTGAAAAAAACTAACCTATATGAAAATAAATTCAATAATAGTAAGTTCTGTGCTCTGTCTGTCGGCACCGGCATTGGCACCAACGGCACAAGCGCAGACATCGCAGTCGCAGAACGCCACTGTGAGAGGCACGGTTGTAGATGAGAACGGAGAACCTGTCATTGGCGCAACTGTCCTTGTGAAAGGGAAACCCGGTCTTGGCACAGCCACTGACCTTGAGGGTAAGTTCACTATCAAGACTCAGGGAGCTAAACAATTGGAAATCTCCTACGTAGGATATACTACAGCTACGGTCAACATTTCCGGCAAGTATGATGTCAAGGTGGAGCTGAAGCCGTCGGCAGAGTTGCTTGAGGATTTGGTTGTAGTCGGCTACGGCACACAGAAGAAGGAATCTTTGACAGGCGCAATCTCCCAGATAAAGGGTGATCAGGTGTATAGGGATCGTGGTGTGACCAATACAGCAGTTGCACTGCAGGGTGAGATCGCCGGTCTTACAGTGACGAGAGGATCCACACGCCCCGGTAGTGAGAATGCAAAATTCCAGATCCGTGGTGCCAACTCAATCAACGGCGACAGCTCTCCGCTTATCCTTATCGACGGTCAGGCAGCTAGCCTTGATGAGTTGAACTCAATGGATGGTAGCGTGATTGAGAATATATCTGTGTTGAAAGACGCATCTGCTGCTATCTATGGTGCACGTTCAGCAGGCGGTGTCATCCTCGTGACCACCAAACGCGGTAAAGCCGGAAAGGCACGTGTAAGCTACTCCGGTTCTTACAGCCGCACTATCGACGGTATCCAGCTTCCGATCACCAACAACAATGAGTGGCTCGACATGTTCTACGAGGCACAGTATCGCGACACTGAGGCTACCAATCCGGGCATAACCGATCCGAATGAAATCCACAACCGCATCAACTGGTGGATATTCAACTCCTTCGGCGGCACTCCCGTAAAGAAGAACGAGACTACCGGCGAATGGGAGACATACGGAGAGCAGGTAGTAGGCGAGGGTCTGTTCAATAAACTGAAGGAGGGTAATTCATTCTTCCTGAAACGTGGCGAGTTTATCGACTCATGGCAGCCCGGCAACTATCTCCTTGACTTCCTCTATGGAAACGCCGACACATGGAAACACAATGTAGCCGTTTCCGGCGGTGATGACAAATTCAACTATTTTGCATCACTCAACTATTCAGATGCACAGTCACAGTTGAAGATTGCAGAGGATGGTGAGAAGAAATATGGTGCGCGTCTAAATATGGACTATAAGCCGACTGATTTCTTCAAGATCGAGACCGGCATGGCATACGACAAACGTGATATCACCACCCCCTCGCAGGGTATAGGCAGAGGCTGGCAGGATATGTGGTTCTGGGCAATCACCAACGAGAACGGGGATGCCTACGACACCTTCTCCAACAACCGTAACCCTTATGGCTGGTTCACACAGGCGGGTGAGACAAAGGCAAAATGGAGCACACTGCGTGCCAACGGTAAGATCACGCTTGACTTCTCAAAATGGGTGAAAGGTCTTTCAATCAACGGAACGGCAGCATATAAGAGTGTGCGTCAGGATGTATCAAGTGAGAATCTTGAGGTACGTTTCTATGACTGGGTAGGCAACCAGACTTCCGCCACACAGAACAGCCCCGCCAAACTTGAGCAGGAGAACAAGGAATGGACAAGCTACACACTCGGTCTGTTCGCGCAATATAACCGTCTCTTTGCAGAGAAGCATCAGGTGGATGCCATGTTTGGTATCACAGGTGAGAATGAGGACTACAAGAGAGTGAAGGCAGGACGCTACAAAGGTGAGCTTTATCCCGGTTCAGGTCTTTCGGATCTCAACGTATTCCAGGGTGGCGACAACAATGCTGCCGAGGGTGGTTCCAATTCATGGAGTTTCCTCTCTTACGTGGGAGATTTCCGCTACGCATTCAACGACACCTATCTTCTCAGCTTCCTCTATCGTCATGACGGCTCATCAAAGCTGACTCCGGAGAACCGTTGGAAAGACTTCTATTCAATATCCGGCGGCTGGGTATTCACCAATGAGAATTTCTTCCGCAACCTGAATATCGACCAATGGATGAACTTCGGTAAAATCCGCTACAACTTCGGTAAGACAGGTTCTGTGAACGGTATCGGCAACTATGAGGCATATTCCACAATCAAGACCGGCAGCATCTATCTCGGCGGCAGCAATCTGACCACAATGTGGATCGACGGTATGCGTTCAGCCAACCGTACATGGGAGACTCTCTACAGCCATGACATCGGTATCGATCTCGGATTCTTCAGCAACCGTCTGCGTGCATCGTTCGACTGGTTCAGCAAGAAGAATGACGGAATGTTTATCGATGTGGTGTATCCTTCCATTCTCGGAGCGTCCGCACCTAAGACCAACAACGGCAAGCTGACCACACGCGGTTGGGAAGTGGAATTGAACTGGCGCGACCAGATTGGTAAGGTTCAGTATAATGTGGGATTGCAGATCTCCGATGCCTGGACAAAAGTAAATGAGCTCACAAACAACGAGAATATCCCCTTCGCAGGTCACAATAAGAACCGACTCATAGGGAAGCCTCTTGATGCGATCTACGTATTCCAGACTGACGGTATTTTCCAGAATCAGGAAGAGGTGGATGCCTATTATGAGATGTATTACTGGAATGCAGACCATAGCGGTCCGAAATCAGGCAACATTCTTCCTGCTCCGTCAGAGACAGGCACTAACCGCCTTCGCCCGGGTGCCCGCAAGCGCGTTGATATTGACGGCGACGGCGTAATCACAGATAAGGATATCTATTATGCAGGTGATGCAGCTCCGCGTCTTTCATTCGGCATTAAAGGCGGATTGAACTGGAATGGTATCGACTTCTCATTCTTCTTCCAGGGCGTGGGTAAGCAGACCGTGCTTCGCGATGGCAACATGTATGCACCTTTCGTAGTCAACTATTGCTTGCAGAACAATACATTCCTCGGTAAGACTTGGACTCCCGGCAGCGGCAACAACGACTACACCGTCATGTCGCGCGATAACAACTTCAACCGATTCAACTATCAGAATAGCGATGTATCCGTTCAGAACAACCGCTACGTCCGTCTGAAGAATCTTGTGGTCGGATACACGCTTCCCCATACAATCACATCAAAAGTGGGTGTCGAGAAATTCCGTGTCTACTTCTCCGGTGACGACCTTTGGGAATGGTCAAAAATTAAAGACGGTTATGATCCCGAGTATGGTGAGGGTTCAAACAATATCTTCCCTCTCTGCCGTATGCTAAACTTCGGTGTGGAACTTGAATTCTAAATCAAAAAAGACAAATCAATGAAATCAAATAGAAAATATATACTGCCATTCCTGGCTTTAGGTCTCACAATGGCATCATGCTCGGATTTCCTTGACAAGGAACCTCTTGATCAAGGTACAGACGCGATCATGTTCAAAAGTCCCGAGCAGTTTGATCAGGCAGCGCTCGCGCTTTACTCTTTCCCCGACTGGAAAAGCGCCAATTATGACGGGGGTCTCGACGTATCGGGTATCGGTGGCAACGGGGGCGGCACAGCACCCCAGTCACATGGTACTTGGAATGGCTGCTACAGTGCACTCCGCAATATCAACATTCTTCTTGAGAAAGCTGCCGGCTATAGTGATCAGGATGCGATAGCCTCCTCTATTGGCACAGCCTATTTCTTCCGTGCGTGGCAACATTTCAATCTGCTCAAGACTTTTGGAGGTGTGCCTGTTGTTGACCATGTGCTCGACACCAATGACCCGGTGCTTTACGGCGCACGCAACAGTCGCTACGAGGTGATGAATCTCATCATTGAAGACCTGAAGAAAGCTGTTGAGCTTCTTCCCAAGAGAAGCACCATGCAGGGACTTGAACAGCGCGGACGTCTCACAAAAGAGGGCGCACAGGGTTTTCTTGCCCGCGTGGCTCTTTACGAGGCAACCTGGGAGAAATACGTTCCCTCCATTGGATATGACCTTGACGGCGACGGTGCGTCAGTAGGTGCCGGAAGTGTCAAGCCCGAAGGCTATCCCTCTGTCAACGATATGCTGAAGATTGCACAGGATATGTCGAAGGCTGTGATTCAGGAAGCGGAGACAGGTACGTTCGCACTCTTTGACGCTTGCGAAGAACTCAGCTACTACTCCCTTTTCAATATCGACGATGGCGACGGCAACGTTTCCAACCATCAGGGTATAGGCAAGAGTGCGAATAAAGAGTTCATCATCAACAATCCATACGATTACACTCTGAGACGTTCCGGAAAAAATATAGCCCACATGGTTGCCACATGGCAGTGTGTCAATATAAGCGCATATCTTGGAGAGTCATACGTATGCACCAACGGTCTGCCTATCTATCTGAGTACATCGGGAAGCCTTGATGATGCTTACTATAATCCCGAATTTGGTGGATATGACACCTATATGGGGGAATACGCCAACCGCGACATGCGTTTCGTCGGCACGACATATCTTCCTGATCGTCCGGTGTTCTGCTGCGACGGTGAGCACTGGGTGCCCCGTACTGCTGCCGGAGAGAAATATCCGGAGGCTGTATTCCCGGCTGCAACCGATCATTACGATTCATCAGATCCGGCAAACTCAAGCAAGCTGGTTGTCTACAATCCGATGATTGACCTTAACTCCACCCACAACGGTTATGGCTCACGCAAGTTCATGCCGGAGGGTTCGGGTCGTGCAGACAATACGGATGCCGCCGATTATCCGGTGCTCCGTCTTGCCGAGGTGCATTGCATCTATGCAGAGGCTACCTGCGAACTTGGCAACGGTGCAATCTCGGATGCTGACCTTGACTTCTCAATCAATAAGAACCGTAAGCGTGCCCTTGTGGCTCCTCTGACAAACGCACTCATCGCCAATGTGTATGATGCCAACTGGTTTAACTTTGAGACAGGTCGCCATGAGGTTCACAAGATGACAATGATGGATGAGGTTCGTCGCGAGCGTATGGTAGAGCTTCATGGAGAGGGTTTCCGTCTTGACGACCTCAAACGCTGGGGTATCGCCCATATCAACCTGACCGGTCAGAAACTCGGACGCAAGATTCTCGGCACATACTACAGCAATCCTGACAACAAGGTCAACTCCCTGAAATATTCCGGCGAACCGGTCTACAATCCGGAGACACGTCCGACGCAATGGGGGCTTGTATCTGAGGATCCGAAAGATATAGACTATGGTCGTCCGATCGCCACAATACCGGGCAACTGCCTTTTCAATCAGAAGGATTATCTCGACCCGCTCCCGCTGGAGCAGATCCGTCTTAACCCAAATCTGAAGCAGAATCCGGGATGGTGATGCATAGTGGCAGGAATAACTGTTAAGGTAAAAAAGATTGTGTTATAAAAGACGGGGAGGGCTTGTTGCAATCCCCGTCTTTCCTTATATTTGCAGAATCAAAATAATCTAACAACCTTTAAAATGAGAAAACTTATAATATTGGCTGGTGTTATCTGCTCCATTGCTGCCAACGCGCAGACATTCAGACATTATATTACCACAGACGACGCACGATGGACACAAGGTCAGGACGTTAAGGCTCAAACAAAAAGTAACACTAAGGCTTCCTCTGTGATAGAGACTCAGACGCAACCGATAGTGACTTTCCGGAATTGGGGCACTACATTTAATGAGCAGGATTGGAAGGCTCTCTGTATGCTTACCCGTGAGGAGCAGGATGAGATATTGCATAACTCATTCTCTCCCGATGGTGAATTAAAATTCTCAATCGGACGCATCTCGATGAATGCCAACGATTACGCTCTATCATGGTATAGCTGCAGCGATGTGCATGGGGATTTCGACAATAAATATTTCAACATTGAGCGCGACAAGCTCACCATAATCCCTTATATCCGTGCGGCACAGCGTTACAATCCGAATATGACATTCTGGATGTCGCCATGGAGTCCGCCGGCATGGATGAAAGTCAATGATCATTATGCCGTGCAGAGCAATCCGTATAACGACATGGATAAGAGGATGGATTATCTTCTTTTCGGAGATGACGACAGATCGGTGAATGAGCAGGTTAATCCCGACAAGAATCTTTTCCCCCGCAGGCTTGCGGTCAGAAATTATTTCATACAGGACAGTGCATACTTGCAATGCTATGCCGATCAGTTCTGCAAGTTTATTGATCTTTATGCTGAGCAGAATATCCCAATAAAGATGGTGATGTATCAGAATGAGGCTTACAGCTATACCCCGTATCCAGGTTGCCCATGGACGTCAGATGGTATATTGCGGTTTAATCTTGAATATCTTGCCCCGACTCTGAAGGCTAAGCATCCGGATGTTGAGCTTTGCCTCGGCACGTTCAACACCAACCGGTATGATCACGTCAGCGGATTGCTTGCCGACCCACGGATGCCGGATAACGTCAGTGGCATAGGCTTCCAGTGGGAGGGTGGTCAGATTCTTCCGCGTATCCGTAAGGAGAACCCAGGCTACAGGTATATCTCGACTGAAAGCGAGTGTGGCAACGGGGATATGGATTGGAATGCAGCAGAACATACATTCCATCTGATTAATCATTACATCGGCAACGGTTGCTCCGAATATAATAACTGGAACCTGATACTCTGCGATAAGGGTGAGAGTGCATGGGGCTGGCGTCAGAATGCCCTGATAAGGGTAAATTCTGCCGACCGCACGTTTGAATACACTCCGGAGTATTATGCTTACCGTCATTACAGCTCATTCATTCAGGATGGTGCCGATATCTTGGCGTTTCAGCCGAAGGATAAGGATAAGACTCCGGTGATGGTGGCATCCACGAAGGATGGTAAATACGTGGTTGTTGCAGGTAATTTTAATGATGAGCCGCGCAGTATGTCGGTGAAAGTCGGGAATAAATATCTTGATGTGACGCTCCCGCCTCATTCCCTGCATACTTTTGCGGAAAAATAAATTATTGGAAGGGATAAATTGTTGTAAGGTAAGTTATTGTAAAATGAGACGCAGAATAACGGTATTATCATTTATAATGGCGGGGATTTCCATGATTCCCGCCAAATCAGAGATAGTGACGTATCCGGCAGGACCGGGAGTTGAGACGATAGATGACTTCACAGTGGAGGTACGTCAGGGAGATGACTGGCATCCCGTGTCGGTATATCCCGTGAAAGTGGATCAGGTGATCGGCACCGGACATCACGTTGAGATTGCCTCGATGGCATATTTTGATTTTGACGGCACGGCAGATGTGAGGGTCGTTAGCAATCGCGAGCGGGTCAGGGAATCACGCATACGTCCGCTAAGCTACGACATTACGCCGAAGGTCACGGGGGATACGCTTCTCTTCTCCCTGAGTCGCCCGATGAATCTTTCGGTTGAAGTGAACGGCGACATATTCCATAATCTTCATCTTTTCGCCAATCCTATAGACAAGAACCGCCCCACTGCCAAGGAGATTAAGAGGGCAGGGAAGAAGGGTAGCAAGCTAATTTATTTCGCGCCCGGTCGTCATGAATTGCCCGATGGGGTAATGAAGGTTCCGTCAGGTTACACAGTGTATATTGATGGGGGCGCACGTGTGGTCGGTCAGCTTCGTGCAGACACAGTGGAGAATGTGCGTTTCTTCGGGCGTGGCGAGGTGCATCCGGAAGGACGAGGCGAAGGTATATACGTATGCCGTTCGCGCAACATTGAGGCGGATGGTGTCATCGTGACGCAGATACCTGTAGGGGGGAGCGACGGTGTGAGCATAACGAATGTGAAGTCGATAAGCTCGTATGGCTGGGGCGACGGCATGAACGTGTTTGCCAGCGATAATGTGAGCTACGACGGGGTGTTCTGCCGGAATAGCGATGACTGCAACACGGTCTATGCCACCCGTAAGGGATTTAAGGGTGGATGCCGCAATATAAAGATGGAGAACTCCACGCTGTGGGCTGACGTTGCACATCCTATAATGATAGGTCTGCACGGCGCGGCTACGGAGATAGGTCCGGATGCCCCTGCCGACACGATCAGAAATCTGACGTATCGCAATATCGACATTCTCGACCATCAGGAGAAGCAGATAGATTATCAGGGATGTTTCACCATAAATTGTGCCGACAACAATGTGGTGCGTGATGTAGTCTTTGACAACATCCGCGTTGAGGATTTCCGTCAGGGGCAGTTGGTCAACATCCGCATATTCTTCAATAAGAAATATTGTGCGGCACCTGGCACGTCGGTCAGCAACGTCCTTTTCAAGGATATCGTATACAATGGCAAGAATGCCGAGATGTCGATAATCTGCGGCTACTCACCCGAACGTAAGGTGACAGACATTACATTTGAAAATCTCGTCATCAACGGCGAACGTATCTCAGACGATATGCCGGGCAAACCGAAATGGTACAAGACGGGCGACATGGCACGCATCTGGGTTGGCGAGCACGTCGATAATGTAGTGTTCAAGTAATGAGGTATAAATTGGCGGATTAAACCAAAAAAGGTGCAAATCGGTTATTATAGGTGGATGCGGAAATTCTGCATCCGCCTATTTTTGTAAATTAACTGAAGTTTCGCAAGCTGCACTTCAGTGGTTTAAAGTTTATAGTTTAAGGTTTAAGATTCACGAAAATCCACGAATCTTTTCATTATACAAAATTTAATGATCATAAACCATAAACCATAAACATTAACTCTTAAATAAATTAATACTTATTTTTTTTGAATTAATAAATGATGGAAACAACAGTATTTTTGAAGGGTTCGCCTATGCACATATCCGGCAAAATGCCGGAGGCAGGTTGTGAGGCACCCAACTTTGTATTAGTGAATAAGGATCTCACGGATATCAACAAACATGATTTCAAGGGGAAGAGGGTAGTCCTTAATATTTTCCCGAGTCTTGATACAGATGTATGCGCAGCCTCTGTCAGACGCTTCAATAAGGAGGCGTCAGAACTGGAGAATACCGTGGTGATATGCGTATCAAAGGATCTCCCATTCGCCATGTCACGTTTCTGTGTAGCCAATGGCATAGATAACGTCTACACAGCGTCGGCATTCCGCAGCGACTTCGGCAAGACGTATGGTGTGGAGCTGCTTGACGGACCGTTGCGCGGACTCTTCGCACGTGCGCTGATCATCCTTGACGAGGAAGGTAAAGTGATGGGCACATCCATCTCAGAAGAGATCACGACAGAGCCGGACTATGACTTTGCGAAAAAGCTTCTGAAGCACTAAGACGGCTAAGACAGCTAAGACTGATTGGACTGCTAAGACTACTTAGACGTCTTAGCAGTCCAAGAGGTCTTAGCAGTCCAATCAGTCCAAGTGGTCTTAGCTGTCTTAGCTGCCCAAGAAAACAAAAAAGGATGACTTTCAGTCATCCTTTAAGTGACTCCTGCAGGATTCAAACCTGCAACCTTCTGATCCGTAGTCAGATGCTCTATTCAGTTGAGCTAAGGAACCATTTGCTTTAGGGTGTCGTTGTTTCCCTTTTGCGAGTGCAAAGTTAGGCACTTTTTTTCATTCCACCAAATTTTTTTGTAAAAATTTTCAAAAAAATAATCTGACACTTGCACTTCCTGTTATTCCTGGAATTGGAGGTGTTGATTTACAGATGGTTATTTCTCCGGATAGAATTTGCGGCCATTTCCCGCAAATTCGCAGACAGATGTCATTAGCTACAGTCTCCAGCAGTTTTCGGGGACGTTTCATCTCATCGGCGATTATGTCATACAGATCAGCGTAGGAGATAGTGGCGTCAAGGTCATCATCATCTATTCCATCCGTGAATGGTATTCTTACATTAAGGGCAACGATGAACTCGTTGCCCACAATGTTTTCTTGCTTGAATACCCCATGACGGGCATGGAAGTGGAGGTCGGAAAGAGCGATCTCAATAGTCTTCATCAGATCAGTTCCTGCGATTCAAAAGAGATTTTGGATTTCACGGGTATTTTCTCCACGCGGCGGGCGTGTCGTCCCCCTTCAAATTGAGCAGCGAGATAAGCGTCTACAATCTCCTTTGCCAGCTCCGGAGAGATGAATCGTGCGGGCAATACAAGGAAATTGGCATCGTTATGCTGTCTGGCAAGGCTTGCAAGCTCCGGGAGCCAGCATAGTGCGGCTCGTATCTGCTGATGCTTGTTGAGGGTGATCTGAATGCCGTTGCCGGATCCACACATGGCAATGCCAAAATCACAATCCCCGGCTTCCACGGCATTTGCTGCAGGATGAGCAAAGTCGGCATAGTCGCATGATTCTGCGGAATTAGTACCGAAATCCACCACCTCATACCCCTTTTCGCGGAGATAAGGCTTGATGATTTCCTTTAATTCAAAGGCCGCATGATCGGCAGCCATAGCAATCTTTTTCATAAATATATTTTAGTTTTATGGTTTAGATGACTAAGTTGATTTTTCAAGTCATTTCAGCAGCGACTCCTCATCCGTAAGCAGCGAAGGATCTTTGGCGGGTGTAGTAGCCGCGCGTGAAGTTCCTCCGAAGAATTTACTCGTGAAGGCGAATCTGACGAGAAGATAGTTCACAGGGATGCAGATTATCATGGCAGGTAGAAGAGCCAAAGTCTTGCCGACTATCTGCTGGAATATCGCCACCAGACCGGTCTGCAATCCCATGTTGAAAAGATGGCTGAGTGCGAACCCAACCCCTTTCTTCGCATTCGGGCGGCTGTGGAACGTGAAATAGCTCGACAGGAAAAAATTGACTATAAAGCTAAGCGCGTAGCTTATCATTGAGGATGGGACAGCCTTCACTCCGACAGCATGCACGAATATGATGTAGAAACCATATTGCAATACAGTTGCGAGCGCACCGACAATGCCGAAGCGGACTATTTCCGAGAAGCGGCTATTGCCGTTTATTAGTTTCTTAAGATTCATTCCTGTCAGGAGTATATTAGTGAAATCTATATTATCGTTAGATTTTGTAATCCTTTATTTTGCCATTTCTGTATTTATCCGTTCGATATAGTCGAGCAGGTCATCGCGTCCGGTGCTCTTCTCTGCGGAAGTCACAAATATCGGAGGAAGCTCCTCCCAATGCTCGAGAAGCACTTTCTTATAGTGCTCCACCTTTGTCTGCGCCGCCATAGGTCCAAGCTTGTCGGACTTCGTGAAGACGATTGCAAACGGCACTCCATTCTCCCCGAGCCATTCAAGGAATTGGAGATCGATTTTCTGCGGCTCATGCCGTATGTCGATAAGCAGGAACAGAAGCACCATCTGCTCTCGATACAGTATGTAGCTTTCAATCATCTCCTTGAACTCCTCTCGCTGGGCTTTGCCGCGTGCGGCATATCCGTAGCCGGGGAGATCGACGATATAGAATTCGCCGTTGTTTATGCGGAAATGGTTTATCAGGAGAGTCTTGCCGGGTTTCTGCGATGTCTTTGCCAGACCACGAGATTTAGTCAGCATGTTTATCAGTGAGGATTTCCCCACATTTGACCTGCCGATAAACGCATATTCCGGCACATTAGAATCAGGGCATTGCGAAACTTTCGCACTGCTGATCTCATATTTTGCATTTTTTATCTCCATAGGCTGCAAAATTAATAAATATTTTTGATTTCAGAAAAAACGTCTCTTCTCAGAAGAGAATCAGAAGAGAAGAGTGTGGATCTGACGGAGTGCGGAATTGGCATCGGCGGCGGCAATCATGTAGAGCATGGTCGTGTCGGAAGCCCCTTCCGAGAATGCGGAGATTGCTAATCCGTTGCGGGTGAGTGTGCTCCGTATGCGTGCTCCGGTGCGATGGTTTGCTCGCATGTTGTCGCCCACCACGGCAATCGTGGCAAGATTGTCGATTCTTTCCGGAAGTGCGATTATGCCGTCGGAAAGTTCAGGCGCAAATTCTCGGCAGATGAGGTCAAACGTTGTGTCGGCATCGCTGCTCGCCACGGCAAACGACAGTCCGGATTTCCCATCGGAACGGGTCACGTTGAACACCTTCACACCCTTTTTTGCAAGCGCATTAAACGTGCGCGATACGGAATTCTTCACTCCCCTCGTCAGATTCCCTCCGAGAAGGAAAAGGGTGGTCTCCTTCAGTATGGATATCCCCTTTATCGGAAGGTCGTCAGGTAGGGGAGAGTCGGTGATGAGGGTACCTGGTGCGCTGGCGTTGAAAGTGTTTAAGATCTTTATTGGTATATTCTTATGGAATACGGGATATATCGTCGGTGGATATATCACCTTCGCACCGTAGGAACAAAGCTCCATGCTCTCGATAAACGACATGTGCGACACGAGCACGGCATCATTGATGACGCGCGGGTCTGCCGACAGGAAACCGTCAACATCGGTCCATATCTCAAGCACTTCGGCATCAACCGCAGCGGCAATGAGCGCGGCTGTGAAGTCGCTCCCCCCGCGTCCGAGATTCGTGATGTCACCCGTTCGCTTGTCGGTGGAGATGAATCCCGGCACAATCGCCTTTACGAACGGAGTGAAAAATTCTCTCTTTATCAATTCCGTGGTCAGTTTCTGATCGGCAATGCTCTTGTCATACCATTTCTCGGTTTTCACGAAATTCAGGGAGTCATGACGGGTGGCATCCTTTATCATTGCAGCCACTATTATTGAAGACATACGTTCGCCGAAACTCACGATTATGTCAAGGGTCATCTGAGGGAGATGGCGTATAAGATACACGCCGTCATACATTCTCTTGAGATCCGATAGGAGAGCGAGCACGCGTTCCTTCACCTCATTTCGGCGAGATTCATCTACCACGTTGTCAATGATGTCGATATGCCGTTGGGTCATGGACTTCACATCATCAAGATACGACAGATTGTTGTCGGCGGCAGCTTTTGCCGCCGCAATTAGCCGGTCGGTGAGTCCGCCGAGAGCCGAGACCACCACGATTGCCTGTCCGTCGATTGATTCCACGATGGCTTTCACGTTTCTGAGGCTCTCGATAGAACCTACTGATGTGCCTCCGAATTTAAGTACTTTCATTAAGTATCTAAAATGAATTGTTAAAGAAAAAGGGGGTGAGAGGGTATTTCCGGGAGGAGGAGTATTCGCGTTTGGTCAGTGCGTTCAGAGCGACTTTGTGTAGATCAGCATGTCGGAATAACATCCGTCGGGTGCGCTGAGCCATTCTTTAAGTCTGCCCCTGCATTCATAGCCGAGCGATTCGAAAAGGCGTATCGCATGAGTGTTGCTCTCCTCTATTTTTGCGCCGAGCTGATGGAGATGAAGCGTATGGAATGCATACTTCTCCATCATGCTTATCGCTTCGGCGGCGTAACCATGTCTGCGGTAGTCGCTGCAGATGTAAATGCCTACAAACGCACGCAGATGACGCTGCGAAAGCTCATATAAATCAACAATCCCGACAGGGGTATTGTTCCCCTCTTCAGTGACTATAAGGCGTATCTGTCCGGCAGAGAATGGGTCGGCGTCATAATTGAGGGCATAATCGCGCAGAATCCTGCGGGAGAGGGGAGCCACAGTGTCGCTGTATCTCCAGGCAGAGGAATCGTTCTCCACCTCATACATGAAATCAGCATCGCCGGGTTCCAATGCACGTATATTCAGACGTTGTTTTTCAGACATAGTTCGGATGGTATGTAATGTGTGGAAAGATATGAGATTATCTTTTAGGGAATGTGGAGGAGAAGAGCACACGGTTCTGAATCGACTTGCCGAGAGTAAGTTCGTCGGTATATTCCAGTTCATTACCGATACTTATGCCGCGGGCAAGCATCGTCACCTCCACCGGCAGGTCGGCGAGCTTCCTGTAGATGTAGAAGTTTGTGGTGTCACCCTCGATTGTAGGGCTCAGGGCGAGAATCACCTCCTTCAGATTATCGTCGGTCACTCTCTTGACAAGACTCTCAATCTCAAGATCTGCTGGACTTATGCCGTCGAGAGGGGAGATCAGTCCGCCAAGCACATGATACAGCCCGGAATGCTGATGCGTGGATTCGATCGTGATCACGTCCTTCACATTCTCGACGACACACACCACGTGGGAATCCCTACGAGGGTCACTGCAAATCGGACATACTTCCGTCTCGCTGATATTATGGCATCTGGAACAATAACAGATGTTTTTTCTCAGAGCAATGACCGCCTCACCGAGAGCCACTGCCTCTTCCTCATCGCGACGCAACAGATGTAGCGCGAGACGGAGGGCGGTTTTCCTTCCGATACCGGGGAGTTTCGACAGCTGCTCCACCGCATTCTCAAGCAAAGAAGAATTAAAAGATTGAATCATTTTGCAAAATTACAAAATCCTTTTCATCTAATAATGCATATTTGACAACTTCCCTTTCTTCTAAACTAATTTTAACGATTCCCGATATCAATAATGACTATTCACCTTAAGTTTAGGTTGATTTACCGCGACTTGTAGGGATGCTCCATGGAGCATCCGTCTGTATCAAGGGTGAAGATTTTGGCGCGCGGATGCTCCGGGGAGCATCCCTACACTTGTAATCAATAATTTAATGTTGTTGGATTGGCTGAATAGCTATTATCAATAATGCCTAAAATTATTGGTATTTTATTTATTTTTTTGAATAAAGAATAGGAGTTTTTAGCCAAGTCTGTGTCATAATAAAGATAGGCAAAATAAGTTATTAATAATAAGAGATAAAACAAAAAGATATGAGATATATTCAACTTGGTTGCTTGATGATGATTTCCACCTGTGCATACGCGCAGACATACGCACAGACAGAGAAGGGGATTGTGTTGAAAGACAGTATTTCAGCTGAGAGCAATCATATAATAGATTCGCAGAAGCCATTTGAGATGGCAAAGGACTCAATTGATATAAAACCTGACCTGACACTCCCATATATGCCGGTATTCCCAAATTCCGGAATGTCGGAGTTTGGGAATTATGCCCCTTTAGACTTACCCTTCTACTCATTTACGCCAGGAGAGGCTACGGTCTTCGGGTGGGGTAGCGGCAGGATAGTGGCTCACGGCTTCACAACGGTTTTCCCCGAACTGATGAGGATCGACAGTGGTTCCATAGGTCTATACCAGAACATCGGCAATTTCTCTATCTATGCCGGAGGTATGGCTAACAAATACGGCTTTATACGGGGTATTCACACACAATTCGGTGTCAACGGTTCAATTACCTACCGACTTAACGACAGGTTATCAGCCACAGCATTCGGGACATACTATTTCGGTCGTCCACCGAAGATGGCGAATGGGGCACCGATGCCCCCGGCAATGATCGGATTTTACAATGTCTCCCGTTTCGGTGGATATGTGGATTATGGGGTATCAGAAAACTTCGGGGTGGAAGTCGGGGCACAGGCAGTTCAAACAATCGGTACCTCTAAATACAAGCCCGAACCAATCGTTACACCCTATATCAAAGCCGGAAACGGAAAAGTGAAAGTCAAGGTAGGTCTACCGGTCGGACAAATCCTTTACCATGCCATAAGGAAAAGATAAATAGGTATAAGTCATCAAAAAAAGAGGTTGCAATTCAAAGTCATGAACTGCAACCTCTTCCAGCCGATGTTTAGTGTCCAATTAAACAGAGACTTGTAAAAGTTCCTTACCAAGTTTGTGCAGACCGTCAACAATCTTGTCAGCCTGTGCCTTCCGTGGCTTAGAATAGCCGGCTGCATAATGCCAAAGCTGTCGTTGGTTTATGCCTGTGATATACTGTAATGCTGCAAAAGAGAAGATGCTTTGGTAAAAGCAAAGCAGACTTCTTATGTCAAATTTATAATCAATTACAAAATCTTCGTCAAGTACTTCCGGATATTCCACACCGTCAGCTAAAGCACATTCTCTGAAAAAGTCTATGCTCTCTCTCACTTCCTTATCCAATGTGGCGAAATCACCGGTTACTGCCACAACCCATCCCGGAAGTATATCGCATGCTGCACAATATCCGGATTCGGTTTTAGCGACATCAATAACAATATTTCCCATATAATCGTGAAATTAATTATTCTAAAGAGAATCGGCGCGGCACATTCTCCGCGCCGATTAAATCCAATAAAGAGCATTAAAGTTATTTTGAAAAATGGAGGAGGCAATTAGCCCCCATCCATTGTTTAGAATTTGAGACCAGACTGTTTCTCAATACTGCGTAAAAGAAAACCATAAATATCAGTGTTCCCTTCTGCATTTACAGTTACGGTGCCGGGTTTATCCGGATGCTTTAACTGTCGATGGCTACCCTTTTGTCGGGCAACATATCATCCATCATCGTAGAGAATCTGCAAGATCTCACTCGCTTTCAAAATTTTCATTGTACTCTTGTTTTAATTGGACGTTGCAAAGATAGTAAAATTACTATTATTATCAAAATAAATCGATATATTTTTATTAGGTGAGCTTGTCTTTTGCCCTATATTAGATTCAGTGACATATTTTTTGTTGTCTAATGGTTGAAGATGTGGATAATAACATATTTTTATTATCGTACGATTTGTATCGTTAAAAGTTTTTGGTTTATAAATGGGTATTATTTTTTGTAATTCAGCTGATTGTATAATAAAATCTGAGAATAATAAAAAATTGATTATACGGATGTATATGTAAAATATAAGAAATCATAGTGTTTGTTGATCTGCACTATGATTTCTTCCTTTGTTAGGTTTCGATGATTTTCCAATTGTCGGGGAGTCGTTTTTTGCTGGAGAAGTTTACTCCGATTTTTATGAGTTTGCGACTGTCTGTTTGGAAAGGGAGGAGGTAGTCTTTGGAGTCAATTTGAGCAAGAGCTTGTTCGGGTGTCTTGTCAATCTTGAACTCGAAGACGTATATGTAGTCTTTTGTCTTGATTACGAGGTCTATGCGTCCGTTGGCTGTCATGTATTCCACGTGTGTGCTGAAGCCCATTAGCTTTGCAAGGATGTAGATTACGTCCTGATAGTGTTGCTCAAGTTGGAGCATGTTGAATGAATCGTAGGGGAAGTCAGCGAATAGGCTCTTTAGTCTTTCCATGAATGTGTCGGCATTGCCACTCTGAAGATCCCTTATGAAACTGATTACTGAAAATTGTGACCGTCGGGGGGATGTGGAGGTATAGAGGAGCAGCAGGTTATTGAGGAAGCCGCGTTCCACCTCTTTGTTGGGGAATCCGAGTAATACGGAGTCAAGTTCCGGATCATAACTCTTTATGGTGAGGTAGCCGCTCTGGTAGAGTACGGGAATCGGGTTGCCGAGGTCGAAGGAGATGTCGGTGAGAGAGGAGAGTGATGTTTCCAATTCTGAGAGATCTTGGATGGAGATACTATTTGCCAGTATCATTTTTATAAGGAATGTGGGCGTGCCGGTACTGAACCAATAATCCCTGATGAATTTCTTATTCAGACAATTCAGAAGACTGAAAGGATTATAGATGTCAGTGGATGTCTCCGGAGAGAAATGATATCCGTCATAGTTTGATTTCAGAAGGTCATAGATTTCCTGAACAGATTTGTTGGCAGATTTGGCAAATTCCGAGATTCCACAATCGAAATATTCATGCAGCTCATCAGTGGTTATTCCGCAAATGCCGTCATACTCTCTGTCAAGAGATATGTCGTTGAGGTTGTTCAAGTCGCTGAATATGCTGAGATGTCCGAACTTAGTCACTCCGGTGAGCATGGCGAAACGTATGTGGGCGTCCTGACTCTTCAAATTGGAATAGAAAGCACGGAGCCTATTCCTGAAAATGTCCTGTAATGGTTTGTTCTCAACCGTCTCAAGAAGCGGCTTGTCGTATTCATCTACGAGTATCACTACATTTTTCCCCGTCAGTCTATGGGCATTGATAATAACCTCCCTAAAGCGTGCTTCTTCTGGCAGAGAGCCGTCGGATGGGGCCCCGTATTTCCTTTCCCATTCTGAAAGATACATGCCGAGATGCTTGTCAATGCTTTCCGGAGAGTCGCATCTGCAGCCTGATAGATCGAGGTGTAGCACAGGATGCGCTTCCCAATCGTGTTCATGACGCGATATGGCGAGATTCTCAAAAAGGGAACGGTTGCCGAGGAAAAAATCCTCGATTGTAGATAACAGCAGTGATTTCCCGAATCGTCTGGGACGACTCAGGAAGTAGTATTTTCCATCTGTAACAAGCCTATGGATATATTCGGTTTTGTCAACATATACATATCCATCCTCTCTGATTTTTCGGAAGGATTGCATTCCGATAGGATATTTAATCTGTGCCATAATTCAAACCTCTTTTTCAGATTATAATGCACAAAGATAGCTGAAGTTTTCTGAAAGTGCAACTTCCGAAGTTAAAATGGTTGAAATCGGGATTATTTTGGTGTGGGTGTTTTGTTGAATGGGGATTTTTCGTAATTTTGTGGTGAAATAGAGGGTGGATACCCATAATATTGAGTAGAATGATAGATTATATAAAAGGCACGGTGGCGGAGCTGACTCCGACTGTGGCGGTGTTGGAGACTAATGGCGTGGGGTATGAGATCAATATCACGCTTATTGATTATGCCGAACTTAATGGTGCGGCAGGTAAGAATGTGGTGAAACTTTACGTGCATGAGTCAATACGTGAGGATGCCCACGTATTGTTTGGATTCCTTACTAAAAAAAGTCGGGAATTGTTCCGTCTGCTGATAGGCGTGAGCGGTGTCGGTCCGAATACTGCACGTCTTATCCTGTCGTCGCTGACCGCTGACCAGCTTGAGGATACGATTGCTGCCGGACAGGATGCCGCGTTGAAAGCCGTGAAGGGTATAGGGGGAAAAACCGCCCAACGTATCATAGTTGACCTGAAGGATAAAATAAAAGGTTCGGGACTCTCGTTAAATGAGAGTGCTCCCAATGCCGGAGAGGCTTATGAAGATTCTATAGCCGCGCTCATAATGCTTGGATTTACAGCCCAACAGAGTCAGAAAGCGTTGAAGAAAGTATTCATGTCTGATCCCGGATTGAGCACAGAGAAAGCAATAAAACTTGCTCTCAAGATGCTCTGAAATGATTTTTGGCAAAAAGACAGTCACTCATATATCACGATGGATGTCGGTGTCGTTGATGACGCTGGCAGTGTCTGTCTTATGTGTTGCCCAATATAAGCGAGAGATCTTGCCTCCACCTCCACCACCGACAGAGGAGAGCGTAGCCGGAGCATCAGGCACCGACAGCGCGGTCATGCGGTCGGCAGTACGTCGCACGTTGCCAACGAGTTATGAGGATTATGCAGGCAGGGAATATGCCGCCGATCTATCTACCCCCTCCAATATCAAGACAGAGGCGGTGTATGATCCGGAGTTGGGGATGTATGTGCTGCGGACGCGCGTGGGCGACAGGGAGGTAGTGACGCCATACATGATGACTCCTGAGGAATATGGTAAGATTCTGACTCGCCGCGACATGTATGGGTATTTCAGAAGCCGTAACGCCGAGATATTCGAGAATAGGGATAATGAGAAGTTCAACCTGTTTGATATGAACTTCGCACTCGGACCGCTGGAAAAGGTGTTCGGTCCGGGTGGCGTCCGTCTCACCACACAAGGCTCCGTGCAGCTCTCAATGGGGATAAAGAGCAACAAGACCGACAATCCGGCATTGTCGTTGAGGTCAAGAAGAAAGACATTCCTCAACTTTGACCAGAAGATACAGGCTACGGTTGCCGCATCGGTGGGTGATAAGATGAAGTTCAACATGACCTACAACACCGACGCGACCTTTGACTTCGACTCCAAGAATCTGAAACTCAATTATGAGGGTAAGGAGGATGAGATAATCAAGAGCATTGAGGCGGGCAACGTCAGCATGACCACCGGATCAAGCCTTATAAGGGGAGGTACATCACTATTCGGACTGAAGACCAAACTGCAGTTTGGCAAATTGACGTTGACAGGGCTTGTCAGCCAACAGAACAGTGAATCGAAATCGGTAAACACACAGGGTGGGGTGCAGCGCACGCCATTCTCCATAAAGGCCGACAATTATGATGCCAACCGGCATTTCTTCCTCGCACAATATTTCTACGACCATTATGATGAGTTTGCATCGAAACTGCCTCACGTTTCGTCAGGTATCAACATCACTCGTATAGAGGTGTGGATCACCAACAAGAGCAACCGTTACGAGGAATCACGCAACTTCGTAGGCTTCATGGATATAGGTGAAAACAGTCGTCTTGCCAATGACTATTGGAAACCGAATCTTTCGGAGAATGTGCCGTCAAACCGTTCGAACAATCTTCTTGACGTTATAAAGTCGGATTATCCTGATGCCCGTAATATCAATCAGGTGACTCAGGTGCTTGCTCCGCTTCAGAACTACGGCATAACCGGTGGTAAGGATTTCGAGAAGGTGGAGAGTGCACGTCTTTTGCGATCGTCGGAATATTCGCTCAACTCCACATTGGGCTACATCTCCCTGAAGTCAGCTCTTAACACGGATGAGGTGCTTGCCGTGGCATTTGAATATACCTATCAGGGAAAAGTATATCAGGTAGGGGAGTTCTCAAGCGATGTCACCTCCACCAACCAGTGTCTTTATCTGAAGATGCTTCGCGGTACGACCGTCTCTCCGGCACTCCCTATGTGGAAGCTTATGATGAAAAACGTGTATGCACTCGGAGCATATCAGCTTCAGCGGAAGAACTTCAAACTCAACATAAAGTATCTTAGCGACACGACAGGCACCGAGATAAATTATCTCCCGATTCCGTCAGTCTCCAACAAGCCGATACTACAGCTGATGAACCTTGACCGTCTTGACTCCAATCAGGAGTCAAATCCCGACGGTTTCTTCGATTTCATCGAGGGTTATACGGTGGATGCCTCCAATGGTAAGATCATATTCCCTGTGGCGGAACCGTTCGGTTCCAATCTTGAGCGCAAGATTGGGGATCCGGCGATAGCTGCTGCATACGTGTATAAGGAATTGTATGACTCAACGCTTGTGGTTGCACGTCAGTTTGCCGACAAGAATAAGTTTTCACTTGTCGGGGAGTATCAGGCTTCAAATGGTGCGCAGATACGCCTTAATGCCATGAACGTGCCGCGAGGTTCGGTAGTGGTCATGGCGGGTGGTGTTGTGCTGACCGAGAATAGCGACTATACCGTAGACTACAGCATGGGCATCGTGACCATCACCAACCAGAGCATCATTGACTCCGGCACCAACGTGAGTGTCACGCTTGAAAACCAGTCGCTCTACAGCATGCAGCGGAAGACGCTGCTCGGTCTTGACGCACAATATAAGTTTAATAAGGATTTCACCCTTGGCGGTACCATCCTTCATTTCTCGGAGAAAGCCTTGACAGAGAAGGTCAATATCGGTGAAGAGGTGATCAACAACACTATGTTTGGCGTCAATCTCAGCTACAATAAGGATTTCATGTGGCTCACCAATCTTCTCAATAAGGTGCCGACTATCAATGCAGTCTCCCCATCCTCATTGCGGTTGAGCGCGGAGTTTGCGCGTCTTGTGCCACACAGCCAGAAATCCGGATCAACACGCGGCTCATCATATATTGATGACTTTGAAAGCACTCAGATAAGCACCGACCTCCGCAACCCATACTCATGGACGCTTGCCTCCACACCTTACGACGGCGGTGCAGACGCGCTTTTCCCGGAGGCAGCACTTTCCGATAACGTCGATTACGGCAAGAACCGCGCATTGTTGGCATGGAACTATATCGACAGGATGTGGACCCAGAAAAACTCCTCCATGCTTCCCGGTTATCTGCGCAATGACCTCAAACAGCTATCCAATCCATACGTCCGCGAGATAACGGTGCGCGAGATCTATCCCGGTAGAGATCAGGTATATGGGGAGTCCAACTATGTTCAGACCCTTAACCTCTCATTCTATCCCACTGAGCGTGGTCCCTACAATCTTGATGCCGACAATATAGATGAACGCGGTCGTCTGTTGAATCCGGAGAAGCGTTGGGGCGGCATAATGCGGAAGATGGACAACACGAATTTCGAGAGTTCCAATGTGGAATATCTCCAGTTCTGGATGCTTGACCCATTCCTTGACCCGGAAAATCCCAACCGCGACGGCGGCGACCTCTATTTCAACTTCGGAGAGGTGAGCGAGGATATTCTGAAGGATGGTATGAAGAGTTATGAGAACGGTATACCGATAGATGGCAACACCCAATTCCTGACCGAGACAAAGTGGGGGCGCGTGTCGTCACAAAACTCGTTGACATACGCATTCGAGAATGGTCCTGACGCTCGTCTGAAGCAGGACGTGGGTCTTGACGGTCTTCCCAATGAGGATGAGTATGGATTCAGCTCCTATTCGGAATATCTTGCCAAACTACGCTCTAAACTACCCGCCTCAACCATAACGGAGATGCAGGATGATCCGTTCTCCGCTATGAATGACCCTGCCGGCGACAATTATTTCTTCTACCGCAGCCCCTATTATGATGAGCAGCGCACATCCATCCTTGACCGCTACAAGCATTACAACGGAGTGGAGGGTAACTCATTGTCGCCCGATCAGAGCGATAACCCCTACTATCAGTCATCGCGTAGTGTGCCCGACGTGGAGGATATAAATCAGGATAACACTCTTAATGAATATGAAAGATATTTCCAATATAGGGTGTCGATACGTCCGGAGGATCTGGAGGTAGGAAAGAACTATATCGCCGACCGGAGGGAGACGGTTGTGACTACCCGCGAAGGACCTGCCACAGTGGTGTGGTATCTATTCAAGATACCCCTCGGACAACCGGAGAAGGTGGTGGGCGACATAAAGGATTTCTCCACAATACGTTTTGCACGTATGTTCATGACAGGCTTCCGGGAGGTGACGCATCTGCGTTTTGCCTCTCTCGAACTTGTCAGGGGGGAATGGCGCGACTATAAGTTTAATCTCAACAGCCGTGATGATTCTCCTGCAGAGGGTGAACTCGACATGTCGGTGGTGAATATAGAGGAGAACAGCGGGCGTAAGCCGGTGAATTATGTCCTTCCTCCCGACGTCAGCAGAATACAGGATGCCAGCCAGTCGCAGGCCACCCAGCTTAATGAGCAGTCGCTTCAGATGAAGCTCACCGGACTTCAGCCCGGCGACGGTAGGGGCGCATACAAGAATACTCAGCTTGATCTCCGCATATATCGTCGTATGCAGATGTGGGTGCACGCTGAGGCTCCGATTGATGATAAGACAAATCTGAAGAACGGGGATCTCGCGCTTTTCGTGCGCGTGGGTTCCGACGTGAAGAATAATTACTATGAATATGAGATACCGTTGGAACTGACCCCTCCCGGCAGCTACGATAATTATTCGTCGGAAGACAGGAATATCGTATGGCCTATCTCCAACTTCCTTAACGTGCCGTTTGATGTCTTTACTGATATAAAGGTGGCACGCAACAGGGATAAGAGCATGAGAGTAGACGGAGTGGGCTATAATGTGCTATACTCCATGCGCGATCCAAATAATGACCATAACACAGTCAGCGTGCTTGGCAATCCGAGTCTGAGCGATGTCAGGACAATGCTTATAGGCATACGGAATAAATCAAACTCAGTGAAGGATGGCACGATATGGGTCAACGAGTTGCGTGTGACTGATTTCAACGAGAGTGGTGGATGGGCTGCTAATGTCAATGCCAACCTGACGATGAGCGATCTCGGCATGATGAATTTCTCGATGCATAAGGAGACGGCAGGCTTCGGTGGGGTAGACCAGGGGCTTTCATCGCGACGGCTCGATGATTATGAACAATACAACTTTGCAGTGCAAGGGGATGTGGGTAAGGTATTTCCGGCGGCGGCAAAGCTGAGTGCCCCGGTGTATTACTCCCGTTCTCACGAGCGCACCACTCCCAAGTATAACCCTCTCGACCAGGATATACTTCTGAAGGATGCATTGGATGCCGCTGCTACAAAGCATGAGCGTGACTCTATCAAGGGATTTGCCGTGACTCAGAAGAGAGTGGAGAGTTTCTCTCTGTCAAATCTGAAATTCAATGTGCAGAGCAAGAATCCCATGCCGTGGGATCCTGCCAATTTCCAACTCTCGTTCTCATTTAACAAGCAGAGGAATGCTGACCCGAACACGGAGTATCAGAACACCTACGACTATCGCGGTTCATTCCAATATACCTGGAATCCTTACATCAAGCCGTTGAAGCCGTTCAGCTTTATAAAGGGTAAGGGGAAGACTGCCAAATTCTTCAAGGATTGGGGTATCAATTGGTTGCCCAGCAACATAACCTTCTTCACCAATATCACGCGATATTATTATGAGGAGCAGACGCGAAGCGAGGTTGATGTCGATTTCCAGCTTCCCGTGCAGGTAAGTAAGAATTTCCTTTGGGACCGTCAGCTGAATCTGACGTGGAATCTCCTTCAGTCGCTTAGCCTCTCGTTTGCCAGCAACACAACGGCACGGATAGAGGAGACAATCGGTGCGGTCAATAAGCGGCTGTTCCCGGATAAATATCGCGATTGGAAAGACACGGTGTGGTCATCGATAAAAGGTCTCGGCACTCCGTGGAACTACAATCAGACGTTCACAGGCACTTACCGTGCGCCATTCAATAAGATTCCGGTGCTTGACTATCTTACCGGAAGCGTAAGCTATACCTCGACCTATAGATGGGATAAGGGTTCGACTGTGGATGATGTGTATCTCGGCAATTCAATACAGAACCAGACCACTTGGAATGCTGATGCTCGTCTTAATTTCGAGACGCTTTATAATAAGTCGAAATATCTTCAGAACATCAACAAACGTTTTGCCAAGACTTCGGCGCGCACAAGGAAGCAGACGGCACAGACCCGCCGCCCGATAGCCAAGAAGTTTGAACGTGCCATCAATCTCTCGGCAGATACGTCTACTCTGGTGAAGCATAATCTGAAGACAAAGAAGGTAAAGGTCAATGCCACGGAGAAAGATAAACCGCTGAAGCTGGAGACTCGCGTTGTTGACGAGAATACGATAGAGATCCTGACGCGTGGTGAGCATAATATCAAGCTGACGGTGAGGGAGGACAGTAAGGAGCCGAAGAAATCCTTCATGAAGGAGCTGACGGATCATGCCTTGCGATTCGCCATGATGCCGCGTAGCCTGTCGTTCAAATGGAGAAGTTCTCATTCGCTCAATCTTCCGCAGTTCTCACCAAACGTGGGCGACGTGTTTGGACAGAGCAACAAGTATGGACCGATGGCACCGGGTCTTGATTTCGCATTCGGATTCTATGATGAAACATACGTGAGCAAGGCACTTGACCGCGGGTGGCTTCTTACTGGAGCCGACATGACTTCACCCGCCGTGTGGAATCAGGGAAAGGAGTTTAACTTCGAGCTCACGCTTGAGCCTGTCAGGGGATTGAAGATAGTGCTGACGAGTAATCTCACAGACAATAGGACGCGCCAGATGCAGTTTATGTTTGACGGGATGCCTACGACTCATACGGGTTCATATACGCGTACTCATGTGGCGATAGCGAGTGCATTGCGCAGTTCGAAGGCGGATAACGGTTATTCATCTGAGGCGTTCACCAAATTCCTTGACTATATACCGGTGATAACGCAGCGTATAGAGTCGCGTTATGCCGGCACCACGTATCCTGACGCCGGATTCATATCTGACACTCCACTTGCCGGCACGCCATATAATCCGGCTACGGGTGGAGTGAGTCCTACAAGCTCCGACGTGCTTATCCCGGCATTCATCGCAGCTTACAGCGGATATTCTCCGGATAAGGTCACGTTGCAGCATTTTCCCGGACTGGAGGCTATGCGTCCTAACTGGCGGGTCACCTACGACGGTTTCATGCAGTTGGGCAACATGAGTAAGATTTTCAAGACGTTCACCGTGAACCATGCGTATCAATGCACATATTCAGTGGGCAGCTATTCCAGTTTCATGAATTGGGTGGGTATCGCGGGCAACGGTATGGGTTTTGCATACGATGAGCTTACACAAAATCCGATACCGTCATCCCCATATAATATTTCATCTGTGGCTATCACGGAGAAGTTTGCTCCGCTTATCGGAGTCAACATGACGTTTAAGAATGATATATCAGTAAATGCGGAGTATCGTGATGCACGCACTTTGAATCTGAATACGTCGGCGGGTCAGATTGTGGAGACCACGAGCCGACAGCTATCCGTGGGTGCGGGATGGAAACTTGCAGATTTCAGTAAGATAATAAAGATAGGTAGTAAGCAGGGTGGCATCAGCAACGACCTCACCGTGAACCTTGATTTTGCATATAGCAACAATCTCTCATTGATACGACGGATAGAGACGGCATACACGCAGCCGACACAGGGCACAAAGACATTCTCGGTCAATTTTATGGCAAGTTATCAGCTAAGCAAGAAAATCACATTGTCAGCATTCTTTGATCATCAGGCAAACACGCCGCTGGTGTCGAACTCCGCCTATCCTACTACCAACTCCAACTACGGCATCGCCATCAACGTCTCCCTGGCAAGATAACCAATAAAAACAAAACTTTTTCCTTAATTATAATAAATACAAAGTTTAACCTTGAAGTATAACTACTTCAAGGTTAGTAAATCAAAATACATCAGTCGTGTATTGAGAGGCGCGTCATCAGCTATTCCAAATACTTCTCTTTCCTCTTCTTCACTTGGATAGAGATATTTAAATCCATTATTTTCGTAAAATTGAAGAACGCTGCTTTGTCTGTATTCTTTGTTCTCATTAATAATATTATAGGCATCAACAACAATAAAACGACAGCCGCTTTTATTATCAGGGGAGAAGAACCAGCCTTTTATGTAGTCAAGTATTTGGCTACCTAAAGACTCTCCCCTTAAAGAAGAGCATACTCCCAGACGTCCAATCAGAATTGCAGGATAACTTCTAGTTCGTTTGGAATTTGGTATTTTACGTTGTATTTTGTTTCTTGTTGTCGAAGAAATCAGAGATGCTTTGATACTATCATTGGCGACAGTGAAAGCTCCAACTATTTTAGGTTTTTCACCCTTAGTTACAAAATAATATGTCTTTCCGAGCAATTGCTCAGCATAAAGAAATGCGTCATTTGCAAAGAAATCATCAAGATCTTTGTTCCCACAGGAGAACCCAATTAGAGAATTGCTATCTAATACCGGGAGCAATTCTAAATCTTTAAGACTTATTGAGCCCATCTTGTAAATGTTTAAGACGATTCTTTCCACTGTTGGCAATTTGCCTTATTTCTTCCATTGAAAATCGAATACGTTCTCGACGAGGATTTACTTCGTTTTCTTCAGCAGCTTGTAAGAATTTTTCGGCTGCCTCACCAGTAAGTACTGGAATTGTTTTTATTTCAAGAGCCATGACATTCTATTTTAACGTTATAATTTATTTTACTCATGTTAGAAGTCAATCCGATTTACGTGCTATTGTCTTACCATATTTGAATGTAAATTAGATTGATTCTCAATGAGAAAACGGAGACGTTATTATTTTGTTGTGAAAAGATGATTCATTTCTCAAGATAGTTATACTCTTTTTTTGCTTAATTGGAAATTTCTATTTTGAGTCAATCGGTTGAAAATAATATCCTTTTGAATGCTATTTTATGGTGCATCTTCTTCGGATAGAAATAAAGGTCTGATGGCTTTTTGGCAAGAATATAATAAGGGATGTGGGAATAGTATGACTGATTCATACATAAATACAACGCTTATTCCTGCTGTTTTGAATTTTGATGACGTTAACGTAAATGTTGGAACTGAGGTTCTAAATCAAGTATTTGATATGATTTGATGATTTATGGGTTGGCTTTCTCCAGATATAGAGACCGATGCTTTAAGGCAGATCGGTTTGGATTTGGTAAAAAATATACTGAAGAAGATTTACAAAGAGAGATTAATGTCTTGGATTCATTGTATCTTTGCTAAATGAGGCAAAAGATTATTGTAATAAATCTCCCGATATGCGGTTGATATTGTCGTAACTACATATCGGGAGACATGCTTTTCTGATTTCGGGGATGCGTCCGTTATTTTGGGGTGCTTACCGGGGATCAGTTGAAAATTTTGGAATTGATGGTTTCGTTAGAGGGACTTACGGCGGAGAGGTTTCCGAATGGGTCAATGAGGAATGACCGTAGACCGGTCTCGGTCTGGAAATCTTCTGTAACCTGTGGAGTGGTGTCAGCTGCTGACAAATAGATTATGTCGGCAGGTACGTTGTCTGCTTTTAGGATTTCATCTGCAATTGTGGTATCGGTGTCTGTGCAGATGCTGACAAATGCTATTTTGTCGGCAGGCAGAGATGCAGATAAATCAGCAAGCCGCTTGTTGTTGATCCTTGATCGGGCATCAGCGGCACTCCAGAAATTTACTAAGACATACTTACCGTTAAGCATGTCGAGGTTTTTGATAACAGCGTCGGAAGAAAGCTCAATAGCAGGAGCTTCGCTACCGATTTCAAGTGAATGGCTTCCCTGAGGCATGGAAGACGATAAAAATGCGGCGAATACAACCGATAGTAAAAGATACTTGGTTTTCACAATAACCTGTTTTCGTTACACAATAGTCACCCGTCGCCATTTCTGACGCACTTTTGATGACATAAACTAACACTGGATTCGAATCCGGATAAATTGCAAAATTCGGATTCAGGGGTCAGTAGGTTGCCAAAGCCTACAGTTGATATAAAGACCCCTCTGGGTTGTCACGAAAAGGGGATTGCCAGTCCCCTCAATGGGTTGTCACGAATGAGCTGCCCGATCTACGGAATAGAGCCGTCAGCTCGCTTAAAAATGCTTTATGTTATTAAAACGTGTTATAAAACATATTATTGTATTTTGATATAAAAAATTTTTTTTGTTTATTTGTGGCAAATAGATTAAGCTATATGAGTGAAAGAGATTCTATAATCCAGCATCTTATTGAGGCATTACCGGCTTTCCCAATTAAGAAAGCATGGCTATTTGGCTCATACGCAGAGGGTACTGCTACTAAAGATAGCGATGTGGATTTGTTGGTCACTTATGATAATGAGGAAAATATATCCTTATTTACTATTGGTGGAATAATTTCAAATCTTTCAGATATTATTGGTAAGGCAGTGGATATTGTAGAAGAAGATTGTCTTCTTCCGTTTGCTCGTAAATCTGTAGATGCTACAAAAATATTAATATATGAGAGAAGCACTTAAAGACCCAGGTAGGATTAGGGCAAAAAAATGGTGCTGACGCTTTTGAAACGTCAGCACTGTTTTTTATGTTATTATATGGAGAATCAGTCGTTTGTGAATACAAGCTGATCATCCTTGACATCAATCTTGATAGGATGGTCGCGATTGACTTTTTGTGCCAGAATGTCTTTTGACAACTGGTTGAGCACGAGTCGCTGGATGGTTCTCTTGACAGGACGTGCACCAAATTCGGGATCATAACCATCCTCTGCAAGAAGCTCGAGAGCTGCCGGAGTGACATCGAGCTTGACACCATTGGATGCAAGCATCTTCTGTACGCTCTTAACCTGAAGATTGACGATTTCCTGAATCTCCTTCTTGTCGAGAGGAGTGAAGAGGACGATTTCGTCAATACGGTTGAGGAACTCCGGACGGATCTTCATCTTGAGCAGATCCATGACTTCCTGTTTAGACTTCTGGATTGTTGCCTCTCGTTCACCCTCTTTTGCCTCGGCGAAGTTCTGACGGATGATAGAGGAACCCTCGTTGGAGGTCATGATAATGATTGTATTCTTGAAATTGATAAACCGTCCCTTGTTATCAGTAAGCCTGCCATCGTCAAGCACCTGAAGCAGGATGTTGAATACATCGGGATTAGCCTTCTCAATCTCATCAAAAAGAACCACACTGTAAGGTTTGCGTCGTACAGCTTCCGTAAGCTGTCCACCCTCCTCGTATCCGACGTATCCCGGAGGTGCACCGACAAGACGAGATACAGAATGTTTCTCCATATACTCCGACATATCGATACGGGTCATCATATCCTCATCGTCAAACAGATATTCAGCCAAAGCCTTTGCAAGCTCAGTCTTACCGACACCGGTGGTGCCGAGGAAGATGAACGAACCGATAGGACGTCTGGGGTCATTAAGACCGGCACGCGAACGACGCACGGCATCGCTGACAGCCTTTATGGCATCATCCTGACCGATGACACGGTTGTGAAGTTCCTCCTCAAGGTGAAGCAGTTTCTCCTTCTCGCTCTGAGCCATTTTCTTCACAGGTATGCCGGTCCAGCGGCTTACGATCTCAGCGATATCCTCCGCATCGACCTCCTCCTTGATCATTGCACCTTCGCCCTGAAGCTGACGCAACTTCTCCTGAGTAGCCTTATTCTCATCCTCTTTCTGCTTGATCTTGCTATATCTGATCTCAGCCACCTTTGCATAGTCGCCTTCACGTTCCGCCACTTCAGCCTCATGGTTGAGCTGCTCGATCTCAATCTTATTCTTCTGGATCTTATCGATCTCGGTCTTCTCAGCTTTCCATTTTGCCTTGAGCGATTTCTCAGTGTCGCGAAGATTGGCAAGTTCCTCATCAATCTCCTTCACCTTATACTTGTCGCCCTCGCGCTTGATAGCCTCACGCTCGATCTCCAACTGCTTGATCTTTCTTGAAGCCTCGTCAAGAGCCTGTGGCATGGAGTCCATCTCAAGACGCAGTTTTGAAGCTGCCTCATCAATAAGGTCGATAGCCTTGTCGGGGAGGAAACGGTCAGTGATATATCTTACGCTGAGCTGCACGGCGGCGATGATAGCCTCATCCATGATACGCACCTTATGGTGGTTCTCGTATCTCTCTTTCAGACCACGCAGGATTGATATCGCCGACATCTCGTCAGGCTCATCTACCATCACCTTCTGGAAACGACGCTCAAGAGCCTTATCTTTCTCGAAATATTTCTGATACTCATCAAGAGTGGTGGCGCCGATTGAACGCAACTCGCCTCTGGCAAGAGCGGGCTTCAGGATATTGGCGGCATCCATCGCACCTTCCCCTTTACCTGCACCGACGAGAGTGTGGATCTCATCAATGAAAAGGATTATCTCGCCGTCGCTCTGAGTGACCTCATTCACGATAGCTTTAAGACGCTCTTCAAACTCACCCTTATATTTCGCACCAGCCACGAGCGCACCCATATCGAGCGAATAGATCTGTTTTGTCTTAAGATTTTCCGGCACGTCGCCTCTGACGATTCGGTGGGCAAGTCCTTCGGCAATGGCAGTCTTACCGGTGCCCGGTTCGCCTACCAGCATAGGATTGTTCTTGGTGCGTCGGGAAAGAATCTGTAGCACACGGCGTATCTCCTCATCACGCCCGATGACCGGATCAAGTTTGCCGCTGCGGGCACGGTCGTTTAGGTTGATGGCATACTTGCTTAGAGCCTGATATGATTCCTCTGCGCTTTGCTGAGTCACCTTGTTGCCCTTACGAAGATCATTAATGGCAGCTTTAAGCCCGTCTTCGGTGATTCCCGAGTCTTTAAGAATCTGAGAAGCCTTCCCCTTTGTCTTTAGGATACCCATCAGGATTGCCTCTACTGATACGTATTCGTCTCCCATTGATTTTGAGAAGTCAATAGCCTTCTGTAAGGCATCGTTCGACTCCCTGCTTAGAAAGACATCTCCCCCCGATACTTTCGGCAGGCTCTGAATATCCCGGTCGGTTGTCATTATGACCGAGTTGAGGTTTGCCCCTAACTTCTGGAACACAAAATTGACAATCGTCTCGCTTTCGGAAATCAGCGCTTTCAGGATGTGGAGCGGCTCAATCTGCTGCTGTCCGTTTTGGCGGGCAAGCTCAATCGCCTTCTGAACCACTTCCTGAGATTTGATTGTAAAGTTGTTGAAATTCATATATGTCTTTTTTGAGTTATTTCCAATGTATTCGGGATTACACCCGGATAAATTCTAATTACATATTATTAACAAATCAGATGGATAATGGTTGTATAGCGGAGTCTAAATGTTATTTTTTTGAAGAATCCCTAAGGATGCCGCATATAAAGTCGTGGCATAAGGCATTGCCATCCGATCTGTCGGTCTGACTATAGTCAGATATTTAAGTTTCGCAAGTTTTCCAACTTGCTTCACTTAAATGGTTTAAGGTTTAATGTTTATGGTTTATGATCATTAAATTTTGTATAATGAAAAGATTCGTGGATTCTCGTGAATCTTAAACCTTAAACTATAAACTTTAAACCACTGAAGTGCAGCTTGCGAAACTTCAGTCAGATATTGCAATTATGATGCCATTTTAGCATTGTAAGTTTACACTATATGTAATAATTAACAAAAAATAAGTTATTAAATTGAAAATAATGATGAGATAATGAATAAAAATTATATCTTTGCACCCGAAAAACGTCGGCATACGAATGGGATGCCTGATTTTTTGCAGAAATACTAACTAAAATATATACTTAAAGATTGGTATCATGAGTAAACCTTATGTACTCGGTGTCGATATAGGTGGCACCAACACAGTTTTCGGAATAGTTGACGCGCGTGGACAAGTGATCGCAAGCGATTCAATAAAGACACAGAAGCATACAAATTTCGATGATTATATTGCAGAACTTCATGATGGCGTGATGCGCCTGCTCAATGCACATGATGCTGAGGATAAGATTCACGGAATAGGTATAGGTGCTCCCAACGGCAACTACTATACCGGTGAGATCCAGAACCCACCGAACCTCCCTTGGGGACCCATCGTTCCGTTGGCAGAGAAGGTCAGCAAGGCTTTCGGAGGCGTGCCTGTGGCTGTCACCAATGATGCCAATGCAGCAGCACTCGGCGAGATGACATACGGCGCAGCACGCGGTATGAAGGATTTCATCATGATTACACTCGGCACCGGCGTCGGTTCCGGTATCGTTGTAAACGGTCAGCTCGTGTATGGACATGACGGATTTGCCGGAGAGCTTGGTCATATCACGGTGAAGCGCAACAATGGCAGAATCTGCGGATGTGGCCGCACAGGATGTCTTGAGGCATATTGCAGTGCTACAGGCGTGGCACGCACCGCTCGCGAGTTCCTTGAGATCCGCACTGAGCCATCTATACTCCGTAATCTTCAGATCGAGGATATCACATCAAAAGATGTGTATGATGCAGCGGTAGCAGGCGATAAGCTCGCAAAAGAGATTTTCGACTACACAGGCACAATACTGGGTCAGGCATTCGCTGACATGGTTGCATTCTCCAGCCCGCAGGCGATCATCCTGTTTGGAGGTCTGGCAAAGAGTGGCGAGCTTCTTATGCGTCCTTTGAAAGAATCGTTTGAGAAGTCGTTGTTCCCTATCTACAGAGGCAAGACAAAGATCCTTCTTTCAGAGCTTAAAGAGAGCGATGCGGCAGTGCTTGGTGCATCGGCACTCGGCTGGGAGGCAAAATATCGCTATGAGGGAGTCTGATAACTGATTATTGTCAAAATTCCTGACAGAAAAAACGGTATCTTTCATCTGAAGGATACCGTTTTTTTCTGTCAGGAATTTTTTTACGTAACGGGAGGGAATGATCAGAATTGCTTAAGTTCTTGGAACAGACGGTGTACGGGCAGCCCCATGACGTTGTAGTAGCTTCCGTTTATGCCGGATACCGCCACCGCCCCGATCCATTCCTGTATGCCGTATGCGCCGGCTTTGTCGAAGGGTTGATAGTTGTCGACGTAGAAGCGGATCTCCTCCTCGGAAAGCGGAGCGAAAGTTACGTCTGTCACAGAGGAGAATGATACTGTCCTGTCGGCAGTGGATATGGTCACTCCCGTAGCCACCTGATGGGTTTTGCCGGAAAGACATAGCAGCATCTCCACTGCATCCTCCGGATTTTTAGGTTTTCCCATTATCCTGTCGCCGCATATCACCATTGTGTCGGCTGTGATGACGAGTTCTTTAGGCTGCATCCTCTCAAGATAGACTTTCGCTTTTTTACGTGATATGAATTCCGGCACTTGCAATGGGGAGATGTCGTCGGGGAAACTCTCGTCAATGCCGTTGATTGTGACCACCTTGAAGGGGATGCGCAGCATCTGTAGCAGCTCGCGCCTTCGTGGCGATTTGCTGGCAAGGAATATCTTGTAGCCGTTTAGATTTTCAAGCATGTTGGATTTATGGTTTATAGTTTATGGGTTATGGTTTATAGTTTATGGTTGGAGGGAACGGGGGTATGAATTGAGAAGTAGGATGAACATTACCATCCGAATGCTTCCGCATCCGACATCCATTTCCCTTGCGCTTTCATTGTCTGCTCAATAATGTCTCTGCCACAACCGTAGCCGCCGGAGAATTTTGAAATGTAGGCGGCAGTCTCTTTGGCTTCCCAACATGCGTCGTATGGTGCGCATGGGAGTCCTACGTGGCGCAAGCACTGTAGGTCGGGTATGTCGTCGCCCATAAATGCTACCTCTTCTGGGGATAGATTCTCCTTGCTCAACCATTCTTTCAATATCGGGAGTTTTTTTGAGGCACCGGTGTATATATCCTTTATTCCGAGAGATTCGAAGCGGGTCTGAATGGCAATGCCTTTCCCACCTGTGATTATGGCAATACGGTAGCCTTTCTTTACGGCGAGTTGCAGGGCATATCCATCCTTGATGTTGACCATACGTCGGGGATACCCATCCTCGCCGAGAGGGATAGTGGAGGGGGAGAGAACGCCATCTACGTCAAAGACGAATCCCTTTATCTTGGAAAGATCATAGTTTATGCCGCTCATGATTCTGAATGTTTAATTATTTGGTTTGAAAAAATTCTGTAGAGTTGCTGTAGCTCCTGATCACCTTCGAGCATTTTGATATGCGCATCCATCACGCCGAAATCATTTCTGACAGCCGGACCGGTCTGTGCCTCCTCGGGTGTCATGTTGTCAAGTTTAGATATCGTCTGCCTCAGTAAAGGCAGCATCACTCGGAAATCGATACCGCTCTCAGAAAGAATCTCTTTGGCTATACCCATGAGCCGGTTGGTGAAGTTGCATGCGAACACCGAAGCGAGGTGCAGGCGTTTTCTGTCGGCTGAGTCAGCAGATATGATGTTGTCGGAAATCAGGTGAGCCAGACCTTTAAGTTTCAACTCCGTCGTGGAGTCGTTGCCCTCAATGAAAAAAGGGATCTCGGAATATTGGATTTCCACGCCCTTAGTGAAAGTCTGGAGAGGATAGAACACTCCGAAGGATACGGCAACGTCAGAAAGCGCTGACATAGGTATTGAGCCGGATGTGTGTGCCAATATGGCATCTCGCCCCTTCAGTCGTTGTGCCACTTCGCGAATGGCAGTGTCTTTTACGGATATTATGTCGAAATCGGAGTGCGACGGAAGGTTTTCAAGAGTGCGCGGATTCACGAGAGTCACGTCCGCCTTTTCCGATAAGGCATTGGCGAGGTGTGTGGCTACGTTCCCTCCGCCGATTATCGCCACGACCGGTTTCTCCTTTATATATAATGATGAGTAGTCCATTTATATCTGAATTTGTTTGTCGTTCCATTTCCAGAGAGCTGCGAGTCCCATCGTAAGCCTGAGATTTATCTCCACGCATGGATTAAGATCCCCTTCAACGGTGGAGAACATATCTATGCCGACCGGTCCGTTGTAGTGGGGTGCTATCAATGAATCGATAGCCAGTCTTTGCGATTCAATCACGTCATCGTTCCATTGTGGGGATAATGTGGCAATTCTCTTTTGTAGCTCTCTCTGCGATAAGATCCGGTTCCCGAGGTATCTCCCTTCAGCCGATGTGTCGAACAGCGACAGTCCGATATATTCGGCATGACCATTGCTGCACCACCATTCTGACGCGAAGTCTCCGGTCCTGTTGCGTGCTATCTCAGCCATCACCGATCCTTGTCTCTTGATACATCCGGCAATCCATCGTCTGATTGCATCCGTGGTCATACCGTCGGAATTAATCACTCCTCTTCCAGAACTGCTCCAGGGAGATTTGAAATATGCCTTCCCATTAGCCGTCAGGAAATCGATAGCCTCATCCGTATCGTTAAATTCGGAGGGGATTGAAGGATGAAGGTATGGTAGGGCATCGGCAATGAATCTGTTGAACGGAATTGTGGTGCGTCGGTGAGCCAGATCTCTCAGAACATCAATCTCACTCTCGGATTTCATCAGATTGCGCGGTATGCCATAAGATGAAAGCATCCGTAGCAGGGAATGGTTCCAGCCCCAAGGCATTACCAAGACGTCGGGATGGAGAGCCATGTGTCCCGGAATCATTTCGGGAGTCAGAATCGTCACCTCTTTCCGCAACGCCACATCATGCCCCTCTCTTTTTGCCAGCTCCGCCTCATCGTGATTATCTATCAGAAGAATCGCGTCACCCCTCCTGGCAAACATTGCGGGGAATAATGCCATAGATTTCCGGAACTCTACTATAGCCTTTGGCGGGGAGTATTGCTTCCTCCCGAGGGCAAGGGCGAAATCCGTCTCAGGATTAAAGATATGTATGCAGTTTTCCGGCATGTGTGTATATGTATGAGAAAAGGCTTCTGATGAAGACGAAAGAGTAAACATTAGAAAAAGCCGGAAAATATTCCGGCTTTCATGTTATTGTTTGGGATGAAGATAATGGCTCTTCAATAAGATTGCCTCATGGCGTATCAGTCGTTGAGACGGTCGCGCTCCTTGGTAGGATTTGCGAAATAGAGTTTGTGCTCGATATATTCCTGAGTGGCGATGAGGGTAGGTTTCGGAAGTTTCTCGTAGAATCTTGAGATTTCGATCTGCTCGCGATTTTCCGACACTTCCTCGAGGTTGTCGGTAGAGGCGAATTCCTGAAGTTTCTTCTCGAGCTCCTTTTTCATCTCCACAGCAATCTGGTTGGCACGTTTGCCGATTATGCAAACGGTTTCGTAGACATTACCGGTCTGTTCTGCCATCGCGATCATGTCGCGGGTCACGGTGTTGAGCGGCGCGTTTGTTTTTTTATAATCCATGACGGTGAATTATGATGATGATATACAAAAGTTCGTAATAAAATTATTCCTGCACGTGCTTGCGTGCTATCTCATAGATATTGTCGGCCTCTTTCCTGTTTTTTGAATCAGGATAGTTGTTGGTGAATGAGTAATATTCATCGATGACCTCACGATACCTGTCGGCCTGTTTCTCCGGCACACTAAGCTTAGCCTCCTGATATTTCGATTTGAGGATAAGCATCTCGAAATCCTCTCGGAATTTGGAGTAAGGATAGTTTTTGAGCGCATTCCGCGAGGTGATGATCGCCGACTCATAGTTGTTGCCGAGGAAATTGCCGAGGTTGTAGTAAAGCTGGGCATTCTGTAGCTCTTTAAGAGTCAGTTTATCCTGCATCTCGAAGATTGCATTCTGGGCGATTGACACCCTGTCGCTGTCGGGGAAGAAGTCAAGGAATCCTTGCAGCTCCTCGATTGCCTTTACAGTCTGCGACTGGTCGAGCTGCGGATCGGGGGAGTCAAGGTAGTATCCATATCCGGAATAGAATCGGGCAAGCTCGGTATATTTCCCTTTGGGATACCGGCTGTAGTACGTCTTGAAAAATAATCCGGAATTCAGGTAATCCTTATTCTCATAATACGACATTGCGAGAAGGAACAATGCCTCCTCCCCGTTCGGACCACCACGCAGCGGAGTGTAGATGGTTTCAAGAACGGTAGCCGCCTGAGTGAAATTACGTTTGTCAAAAGCGCGTTTAGCAAAGTCAAACCTGTAGTCTACATCTTTGCTTTTCAGCACTTTATTATATTCTCCACATGATGAGAACATGAGGAGTAGAGGTATGAAATAGAATAATTTACGCATCAAGTTAACGCTTTGGTTAAAGCCTCGGTTAAGCTTTGAGTTGCAAAGTTACTAAAATTATTTTGAATGAAGAAATGCTCAGTTAGAAAAATTTTGACTAACTTTGGGGCTGGAAATTAAAAAACAGGAGCTTTTGATGTTAAAAAAATCAAAAACTGGAAGCGATGGCTTTATAAGCCGTCATCCGGTGCTGGCTAATTTTATAGTGATCGTCCTGGTGGCATTCCTTGGCATCTGGATAGTGTATCTGTGTCTACAGCTGTTTACCAAGCATGGTTCGAGCGACGTGGTTCCGTCGGTCGAGAACATGTCGTATACCCAGGCTGTAATGAAATTGCATGACAATGGATTTCGCGTCGATATCCGTGACTCCATTTATAAGGAGGACATGAAGCCCGGATTTGTGGTAGAGCAGTTCCCTCGTCCCGGCGCACACGTCAAGCCGGGGCGTAAGATATTTCTCTATATAAACGCCGTGCATCCGAAGGAGGTGGTGATCGACGACGACAACAACCCGCGAGAGGATGCCCTCAGAGGATTCTCTTTCCGTCAGGGTATGGCACGTCTGGAGGAATTGGGCTTCAAGAATGTGCGCGTGGTCAAGATCCTTGGCGACAACGATTGCATCGTCAAGATAATTGCCAACGGAAAGGTGGTGAAGAAGAGAGACAAGACTCCGGTCAATGCACGCCTTGTCGTGGAGGTGTATGACGGAAGGCTCGGCTCGCTCCGCGATTCCCTTCAGAATGCGGAGTATCTGCAATATGCCACTGAGGAATTGGCTTCTCAACAGGAAGAGGAGATTCGTGATGAAGAACCGGAACCGCAGCAACGTATTGAGGATGATCCGGAACCGGATGATCCGGAACCAGTATTTGTGCAGTAATGGAAGATGAGATGTGTATAGACGAGGAGATGCTTGATGACGCCGCGTCTGCCGAAGTGGTGGAGGAGCCCTCTTTCGTGACAGAAGACGGTAGGGAGATGTATGAGCATTTCCGTTTCGTGGCTGACAAGGGTCAGCAGATGATTCGTGTCGACAAATTTCTTGTTGACCGCATGGAGAAGACCTCACGCAACCGTATCCAGCAGGCGGCAGATGCCGGGTGTGTCATAGTCAACGGCAAGCCGGTGAAGTCAAGCTATAAGGTGAAGCCTGCCGATGTGGTCAGCATTGTGATGGATCGTCCGCGTTATGAACTGGAGATTATACCTGAGGATATCCCTCTCGATATAGTATATGAGGATGCGGATCTCCTCGTGGTGAACAAGCCGGCAGGTCTTGTGGTGCATCCCGGTCATGGCAACTACAGCGGTACGCTTGTCAACGCCCTGGCATGGCATTTCAAGGATAATCCCGATTATGACGTCAGCGACCCGCGTCTCGGACTCGTCCATAGGATTGACAAGGACACGTCGGGATTGCTCGTGGTGGCTAAGACTCCCGAAGCTAAGACTCATCTCGGCAATCAGTTTTTCCATAAGACCACGCGTCGTGAATACGTAGCGGTGGTGTGGGGCGATTTTGATGAGCCGGAGGGTACTATCGTCGGCAATATAGCCCGCAATCCTCGCAATAAGCTCCAGATGGCAGTGTTTGACGACCCTACCATAGGGAAACATGCCGTGACCCATTACAAGGTGTTGGAACGTTTCGGCTATGTCACCGTTGTGAAATGTGTGCTTGAGACGGGACGCACACATCAGATACGCGTGCACATGCTCAGTAAGGGTCATCCTCTCTTTAATGACGAGAGATATGGCGGCGACCGCATACTGAAGGGTACCACCTTTGCCAAATATCGTCAGTTTGTGGAGAATTGTTTCCAGACGTGCCCCCGGCAGGCACTCCATGCCCGCACACTCGGATTTGTGCATCCGCGCACCGGGGAGGAGATGGATTTTGAGTCGGAGGTGCCAGCCGATATGACCGCCTTGATTGAAAAGTGGAGAGCCTACCGCAAGACTGATTGATAAAAATCGGATAAATTTTGCGTAGCGGGCATTTTTGAATCAAGATTGTTTTTAATTTAGATGGTTTAGCATTAACTTTGCAAAAGAATGCTACTATCTCTTGTGCGGTCATACGTGCGGGAGTCATAAAATTGAAGTAAAATGAGTCAGCAGGATTATAATTTCAGCGATATAGCGCCATACGACGATTCGGAATTTCATGCAAGAATGGAAAATCTTGTAAAGGAACCCGGATTTTTGCATGCGGTCAACTACATAATGCCGTCGGAGGCAGTCCCTCCTCTCATAGAGGATCTTTTGAAAATCAATACTAAGGATGATTTCCAGAAGCAAGTGATGTTTCCTTTTCTGGAGATGCTCGCCAAGAAGACCACTTCCGGCATAACGCTTGGGGGCATAAAGTATCTCAACCCGTCGATGAACTACACGTTTATCACGAATCACCGCGACATTGTGCTCGATGCGTCGTTTCTGAATCTTGCATTCCTGCGAAAGGGGGTGCCGACATCGGAAGTGGCGATTGGCAACAATCTCCTTATATTCGATTGGATCAATGATCTGGTGAGGCTTAACAAGAGCTTCATCGTGAAGCGCAACACCGGATTGCGAGAGGGTCTTGCTGCTGCCAAGAAACTCTCTGCCTATATCCACCACAGCATTCTGGAGAAGAGGGAGTCGGTGTGGATAGCCCAGCGTGAGGGTCGTGCCAAGGACAGCAGTGATCATACTCAGGAATCCCTTGTCAAGATGCTTGCCATTGCCGGAGAAGGGGAGTTTATCGACAGACTGAAGGAGATTAATCTTATGCCGGTGTCGATCTCATACGAGTTTGATCCCAACGATTATCTGAAAGTGAGGGAATTCCTTCAGAAACGCCGTGATCCGGATTTCAAGAAATCGCAGCGTGATGATCTCTTCTCGATGGAGACAGGGTTGCTTCAGTTTAAAGGGAAGGTGCATTTCCAGCTAACTCCAAGAATCAACAGCAAACTTGAGCAGATAGGGGATTTTCATGACAATAACCGTGCCGCCAAGCACGTGTGCAGCCTTATTGACCAGGCTATACACAGGAGTTATGAGATCTTTGAGATAAACTACGTGGCATTTGATCTCCTTCATGATACGGATCGCTTCGCGCGAAAATATACGCCGGAGAAGAAAGAGGAGATAATAAAATATTTCAATAGCCAGCTTGACAAGGTGGATCTTGCCGACGTGACGGACGAGGAGCGTGATTTCATGTGGGAGATGATGCTCACCATGTATTCCAATCCGCTCCGTAACAAGCTGAGATCGCTTCTTGGAGGCATGGAATAAGAATTAAAAATATACCCCTATGAGAATACCGGTATTGGCAGCAGTTGTGCTTTTCGTTTTAAGTTTTCTGATCGACGTCTATATTTATTCCGATGTGCGTACAGCCACCCGCAAGCGTGGTGCACGATTGGCATACATAGTCAGCACATTATTGTGCTGGTCGCTTCTTGTGGTCATAATGTGTATGCCTAAGAGATCGGAGGAATCCGACCTTCTTCCGGTGATGTGGATGCTATATACCTATCTTTCCATTTATATGGGTAAGATAGGCTACGTATTGTGCTCATTGGCGGGTAGGCTTGGGTCGTTGTTTGCAAAGAAAAAAAGTTATCCTTCCTACCGGAGAAAGGCCCCGCGCAGAGGTTCACGTATATGTGGTGTGGTGGTAGGCGGTCTGCTTTTCCTTTCGATGTGGTGGGGAGTGATCTACACCCGCAATCATATAGAGGTGGTTCCTATTGAGGTGTCGTCGGCGCAGATTCCTGAATCATTCAATGGCTACAGGATAGTCCAGATAAGCGACCTGCATGTAGGCACGTGGGGGAATGATACCTCTTTCATTTCGGAACTGGTGGACTCTGTCAACAGTCTGCATCCTGATCTGATAGTCTTCACGGGCGATCTTGTGAACCGTCATACAAAGGAGATGGTTCCGTTTATATCGGAACTGTCGCGCCTGAAAGCTCCCGACGGTGTACTGTCGATTCTCGGCAACCATGACTATGGTGATTACATGAATTGGAAGACACCCGCCGACAGGGAACGCAACAATAAACTCATGGCAATCTATCAGAAAAAGATGGGTTGGGATCTCCTTAACAATACGCGCCGGTTTATTGTCAATGGTGCGGACAGTATCGTGGTGATAGGGGTGGAGAATGTAGGGGATGCCCCCTTCCCGATATACGGGGATCTTGAGAAGGCTCTCCCTTCATCAAAAGATTCCATCTTTCATCAGAACGACAACCGTTTTAAGATTTTGCTGACCCATAATCCGGCACATTGGGAAATGGAGGTGGCAGACAATACAAATATCGGGCTTACGCTTTCAGGACATACTCATGCCATGCAGGTGGAGACGAATCTGTTCGGATGGAGATGGTCTCCGGCACAGTTCCGCTATGAACTATGGGGCGGTTATTTCAATCGTCTCAACAAGCAGGGTCGTCCAGTCGGTCTGTACGTAAATATAGGAGCCGGAGAGGTAGGAATGCCGGCACGTCTTTTCCGTGCATATCCTGAAATCACGCTGATCACGCTACGTCATGCGGATAAATGACGTATGAGGGATTAAGCGCATGACTATAGATTTTGAGAGTCGGATATTATGCATACGCAAGATATTTCAGTAGTATTGAGTCTCGGTTCGAATTGTGGCGACAGGGAAAGATCGGTGGGTGAGGCTATGACGTGGCTCTCCGGCATACTCGGCGACTACATGGAATCGGAGATATATGAGACGTTGCCGGTAGGACATTCCGGAGCCAATTATATGAATGCAGTTGTGTCTGGCAGTTATCCGGGCAGTCTGTCAGATCTGGAGATGGCATGCAAGGAATATGAACGCAGTTGTGGCAGGGATGAAGAGTCACGACGGGAGAAACGGGTGCCGGTCGACGTGGATATCGTCATGGCGGACGGCGAGATATTGCGTTCTCGGGATTATGCCTGCTCATTTTTCCAGCAAGGCTACAGGCAATTGACAGATAATGAAAAAGCAGGTCGGTGAGACCTGCTTTTTCATTATCTGTCAATCTAATCTGTCAAATTGTCATAATTGTCAATTTGTCAAATTGACAGAATTGACAGAATTGACAGAATCGTCAAATTGACAATTGTCAATATTTTGAGGCTCGGTAGTAGAGGTAGATTCCGATAGCCAGATACACGAGGTTTGGGATTTCCATCGCAATGAACGGTGTTGTGAGTCCGGATATGGCGAATGTACTGGTCACGGTAGAGAAGAGTATATAGCTGAAACTCAATCCGAGACCGATGCCGATGTTGACGCCCATTCCACCCTTCACCTTTCGCGAAGATAGCGACATGCCGATCAATGTGAGGATGAAGGCGGCAGCTGTTGAGGCTATACGTTTCTCCTTCTCGATCTCAAACGCCTTTATGTTTGCCACGCCTCTCATCTTCTGCTTCTCTATATATTCGGTAAGCTGCGGAGTGGTAAGGGTTTCCTGGTCATTTACTGAAATCATGAAGTCGCGGGGTTCAAAGGGTATGATTGTGTCGAGTTTCGCCCCCTTTTTGATAGTCTCCTTCATGCCGTCAAAATCACGTGTCATGTAGTCCATCAGAATCCAATGATAGGTTCTTGTGGTGTCATAGCGGGCGGTCATGGCGGTAGTCCTTGATTTCAGTTCCTTTCCATCAAATTTATCAAGTGAGAAACGGTAGCCGGTCTTGTTGCGGTCTTCAAACCTTCCGATAAAAGCCACTACACCGGGCGACACCTGCAGCTGAACGTTGGCATTGCTCTCCACCTTCTTATTCTTCACATATTTGTTGGTATATGCTATTCTCTTGATGTTGGTGGGAGGGATTATGTAATTGCTCAGCGCAAATGTCATCGCAGCAATTATTGCCGCGCCTATCATGTAGGGTCGCAGAAGGCGGCTGAAACTTATTCCGCTTGACAGGATGGCTATTATCTCGGAATTGGCAGCCATTTTCGAAGTGAAGAATATGACTGCGATAAAGACGAAGAGCGGGATCAGCTGGTTAGCGAAATAAGGGATGAACGAGAAGAAATAGTCGAATATTGTCTCGCTCAGCGGTGCGGTGAGGAAGGCATCCAGTTTCTCCGTGATGTCAAACATGGCTATTACCGCCAGGAAGAGCATCGTGGAGAGAAAGAATGTGCCGAGAAACTTCTTGAGTATATATAAGTCGATTATATATAATCGGAAGGGATTGTGCCACCGTCTCTTCTTCTTATCCTTCTTTTTAGCAGCCACGTCAACCACCTCCGCTGCTGTTGTCTCCATCGTAGCAACCGGATTCTCCTCGTTGGCAATGGGATTCTCTTCGTTGGCGGTTGAAATCTCCTCGTCAGATATTTTGTTATCTTTTTTCATTATTGGAATGGTCGGTTAATCTTATAATCTGCGGGTGACGCGTTCCACCATTTCGGTCTTCCAAGATTTGAAATCGCCTGCGATGATATGTCGGCGTGCCTCTTTTACGAGCCAAAGATAGAAAGCGAGATTATGCACCGAAGCAATCTGCATTGCGAGCAGTTCCTGGCTTACAAAGAGATGCCTTACGTATGCCTTGGAATACACCTCGTCTACCCAAGCCGCTCCCCCTTCATCAAGAGGGGAATAATCGTCAGCCCATTTCTTATTGCGCATGTTCATTATGCCGTTGCGGGTGAATAGCATACCGTTTCGTCCATTGCGTGTCGGCATAACGCAGTCCATCATGTCTACTCCACGGTCGATGGCCTCAAGGATATTGGCAGGTGTGCCCACTCCCATCAGATAGCGAGGTTTGTCGGTGGGAAGAATATCGTTGACCACCTCAATCATCTCATACATCTTTTCCGTAGGTTCGCCTACGGCAAGTCCACCGATAGCATTCCCTTCTGCACCGAGGTCGGCGATATGCTTGGCGGCTTCCCGACGTAGTTCAGGATATACGCAACCCTGCACGATTGGGAAATATGCCTGACGATAGCCATACAGCCCCTCCGTCTCCTTGTATCGCTTCCAACCGCGTTCGAGCCAGCGTTGGGTAAGAGCCAGCGATTTCTTTGCATAGTCAAGATCGGCGGTGCCGGGGGTGCATTCATCAAGAGCCATCATTATGTCGGCACCGATCACTCTCTGTATGTCGACCACACCCTCCGGAGTGAAGAGATGTTTTGAGCCGTCGATATGGCTCCTGAACCATGCTCCTTCCTCTTTCAGCTTACGGTTGGACGACAGCGAGAACACTTGGAAACCACCGGAATCGGTTAGGATAGGGCGTTCCCATCCGTTGAATTTATGAAGTCCACCGGCATTCCTAAGAATGTCGAGCCCGGGGCGTAGGTAAAGATGATAAGTATTGCCGAGAATAATCTTGGCATCGATATCGTCACGCAATTCTCTCATGTGGACAGCCTTGACACTTCCTACAGTGCCAACGGGCATGAATATGGGAGTGGGTATCTTACCATGGTCGGTGGTTATCTCGCCGGCGCGGGCGTTGGTATGCGGGGCGGTAGCTTCTATTTTGAAATCCATCGGATGATTATATGATATTAAAAATGAATATGACAAGGAGATGCACTCAATCGGTCGGAATACGATATTCAACTGTCGCGACAACTCCGTATCGTGTAAATCAACTGCAAAGTTACTTCAAACGGAGTTAAAACGCAAATTAATTATGCGCGAAGCGCGCTTCACGCAATGTAACAAGTCACAAGTGATAAGTAACAAGTAACATGTAACAGGTGACATGTTACTTGTGATGTGTAGAAAAACAGAAGCAATATAATCGGTAGTCGCCGATTATATTGCTTCAGCCTTATTACTTGTTACGTATTATTTGTTACATGTTACTTTGCGCTTGGCATATAAGCATGTCGGTAGCCTTTTATCTTGTTCCAGGCACCACGGGTAAAGTCGGGGAATGCTACGGGCGCAGAACCGTTCTCAATGGATATTGCACTCAGAGGTGCCATCGCACTCCATTCTGCGAGGTCATATACGTCCATATCGAGAGGCAGACCGTTGCGCAGACAGTAAACGAGACGATAGTCCATGATGAAGTCCATGCCACCATGACCGCCAACGTCCTGAGCCATCTCGCCGATCTCCTTGATGATAGGATGGGTATATTTCTTTGTGAGAGCCTCCTGCTGTTCATCGGAGATCCATCTGTGCATATTGAGGTTCTCATGATCAGGAATAATGGTTGAATCCATCTGCTCGGGTTGGAAAGCATATCCCTCTCTCGGATATTTATTCGCAAAACCCTTTGTGCCGGTCAGCTGATACATACGGGAGTAGGGACGCGGATTCATCACGTCATGCTGGATATGGATTGTCTTGCCGTTCTCTGTGCGCATCATTGTCATTGTATGGTCGCCGTTGGCAAATGATTCGGGGGCAGAGCCTGTTGCTTCTTTCACGAGTTCCGGACCGGTCACGGCTTTTGTGTCCATAGCCACGAGCGTGTTTATCTTGTCGCCACGGTGAATGTCGAGAAGCTGGCAGGCGGGACCAAGACCATGAGTGGGATATACGTCGCCACGATGCTCCTTATTGAAGTCAAGACGCCAGTTGTTCCAATATTCACCCCAGAACTCTTTCAGATTGTGGATATAGCTCCCCTCGGTATGAAGAATCTCACCGAACAGTCCTTGCTGCGCCATGTTGAGAGTGTTAAGCTCAAAGAAATCATACACGCAGTTCTCCAGCATCATGCAATGCTTGCGCGTTTTCTCGGAAGTGTTTACGAGAGCCCAGATCTCATCGAGAGAAGTTGCGGCGGGCACCTCGATAGCCACGTGTTTGCCATTCTCCATTGAGTATAGTCCCATGGGAGCATGATTTTTCCAATCAGTGACGATATAGACGAGATTGAGATCATCCCTTTCCACGAGTTTTTTCCAGGCATCTTCCGAGCCGTAATAAGCAGCGGCGCGTGGCATACCTCTTTTATCGAGAATCTTCTGCGTATCCTCCACTCTTGATGAATCGATGTCGCAAAGAGCTACCACCTTAGTGCCCGGAATATAAGTGAACCGTTCGACGGCATCCGGACCTCTCATACCGAGACCGATAAAACCGACGCGGACTGTATCAATCGGTTCGGCTGCAAAGCCGACCATATCCTCTTGTCCGGCGGGACGTTCCGGAATCTCAGTCTCTATGACAGCAGATTGTGGAGCCTTATCAGCACATGCAGCCATAAGTCCGGCAGTGCACGCTCCTAACAGAAGTTTGTTGGTAAGATTCATAATGTTGTTGTCTAAAAGTAATTTAGAAGTTGCGAAAGATTATATTGGCAGCCGATAGCCACCATCTGCAAATTTACACAAAATCTCTGAAACAATACCATAAAAATCATTGAAAATACGCGATTATAAGCGATTATTTTATAACTTTGTAATCAACGGGATTCATCATGCATTAGGTATATCATGGCTCGGAATGTGTGCGGAATCACACGCAGAGCGTGTGATTCCGCACATCTCCACTCAGCCTATATCGGATGCAATTTATTGAGCTATAGGATAATATGAGTTTGGCATGAGGTTTGATTATTAAGTGGGTAAAATTAACACTGATAACTACATCATGTCGCGTAAGTTACTATTAAATATCATTGCAGCCGCTTCCGTCGCTGTGTCGTATGCCCACTCGTCGGGCATAAATGACGATGGGATGAAGATGACTCTTCAGGAGGTCATCTCGCGTGCTCAGGAGCAGTCGCCGGCGGCACAGGGTGCCAAACATGCTTTCTTAGCGGCTCAATGGCAATATAAATATTATAAGGCAAACTATTTGCCGTCGGTCACATTGACATCGTCGCCGTTCCTCAATCGTGAGATCAACCGTATAACATTGAACGATGGCACGAGTGCCTTTGTCAGGCAGGATCAGCTCAACACGGATATTGCCTTGGAGATAAACCAGAACTTAGCATTGACCGGCGGATCATTCTTCCTGAAATCATCACTTTCCCGTATTGATGAGTTTGAGAGAGACCGGACATCATACAGTGCTTATCCATTGACTATCGGTTATCGTCAGAGTCTCTTCGGTTATAACTCCCTGAAATGGGACAGAAGGATTGAACCGGTGAAATATCGTGAGGCTGAGAAGAACTATAATGAGGCGATGGAACTTGTGGCTGCCCATGCATGCACCTATTTCTTCTCACTCGTGGAGGCTCAGACTAATCTTGATATGGCACGTCTTAACTTTGCATCGGCTGATACTCTCTATCAGATGGCGAAAGGACGGTATGAGATAGGGAGCATAAATGAGAATGATATGGTACAGCTGGAGATCAACCGGCTGAATGAGGAGACAGCCTGTATGGATGCGGAGGTGGCGCTGAAGGAGCAGACGCAATTATTGGCATCCTATTTAGGCTATGACGACATGCCCAGAGTGACGTTGCAATTGCCGGAGTCTGTGCCCGACTTACAGGTATCACTCCCCATGGCACATGAACTTGCCATGCTCAATGCCTCCGATCCGGATTATTATGAGCGCATTAAGAGGGAGAGCGACAGCCGCGTGGCACAGGCAAGGGCGAATGCCGGGTTGAGGGCGGATCTCTATCTTCAGTTCGGACTATCCCAGACGGGCGACACCTTTGCCGCAAGCTATAGGCATCTTCTGCACCAGGAATACGTGAGCGTCACGCTCTCATTGCCTATTCTTGATTGGGGGAGAGGGAAAGGACAGGTGAAGGTGGCAAAATCCCAACGTGATCTTGCATATACGGAGGCAGAACAGGGAATGAATGATTTCCGACAGAATCTCAACAAGATGGTGATGCAGTTTAATATGCAGGCGAGGAAGGTGAGAGTGGCATGTCGCACAAAGGAACTTGCATCTCATAGATATGATATCGCACGTCGGCTCTATATCGCCGGACGTAACACTATCCTTGATCTCAACGTGGCATTATCGGAAAAGGATTCCGCTACACGGGCATACATCGCATCAATAAAGACGTATTGGACTCTATTCTATACGATACGTTCGCTGACCGGTCCGGAGGCGATGGGAATTGGAAATTGATAATTGAGTGGTGAGTGCTAATTAAATATAGATTTTTTGATTATGGATATTCAATTGAAAAGGAAGCCGTGGTATGTAAGATATAGATATTATATCGGGCTTGGCGTGCTGCTGCTGATATTATTGGGTTATGCAGTGGTCTTGGCGTGGGGTCCGCGTCGTCTGCACGTTGATAAGGACAGCGTGCGAGTGGCAGAGGTGATGGAGGATAATTTCCTGGAATATGTGGATGTGGAGGGTATAGTGAGCCCGATTCAGATAGTGAAGGTCAATGCGATCGAATCCGGTTTTGTGGAGCGTATCGTGGCGGATGATGGCGCGATGCTTGAGCAGGGTGACACAATTCTGATATTAAGGAATCCGGAACTGATGCGCACTATAATAGATGAGGAGGATGAACTTCACAGACAACAACGTCTGTATCGGGAGCAGGAGATTGAGATGGAGCAGAAGTCGCTGACCCTTCAGCAGCAGGTGCTTGATGCCAATTATGAGATGTCGAATCTCGATAATAAGCGTAAGATAGCCTACGAGGAATATGGGATGGGGATGAAGAGCAAGGCGGAGATGGAGCTTGCCGACAGTGAATATGCCTACCGTAAACGGAAGACTTCTCTGCAGATGCAAGGTCTCAGTCATGATTCGGCGATGACAGCTCTGCGTAGGGAGATGCTTCAGGAGGATATGAGGCGCGCACAGACCAAGAGAGACCGGGCGGTCGGAAGGAAGGATGATCTGATAGTGCGCGCACCTGTAGCCGGGCAGTTGAGTTTCCTTACGGTCACGCCGGGCCAGCAGGTGCAGTCAGGGGTAAGCATAGGGGAATTGAAAGTGCTTACAGATTATAAGGTACACGTGTCGGTAAATGAATATTACGTTGATCGGATAATGTCGGGCTTGCCCGGCAACATCAATTATCAGGATGAGTCGTATCCGCTGCGCGTCAGCAGAGTGGTGCCTGAGATCAAAGACCGTAACTTTGAGGCAGACCTTATATTCACGGGGGAGCGACCGGCAAATGCACGTATCGGGAAAAGCTACAGGGTACAGATTGAGTTGGGGCAACCGGAAAACACAGTAGTCATTCCGCATGGGGATTTCTATAATGTCACAAATGGCAAATGGATATATCTGCTGAATGAGGATGGTACGAAGGCTGTGAAGAGGGAGATAGAGGTAGGACGCCAGAACCCTCGGCAATATGAAGTGATCTCCGGACTCAGTCCCGGCGACAGGGTGATAATCAGTGGCTATGATAAGTTAAAAGATATGGAGGAGATAATATTAAGATAATGGAAAAATTCTTTAGAAGATGGATCGGTTGGAACAGGTTCTACCGTTCGCATAAATTGCAGACATTAATCTGCATAATCGGACTTTCAGTCGGAATGGCATGCTATGCTTTCTCTCTTTTGTGGATAAGGGATATTGAGAGCTATGAAAATTTTGTGCCGGATGCAGAGCGTATCTTTGTGCCGGGAGAGAAGAATAGTGCGTTGGTGTCGGGAATATCCACCTATAATGGCGACCCGTATCTTGCGAAACTGCTTTCTGCCAATATCCCGGAAATTGAATCCTCGGCAGTGATCTACAGTTCGCATTATTACGACAACAAGTATAAGATAGCCACTGATAAAGATATAGAGAAGGAGATTTTCGTGAATCTGGCTGATTCGTCATTTGTGAACATGTTTGGGATAGAACCTGTCAACAGCTTGGCGATCACGATGCAAGAGAATCACGTAATGATAACGGAATCTCTCTCAAAAGAGATTTTCGGTGGTGATAATCCCTTAGGTCGTAAAGTGAGGGTCAGACAAAATCCGGATAGTATGGAGGAATACGTGGTATATGCCGTGATACCGGATTGGGCTGATAACTCGCAGTTCGGGTGTGATGCGATTCTGTATTATGATAAACCACAGACAGTGACGGATTTCCATCAGATGCCACTGAATCATGTGACTTTCATAAAGCTGCGTCGTGGAGCGGATGCTGAAGAGGTGGAGCAAAAAATCAGTAAGTTGGCAGAAGATCATGACAGGGTGTTTGAAATGAGCATGAATAAGGATCTGATGCCTCTGACAGATCTGAAATCACGTTATCCGAATAAACGGGATGCCATAAGTCTTGAATACGTCAGGATATTCCTTCTGATCGGATTGCTGGTTATGGCATGCGCTATTGCCAACTACATAATCATGCTTCTGAATTTCATGCGTATGCGTCAGCGCGATATGGCTATGCACAGGCTTTTAGGGGCTGGCATGCGTGATATCATCTCATTGAGCATGCTCGACACATTGATTCTTTTTCTGATCTCAGCCCTTTTGGGGGGCATAGTGATAATATTGTTATCCCCCGTTTTCCAGCGGTATGCTTCGATATCCATGTCGTTGGATGCCGTGATATTACGGTTGGCTGCCTATCTTGCGGTCATTATGGCTGTGGGATTGGTTTCATCGGCTGTGACTGTCTTTGTAGTGCTTCATAATGGCAACCGGTCAATCCAGCAATGGCGCACATCCCGACGTGGGAGTGTAAGGCTTGAAAATATCGGTAATGTCATCCAATTCATGTTGTGTATGGTCATGGTGGCATGTTCGTCAGTCATGGTGCTTCAACTGCGATACCTGTCGCATACAAATGCACTTGGATTTGAACGTGAGAATGTATTTGCCTTCTTCAATATCACTCCGGAGATAAAGAAGAGTGTGATTGAGTCCCCTTATGTTGAGGATTATATATCCGGTCCGCGGGCGGTGTACCCCATATTCACGTATTCTACTCTTGATGTGTCGCCGTCGGAAAAGAGGGGGGATAAGCCATTGACGCTTGATCTTCTCTCTATTTCAGAGAAGATATCTGATTTCTGGAAAATGAATAAGATAGAGGGAAGATACCCGAAACCGGGCACGAATGAGATAATGCTTAATGAGAACGCGTGCCGGTTGTTGGGTAGTGGTTCTCAGATAGGGAGGACACTGTATGCCAATAATGAAAATACGGTCTATAATGTGGTCGGAGTGATGGCAGATCTGTATATAGTGCCACCGACCCAGACACCGGCTCCGGCAATGTACACTGCGTATGAATACAAGGAACCTACTGATCCTTACGATAACTTCGGTAGATTCTGCGTTAAACTGCATCCCGGAATGAAGAAAGACTTCCTGGATTTCGTCACTCCGGCAATTGATAAGGAGCAGGAGGCGTGGAGAAATGAGCATGAAGGTGAGGCAGGAGCTTGGCAATATACGACGAGTTTGCCGAATGATCTGGAGTCTGAATACGATGAGATGCTCTCATCTGAGCGGATGCTGATGCAGCTGATGATGGCGATTGCCGTGTGTGGAATATTGACAAGTATATTCTCAGCCTATTCCACCCTCAATCTTTCGCTCCGTGAAAGACGTAAGGAGATAGCATTGCGTAAAATAAGCGGAGCAAAGCCGCGTCAGATTGCAAATATGTTCTTCAGGACGTATCTAATAATGCTGGTTGTGGCGGCAATAATTGCGACGGTTGTTTCTTTCGTGGTGATGACCCGTTGGCTTGAAGGTTTTATGGAGCATATCGCTTTCCCGTGGTATGTCATGGTGCTTACATTCATGATGATGGTGGCCATAGTGTTTATCACGATCGGTCATCAGACGTTGGCGGCAAGCCGTGCGGGAGAGGCTGAGGCTATAAAAGAAAACTGAACAGAAATCGAATAGAAACTGAACAAAAAAACAGAACAGAAACTAAAATAAAAACAGATTGATAATATCTTAAAAATTAACGAAAATGATACAGGTGAAGGAAATAAAGAAAGTGTTCCGCACGGAAGAGGTGGAGACATGGGCTATCAGCAATATAAGTCTGAACGTGAATGTCGGAGAGTTTGTGGCGATAATGGGTCCGAGCGGATGCGGCAAGTCGACATTGCTCAATATACTCGGACTCATTGACACCCCGTCGGGTGGTACGTATCTTCTTGATGGGAAGGACGTCAGCAGCCTGAAGGAGAATGACCGTATTGATTTGCGGAAGGGCGTGATAGGATTCGTGTTCCAGAGTTTCAACCTTATTGATGAACTGACGGTGGAGGAAAATATAGAGTTGCCTCTCCTTTATATGGGAATCGGAAAGAGGGAGAGGAAAGAGAGAGTGCAGAAGGCTATGGAGCGTATGAATATAGCCCACCGCAGCCGTCATTTCCCGGCGCAGTTGTCGGGCGGACAGCAGCAGCGTGTGGCGATAGCTCGTGCCGTGATATCTAATCCGAAACTTATCCTCGCCGATGAGCCTACGGGAAATCTTGATTCCAAGAATGGCGAGGAGGTGATGCAGCTTCTTTCCGAACTGCACAAGGAGGGCACCACGATAGTGATGGTGACTCACTCTCAACATGATGCCGGATATGCCAACCGGATTGTCAAGCTCTTTGACGGACATGTGGTTTCGGAACTTGAAATGTGATTGTCATGATTCTGCATTATATTAAAATATCAGTCAGAAATATTCTGAAATATAAGACGCAGACGGTTATAAACGTGTGCAGTATTGCAGTCAGTATGATGTTGCTATCTGTTATCGCTTCAATACTGCTCACAATAAAACCCTTGTCAATCTTGCGTCAACCTTACTCTGACAGAATCGTGAAGTTGAGATCTTCAGATCCTAATTCTTTAGTACTCGGAGAAGATCGATCTGTCACAACTTGTCGGACGGCAATTGAAGTGCGCTTCTGCAATACACTATTTTGAGTTGAGTGGTCGTGCTGTGATGGTAAGCGCAAATTTAACCGACACAGATGAGAAACGATCACTTCTCTCGGAAAGTATGCCTACAGATGCGGGATTCTTCACTTTTTATGGCGAAAGATCCGCATATTCCGGAAATGTGGTGGAAGCTCTTTCGGATAACGATGTGGTTATAACACAGCCATTGGCGGAGAAACTTTTCAAAGAGAAAAATCCGATAGGAGAAAGCCTATATGTTGTCTCTTACGTAGGTGACTCGCAATCCGAAAAGAGATATAGGATAAAGGATGTGGTAAACTTTAGTGCCAATAATATATTTGGTCGTACGCAACAGATCTATCTTAAGAAGACAGATATCCAACCTAATGACTGTTTTGAAGTATTTATTCTTCTTAAGGAGGGGTATTCGTCTGAAAATCTGGAGAAAGAATTGAATGAGAGATTTTAGAATCTGAAAGTGAGGCTGACTACTATTGCGGATATGTACGACGATACTATGACGATTCTTATAAGGGACGGCGTGATATTATTCCTGTTTCTATTCCTGTGTGTCTCATTCTCCGGCTATTTGCGTCAGCAGATACAATTATTCCGCTTACGGGAGAGGGAGATAGCAGTACGCACGTGTTGCGGAGGGAAACCCTCCGGATTGTTCGCGCTTTTTCTATGTGAGGTTGCGATAGTGCTTGCGCTCTCAACCTTGTTGGCAATTATATTGGATTGCCTGTTGTCAGACTTTATCATTGATAATTATGATAAATTTATTGAGGAGTTTAAGCCGGAGATCTCCACTACCGTAACTATCACCATAATTGTCGCGCTTATCCTGCTGCTCATAGGCGTGATTGTGATTCTGTTGACGATAAGGCATATCCGTAGGGATCAGACATGCCTCGCAATGAGGATGAAGCCGAGACCGAGTCATCGTCTGCGCAACGTCGGCATTACGGTGCAACTTGCAGTCAGTATCCTTTTTATATGGGTTACATTATATTTTATGTTTCAGATAGATAGTATACAAGCGGAGAAGGGTATTCCGGATGATGTCTATCGCTACGAAAGTTGTTTGTGGGTAAATCCAAATGCCACCACTCCGGATGAAATGCGTAATATTGCCGAGCGTATAAGAGGGATAAAGAGTGTCGACGGGACTTTCAGATTCTACACTATGATGACCGTCTATGAAATAGAGGAGAAGGATGACATAATGGAACGGTATAATACATACACGGAATATCATCAGACGAAGGATGACGTGGAAAAATTTTTTGAAGTGAAAGTGACCGAGTGCGGGGAGAATGTGAATCCTGAAAGAAACGTAGTTGTGAGTGAGAAATTCAAGGATATGCTGGAAAGAAATGGGAGATGGAATGGGAAGACAGTGAGTCTTGGAGATGATGATTATGAGATTCGGGGCACATACGACAGACTTCCGTTTGAGGAGACGCGTGATATGTCGATCATCATTACGTGTCAGGATTCATTCGCAGATACGTATGATATCATAGTCCAACCGGAGGCTGGTTCGGAAGAGGCTACTCGTATCGCCGTGGATGATGCAATCCGTGAGGTTATGCCCGATCGTGTTGACGTTGGATCGGAGAGGTATATACAATTCCTCGCTACAAAATATATAGTTATTAAGGTCATGATGTCTATAATCTTTATTTTGTCAATTGTGAGTATCGTCTCAACCGTGGCTACCATATATGGGAGCGTATCGCTCGATACCCGACGAAGACGCAAGGAGATGGCGTTGCGCAAGCTGAACGGTGCTAACCGCAAGATGATCTGCATGATTTTCATCAGAACGTACATGGTGATAATGTCAGTAGCCATAGCAATCACATTGCCATTGTGTGCTTTGATTAATAATTATTTATGGTGTATGCTGCCTTTCATACCAAATTCCGGATCCATTTGGATTTTGACCTATCTTTTGGCAGTGGTATTGACCTTGGTGGTAGTGGCTGTCACAATCGCATGGAAGATACGTGCAGTCATGAGAGTGGATCCGGCGGAATATCTGAAAGATTGAAGTCTAAAATGGTTTATGGTTTAAAGTTTATGGTTTAAAGCTTATGGTTTAAAGTTTATGGTTTAAAGTTTAAGGGCGTTTATTGTCATTAAATTTTGTTTAATGTAAAATATTCGAAGATTTTCGTAAACCATAAACCGTAAACCGTAAACCATAAACCATAAACCATAAACCATAAACCATAAACCGTAAACCGTAAACCATAAACAATAAACAATAACTCCAAGTGTTATCTTTGTAGACGAAAAGAGATATTATATGGCAGAGAATACAGAGAAGAGAGGAAAGATACTGATTGTGGATGACAATGAGGACGTGCTGTTGTCACTCAATATGTTGTTGCGGCAGCATGTCGAGGGGATCCGCGTAATCACCGATCCGGAACGTATCGGTGAGTTTATGGATTCCTTTCATCCGGATGTGATCCTCCTTGACATGAATTTCCGCCGCAATGCAAGTAGCGGGGAGGAGGGCTACAGATGGCTTGACTTCATATTGAAGAGGGATAGCAAGGCGGTGGTGCTCTTCATCACGGCATATATCGACACCGAGAAGGCGGTGAGGGCGATAAAGTCGGGTGCGATAGACTTTATACCGAAGCCGTGGGATAATGCTAAACTGAGAGGAATTGTGGAGAGTGCCGTGCAGTTGAGCCGCACCCGCCATAATCCGGCTCCGGCAATACCATGCGAGGATATGCCCGTGCTGATAGGGGAGTCGCCGCAGATGCAGCTTCTGAAACGCAGGATAGAGAAGATCGGAGCTACAGATGCCAACGTGCTGATCACCGGTGAGAACGGCACAGGAAAGGACGTTGTGGCGCATCTGCTTCATTATCATTCAGCACGGGCGGATAGACCTTTTGTGTCGATCGACCTTGGCACCGTTCCGGAACAATTGTTTGAGAGCGAACTGTTCGGATATGAGAAAGGTGCGTTCACGGATGCCCGCAATGCCAAGGAGGGGAGGCTGGAGACGGCTGCCGGAGGCACGGCATTTCTTGATGAGATAGGGAATCTCACCTTAGGCGTGCAGCAGAAGTTGCTGACCATGATTGAGAAGAGGGAGATGTCGCGGCTCGGTTCAAATAAACTCAGGAAGATTGACGTGCGATTGCTTGCCGCCACGAATGCTGATCTTCCTCAGATGGTGGCGGATGGGAAGTTTCGTCAGGATCTTCTCTATCGTATAAATACCATAGAGCTGCATCTTCCTCCGTTGCGCGAGAGGGGTGAGGATATCATTCTTCTCGCCAATCATTTTGCCCGGATGATAACCCGACGCTACAAGATGGAGGATGTGGAGATAGGGGAGTCGGCACGCCGACGGCTTCTCGGGCATTCTTGGCAGGGGAATGTCAGGGAGTTGCAGCATGTGGTGGAGAGAGCGATAGTACTTGCTTCTTCAAGAGTGTTGGAGGAGGAGGATATAGAATTTTCAAAAACCATGCCTACGCGGACGGTGCAGGAGACCCTTAATCTGGATGCCCTCGAACAGGATGCGATAATTAAGGCTATTGACAGGAGCAACGGCAATCTGTCGCAGGCTGCCGGTCTGCTTGGGATTTCCCGATATGCCCTTTATCGTAAGATTGAGAAATTCGGTTTGTGATGAGATGGTTTGCTGATAGATCGTTAGAGCGTATGCGGTCGCTGCTTATGGCGATACGCAGTAGGGATTTCTCCATGCGTTTCCCGGTGGAGGGATTGCGTGGTAAGGAACGGGAATTGGCTGAGGAGATGAATGGTGTAGTGGTTGATTTTCATAATGAACTGCTGCATCAAGAGCGTCTGTATGGCAGATATGAGGCTATGCTCAACACTATAGGCACGGCTCTTATCATGGCGGATAATGAGGGTAAGGTATTGTGGATGAATAAGACCGGGGTCGAGAGCCTTTGCGGGTTCAGGATAACCTCCCTCGACATGCTTGCGGCGGTCAATAGTGAGTTGCCGCAGTCACTACGTAATCTTACTCCGGGGCAGACAAGATTGCTGGGGCTGAACGTCGGCGGACGTGAGACTCGATTGAAGATATCTATGGTGAAGCATCGTGTGGAGGGGGAGGATACGCTTCTCTATTCGATAGAGGATGTGCATCTTCTTGTGGAGCAGAATGAGATAGAGGCGCAGCGCAAGCTCGTCAGCGTGCTCACGCATGAGATCATGAACTCACTCTCTCCGATCATATCCCTTTCCAATACTCTTTGCGAGGAGAATCTCGGTCTGGATGATGACGTGCAGATGGCAGTGCGGGCAATCAACCGCCGGAGCCGAGGATTATTGACTTTTGTTGAGAACTATCGCAGGTTGTCGCGTGTGGCTACCCCTAAGCCGGAGTGGACTTATGTAAGGGATCTTTTTGAGGGTATCATGTCGCTTTATCCTGATATTTCCTATAATATTGAGGAACCGGAACTGCAACTCCGCATTGACCGTCATCAGGTGGAGCAGGTGCTTATAAATCTTATCAAGAATGCTGTGGAGGCGTGTGGCGAGAATCCTGAAATCTTAATCAGTGCGACGTCAGACCATCCGGGACATATCTTCTTGATCTCTGTAAGGGATAACGGGAGTGGGATAAGTCCGGATGCAATCGACAATATTTTTGTGCCGTTCTTCACTACCAAAAACGGTGGTTCCGGCATAGGGCTGAGCCTATCGCGTCAGATTATAAGCATGCATGGCGGTTCCATAAAGGTTGCGTCTGAACCCGGCTCGACAACTTTCACCATAATGTTGCCATTGATCTACAGACTGTGATTCGGTCGTAATCCTTCATTGCTCTTTCCATACTTTATACTTCTCTAAAACTATGATTATAACTATCTAAATATCAACACAATTCAAACTTACATAAATTTACGACTAACACGAAGGTAACATATTCGTCGAAAAAAATTAGCCTGATTTATAATTGAAAGACAGTTGCAAATATACTACTTTTACCTTTTCGTTGGAATTATTTTTTGCCTTCAAAGAAAAAAACAAGCCCAATTATCCGCTTCCCTCTTTTTTATACCCATTCAAAATCGTCTTTGCTTTCGACCTTGTTCAAAGATATACATGAACAGGTCAATAAATATGTCAGTCAGTTCATGTATATATAGTACATGACTTCTGACTTGTTTTGTCTTTAGACCGAATCCGATTTCATTGTCATCGTAGAGACCCGTCTTTAATCAAGTCAGAATATTAGTCAGTCAGTTCGTGTATATATAACACGACTTTCTGACTTGTTTCGTATAAGGTCTTTTTTCTTTTTTTGAAGGCCTCTTCTTTTTTTGTTCCACGTTGTGTTAATGATGTTCCATTTATAGAGCTTTCAGCATTTACGATTCCCACGAAAGTTTGTTTTCGTGTGCAAAGTTACGGAGAGAGAACGTCCACCAAGAAGCGTTCCCTATCTTCAGCAAAATTTGACGGAAACTTTCCGCAATCACAGATTCCGGCATTTCATAAAATTTTATCCTTGATTTCTTGTCTATCGTCCTTTCACTCTCCGTCTGAAACGGCACATGAAAACAATCCTTTCAGGAGAAGTCGAAAGACCTTGAGTAAAGGGGAACAAGTTTAACAAATTAAAGTTTAAGAATATGCCTAACTGGTGCTGCACAGCGTATGCGATAGAGGGCGACGCAAAGGAATTACAAAGCCTCTATGATTTGATGAACAAGCTACAGGAGTCAAAAGACCCTTCTGTTCCGAATGGATTTGGGACTACTTGGTTGGGATGTCTTGTTGATGCCCTTGGCGAAAAATGGGAAGATGTATCTTGCCGTGGAAGCTGGAACGATTTGGAGTTTGACGGCAGAGTGCTTACTTTCAATACAGAAACAGCATGGGCTCCATGCAATGAGACGCTCGATGTGGTATGTAGGAAATATCCGGCATTAAACTATCTATATCGGTCGGAGGAACCAGGAATGGCTCTGTATTATACCAATGACGATGAAGGCAGATACTTTCCTGATAGATTTGTTGTCGAAGTGTGCATTTCAAAAAAGGAATACTACACCGAGTATTTTACAGATTTACAGAGTGTATATGAGTGGTTGGAGGAAATCTGCGATATGCAAGTCCAGTCAAAGCTGGATGTGGATGCGATTGTAGGACAATGGAGAAAAAAATATGCACATGCCCACTGCTATATCCACGAGTACAAAATTTCCGCTTGACCGATTTTTCAAAGGCATAGATAAGGCTGAAAATTCCTAATTTATAATGCTGAAATCCGTATTGGCTTAATTCCGATACGGATTTTTAAAATTCAGTCTGCCGACAGTTGCGCCCTGTTATAAGGTACAAGGATTTGTTCAAAACCTTTGCAAGTTATCCGGTTATAATCTTTTTTTCTTTTATAAGGCTTCCAGCAGCTTTTTCTCTGCGCCCTGTGGAGGATTCTATTTTTCTACGAAGGTAAATCGGCTTTCCCAATCATGTCAATGCCGACTGTAGTCGCGAGTGAACCGTAAAATCTTCCTCTTCTCCGTCGAGCGTATTTTTCGTATCAGCCTTGCAGGATTGCCCCAGCCTCCTTCTTTATTGCAGAAAAATAAATCCCAACGGTCGCAAACAGGCCGAATAAAGGGAAATAATAACAACCAAATAAAAAGACAATGGGCAAATACGATTTTATCAAGACAGGCAACCTGCTTTATTGGAATGACCCCGACAACGGCATATCCAGTGGGGGCTACAAAGTTATTTCCGTTCCTGAAGAAGTGTATGAGGACAGCATCATTTTGATTGCAAGCGACCACTCTGAAGCGGAGGTACTGGCTTCCGAATTATCACCGATACCCCCGACAAGAAGCCATAAGGAGGAATTTCTGAAATGGAGAGAGAAACAAGAAGCGGACGGTACTGCGTTTTACAATAGGCTTTCAGAAGTTATTGCTACCGAGATTGATTTGGAAGTCGGCGACATGGTGGCGTTCACAAATGATTACGGCGTTGTATTCGGTCCGTATGAAATACTCGCTTTCGGCAAACCTTGGAACGGTGACAGATGTGTGTACCTTGACAGTGATGCCTATTGGTTTGCAGACCGTCCGAACCAACTCACACTGATGAGCAAGGGGACTTCAGAATAACAGACCTAAGCATAGACCATCCGCTACAATACGGGTGGTCTTATACCTCAAGACCATATCGGGCTATACCTTTTATAGTTCCGCTTCATGCTTATCCTATTTTATCCATCCAATATCCCTGTATAAAGCCGGATCTGCTTGCCGTGACATCGCCACGGTTTGTTTTCCTGTGCAAAGTTACGGTGGACGAACACCGTTCAAGTATCGCCGTGCTACCTCTGATGAAATTTGACGGAAACTTTCCGCAATCACAGATTCCGGCTTTTCATAAAATTTCATTCCCGGTTCCTTGCCCTCTGTTCTTGCCTCCCCCGTTTGAGCCGCACGTAAAACAAACCCTTACGGTGAAGTCAGAAGGCTTCAAAGGCAGGGAAATTAAATAATTGAAATATGAAAGTGATATGTACGAAATGCGGAGGTATGAATGTGGCGTGTGAAGCCATGATTAACCCCAATGACAAATCTTTCCGTAATTATACGGACGAAGCATTTATTTACGGATGGTGTGATGACTGCGGCAACGGTGTTGTCCTCTCTGATGTCGATGAAATCAAAGAGGATATTGACAAACTCTATGCAAATTTTTGTGCCGAGCATGGAACAGAGCCGCTTTATGCGATGTGTGAAATCGTGTGGAAAGATGAAAAATTTATTGAGCCGTCCCCTGTAACCGTAAAGTTGTCCTCAGATGCGGACGATGCCACTGATGAAAAGATATTCTTCTATTGCGATGGTATCGAAGACCTTAAATCTCTCGCTGTATTTGGAGTGGAAGATTTCGTCATTACATCCTGCAACTATTTAACCAATGAATTATAACAAGATGAATAAGTACAACTGGAAAGGCTATGATTTTATAGGGACAGTACCCGAATTTGCAGAAAAGTTCGGGTACTGCAAGACCCCTACTTTTGTCAATGCAGTAAAAAGAGTTCCACGGCACAAATACAACTGCATGGACGCAGTGGAGCAAAGAGCCTATGAGGAAAAGCGCAAACGTGCGAAGCGAGCCTACTGCATCTATATGAACGAAGAGATGACTGACAGCTACATCATCACGAAAGAGGAGTATATGGCAACAAACCTCCCAATAAAGGAGAAGCGTCACGAACCATTCTTGCTCTCGTATCGTAACAGGGTATTGCCATATAACTTCATCGGAAACAGCCATGATGAAATCCCTGTCAAATCCGCCATGGTGAAATACTCTGCCGAAGCTGTGAAATTCGCCGAACAACTTTTGCTTGCCGCAGGATATTTCAACGGAAGCGACCCTGTGGAAAAGCCATCGGTAAAGGTAAACTACACTTCGCTATACCTGACTTATGCCAACGGCATCAGCATTACATTTGATTCCGAACGGAACCATGACGGAGTGGGCAACTGCCATCTGGAGGTTATAGACTTTAACGGAGAAAGGATTTACAACGGCTGGCGGAGATTAAGCAGCGTCGATGAAATCCTACACTATACCACCATAAACAAGGACAGCAAAGACGCCTCTTGCTATTTGGGGTGACAATGACGGACAGGCAGGGAAGCCCCTGCCTGTTTTCTTAAATCATCCGTTGCCATTTCTCTTGTATTCCACGGAGTTCACCTGTGGTTATATCTACGATTTCCTGTTATAGCCATACATGACAGTCCATTTATATAGTCAACTCCGTCCTTTTCTATTTTGGATTTATCAATTCCTGCTTGTCGGTCGGGGTTACAGAATATTACGGTGCAAAGGTAGAAGCCGCTGTCAGATCGTCAAGGTCTGGCACACGGTGTTTGTCACTGCAAGATGGAGACTCCGCTCTATCTTTCCCTCCAAAACCTTGCCTTGTCTGCCATGCGCCACCTTTACAGGCACTGTAATATTCAAAATCCCGACGCACAAGCGAAAAGGCAGGGATAAAAACCAATAACTTTAACACAGACAAAACCATGTATGAGACAGAAGAAACATCGGACATCATCGGCGCATACTGCACGCTTATAGAGGACTATCAAGGCATCTGTGACGGTCAGATTGTTGGAGATTACGGCACAGAGGTCGTAGTACGGCTTTCAAACGGCATAGAGATGGCAACCCATCGGGACGAAGTGATTGTTTTCGATTGACACGTGCCAATGTATGGATGCGGCAATCCGGGCAACATGCTCGGATTGTACCGTCCTGGTATTTCCTGTTATATTTCTTTTTTGAAGGCCTCCCTTTATATTCCACCAGATACGGTTACTGTAAGATTTCCTTTTTTATCTTACAATCCCTTTGTTAATGGCAGACTGTTTCGCCGATGCAGTCAGTCCGTGCCCTCCTTGGAGACACGCCTGGAGCGTGCATTTCCTTTTTGGGCTTGCTCTTTCTGCTTTTGCCGGATTTATTCTGTCAGCGGTTAGCCGGATGCGGCAAAGACTGCGGCACTTCATCCGTCATCTTTCCAATCATCCATTATCCGTATGGACATCGACCATGGGCCAGCCATTCTTGAGAAGCGGTCAATACGTCCACGTACAGCCGCACTCACATACACAGCCACGAGGCGGTCTCTTTGCTGTCGGTACTGCGTCAAAATGAAAGGAACGTGCAATATTCGGTTTCCGAGTTTATGCGGAAGTCGCCATGACGTACAGCCAACCGGTAAAGTATGGTGTCGCCAAGTCACCACAACAGTGTTACGGCGAGTCATACACACTTATTTTTCCTGATGCGAAGTTATGATCATGGCGGAGCTTTGGCTCCTACGGGACGGACATTGCCTTTGACCAACGGCTTTCAACAAATCTTCCTTTTTCTTTTCACAGGCTCAACAAAAAGAGTATTTGCCGAACCTTCCGCTGGTGCTACCCTATGCCCATGTCATCTTTTTGCATCGTAAAAATTAAATGTTTAACTCTTTAATACTTAAAGTTATGGCAACTTCAACAAACAACACCAACTCTTTCAACCTCAGTGGCTTCGTAGCCGTCAACGCAAACATCCGCAACTTCGAGAAGAACTCGGTTGCCCGTTTCCCCCTCTCCATCAGCCGCACGGAAACCAACGGTGACGAGACCACCCGCAAGTCGGCCCTTGTAAACTGCGAGTGCTGGCGCAAGTCCGAAGAGGCATCGACCTTCGAGCTTCTCAAGAAAGGCAAGCTCGTCCAGGTTTCAGGCTTCATCCGTCCGGAAGAATGGACATCGGAAGACGGAACCAAGCACAGCCGCATCGTCTTCGTCGCCACATCCGTCAGCGAACTGTCCACCGAAAAGAAAACCGATGGCAAAAAGCCGGCGAAAGGCAAGACTTCCAAGAAGAAGGCTGCGTGACGCTTCCAAACCTCTCTTCTCAAAAGACGGCTACGGCCGTCTTTTCTTTTGCTCACCGGCTGCGGTCAAGCCCTTTATATATTCTGGCTGTCACCGGTTGTAAATCCCAATCACCAGTTATATCTCATTGTTCATCCGGCGGCCGGTCATCCGTTTTCTGCGGCGAATTTGGAGGTGGCAGGGCAAACATCAAGGCACACTCCGTTCTGAAGGCCTTGCCTAATTCCCCTTATGGCCACCATCCCCTCAATGCCGCAAGAAAACAGGAATGGCCGATCCGCAAGCCGGGCTAAGGCAGGGAAAAGGTCATCCCACAAGTCTAACAGTTAAATTCAAAAGAAAATGGAAAAGAGCATCGAAAAAATCCCGACCTACGCATTGCCTTATCTGGTGAATGGCGATGCAAGTAACCTGAACGCTGACGAGATTAAGCAGATTGACGACATCTGCCGCGAACAGGGCATCGAAGTCGTCGTCCCCATCACAGAAAGCGAAGAAGGAGGCGCAGAACCGTATTTCAGCAGCGTCCCTTTGTTCGGGCAGCCGACCGAAGTGGAGGATTGCATCATTATCTATAAAAATAATGATTAGTGCCATGAATACAGATGACCGCAACATCGTGTTCAGCAAAGCCACGCTGGATGAGATAAGGCAGGATGGGCAAACCGTCCTGTCAAGCAGTGACGGTGTTTCTATTCCGATGATATTCCGAAATCTTAGCGGTAAGAACTTTTCGAGAGCGGAATACCTGGACTACCTCAAACACGTGGCATACGGTGATATGGGTTTCGTTCCCGGCACAATCACGTTGTGGCATGGCGGGATTCTGACAGCGGAAGCTGTACTGGAGAAACCGGCATACTGACAATCAAACCTCTAAAATTGTTGATTATGGAAAAAGAAAAACTGACAGCCCATGACGAGGAACTGATAGAACTCGCATACTCCACGACCTACCGCAGCAGCATCCGCACGATGATACGGGAAGCTGATACAGAACGATGCCGTATAGTCCTACGGCACATCATGGAAGATGCCGATGTGGATTGGGAAGATTGAGCATGACAGAGGGACTGCTGACATCCGGCAGTCCTTTTCCATGCGAAATCCATTTATAGCAGACATGATGTCCTTGAACTTGCCTTTTATAAGGTTTCGTCAACGCTGGCGAGCCACTGGGACATCCGACGCTGCCAGTCACGCTGACACCCTGCATTACGTTCAAGTCCGAGCGGCCTCCGGCACAGGGCGAGCGTGGGCCGGCAGAGTGTGTCATGCTTCCACACACAGCCTGTCGGTGACACCCACGGTTCGCTCTTCACCCCGACTTACCCTCCACTCCGGGCTGTCGTGCCTGTGCTACGGCCAGTCCCGTGACCTTCGCCTGCTTACTCTTATAGCAATTTAGGAGCCTTTTATAATGACGCTTGTCCGACATGGCCGATACTCCCTTTATAATCTTTGGTAACGCTGGCGGATCGCAGGGACACCCGATGCTGCCAGTCACGCCGACACCCTGTATTACGTTCAAGTCCGGGCGGTCTCCGTCACAGGGCGAGTGTGGGCCGGCAGAGTGTGTCATGCTTCCACACACAGCCTGTCAATGACACCCACAGTTCGCTCTTTGCCCCAACTTTACCTTCATTTCGGGATGCGTGCCTATGTTGCAGCAGGTCCCGCGATTTCCGCCGCCACCCTTTATAAATACTCACCGCCATTTTTAGAAAATTCTTTTCTGTTCGGAACCGTCACTACCTGTGGTTATCGGCGCGAAGTTCGGCATCCGGGCTTATATGCCAAGGTTGTACGGAGTTTCTGCGAGATTTTACTGCCGTGCGGTAAAATCATCTTGAAAACCTTGTCCCTAAAGCCTCTTAGATGCCCCTGTGTTGCGCAGATAACCACCTTGCGGACGGCTCCTGAAGGAGCAGGAAGTAAGGGAAGAAATAAATCTTCAACATTAAGGTCAGATATGAGATACAACAAGAAAAAGGCATTAGCCGACAATGTGAACGCCATTGAGACAGCGTTGGCGGTACACAGTCAGGGCAGACAAGCCACTGACAGCGAGAAAAAGACATTAGCCCTTTATTCGGGTTTCGGAGGTATCAAAGAGGTGCTGAACATCGGCACGGATAAACCCATGCCCGACGGCATGGCAGAGCCTATGATGCGGTTACAGGAACTCTTGCAGAAATTCGCAGACGGCAAGGAAGCGGAATATAAGGCATTGGTTGACGGAATAAAGGCATCCGTGCTGACTGCTTTTTACACTCCGCAATTCATCATTGACACCGTGGCAGCGCAGATACACACCATCTTCAGCGACAACGGTATGCGGATGCGTTCTTTTCTTGAGCCAAGCGCAGGGATTGGTGGCTTTTTGAAAACAGCCATGCAGGGAGCAAACACATACGCTTTTGAGAAAGACCCCATGACAGGACTTATCCTGTCGCTTCTCAATGACAAGACAACTACCGTCACGGCAGGGTTTGAGACTATCGGGGAGCAAGACCTACAGGACAAGGGCTTTGATGTCATTGCCTCCAACATTCCGTTTGGCAATTTCCGTGTGTTCGATGCCGACATGTGGAAAAAGGGCGGCATATACGAGCAATCCACCAAGACCATACACAACTACTTTTTTATAAAGTCAATGGAACTGCTCAATGAGGGCGGCATACTTGCCTTTGTGACCTCAAGGGGCATAGCTGACACTCCGGGCAACAAATTTGTTCGTGAGTATCTTGTGAACCATGCCGACCTAATCACGGCATTACGGCTTCCCGACAATATCTTCATGGAAACAGGCGGCATCGAGGTAGGCACAGACCTGTTGGTATTCCAGAAGCACACAAGGAAAACAACCCTGTCACAGCGTGAGAGGCTGTTTGTTCAGACCGCCAAAGAAAACGGAGCGGACGGCATAGTAACGGAATATGCCAACAAACTTTTCGCACAGCCCAAGACCGCACTCGCCACTGACAGCCGTATCGCCATGAACCAGTTTGGGAAATATGTAAGGAAATACCAGTGGCAGGGCGAGGAAGCGATGATGCGGCAATACTTCTCCGCATTGCTCAAAATGGATTTCGACCGTTTCTTCCATAAGAGCCTTTTCCTTAATGACGGACAGGACGCACAGGGGCAAATGTCGCTTTTTGACCTTTTCGGTGAGGAAATCACACCGCAACCGAAAGACAGGGGCAAACGTGCATATACCGACAAAGTGGCATGGTGGATGAAAGACGGAGCAATGGTGATGTTTGAGGAACAGCTCGGCAACCTCAAGATGCGCAAGTCAAGCCGTTATGCTGATGTTGCGGTGGATTTTGTGCCTATGGCTGACATTGAAGCGGCGAAAGAAAGGGCAAATGACTATTTCCCCATCCGTGAAACCTATTTTGAACTGTCATACAAAGAGCGTGAGAAAGAACAGGAATACCCCGAATTGAGGGAACGTCTTAATGCGCTATATGACAAGTTCACAGCCAAGTGGGGGCTGTTTCACGACAACGACAACAAGGAATTTATCATGCTTGACAGCCTCGGCATCGAGGTATTCACCATTGAAATGCAGTCGGGTGACACCATCGGCAAGGCTGACATCATGCGTGAGCCTGTGGCATTCAAGAAGATAGATGCCATGACCGTGCTTTCCCCCATGGAAGCGTTGGCGACAAGCCTCAATTTTTACGGCAAGGTGGATATGCCGTTTATCGCCCGAAGCTCGGACAGAAGCGAGACGGATGCCATAAATGACCTAAAGGGCGAGATATTCTATAACCCCATATCGGGAGAATGGGAGAACAAAGGGAAATTCATTGCCGGGAATGTGATTGCAAAACACAAGGAAATCATGTCATTGCTGCAGGAACTTGACGGAAACGAAAAGGAGTATGCGGAAACCTCGCTGAAAGCATTGGAGGAAGCGACCCCCGAAGCAATCCCCTATGAGGAACTGGATATAAATATGGGTGAGCGTTGGATTGACTCAAGCCTGTATGCCGCTTTCGCAAAAGAACTTTTCGAGACCGATACAACGGTTATGTATTTCGATGTGAACGACACCTATGTTGTTTCCTTGCAGGGATATTCAGCTGTAGCCTATCACACCTATTCTGTCCGCAACTATAACGGTGAAGACTTGTTTGTCCATGCCCTGCAGGACACCGTGCCCGAAATCACAAAAGAGGTGTACCGCAAAGGTGACAAGGTGCGTGTGCCGGACGAGGAAGCCATACAGGAAGCGGCTACCAAGATACAGGAAATCCGCAGCAAGTTCAATGCATGGCTTGACAGCCAGCCCATAGAGGTGCGTGATAACCTTGTGAGAGCCTACAACGAGCGGTTTAACTGTTATGTCCGTCCGCATTATGACGGCTCGGCGCAGACATTCCCCGGTCTCTCGTTTGAACAGTTCCCTTACGATGACCTCTATTCCTCACAAAAGGATGCTATCTGGATGATTAAGCAGAACGGCGGCGGCATCTGCTGGCATGAGGTCGGTACAGGAAAGACCATGATAATGTGCGTAGCCGCATACGAAATGAAACGTCTCGGACTTGTTCGCAAGCCTATCATTATAGGGTTGAAAGCCAACGTGCATGAAATAGCCGACACTTTCAGAAAGGCTTATCCGTCAGCGAAGATACTCTATCCGGGCAAAGAGGATTTCACTCCAGCCAACCGTAAAGAGGTGTTCTCAAAAATCCAAAACAATAACTGGGACTGCATCATTCTCACACACGACCAGTTTGCCAAGATACCGCAGTCAGATGAAACGATGTTTGAGATATTTTCGGAAGAACTGCAGGATGTCGAGCGTAGCCTTGAGGTATTGGAGGAAAGCACCATGCGCTACCGAAGTGGCAGGATGCAGAGCGGATTGGAGAAACGCCAACAGAACCTACAGGCGAAACTCGCCAACCTGCGCATGAGCATCAACAGCCGCAAGGATGATACGGTCGATTTCCACTCCATGGGAATAGACCATATTTTCGTGGACGAGTGCCACATGTTCAAGAACTTAATGTTTCAGACACGCCACACGAGGGTTGCAGGCATCGGAAACACGAAAGGCTCACAAAGGGCAGCGAACCTGCTTTTCGCAATTCGTGACATACAGAAGCGGACAGGGCACGATTTGGGTGCGACATTCCTGTCGGGTACTGTCGTAGTCAATGCCCTTACAGAGCTTTATGTGATGTTCAAGTATCTGCGTCCTGATGAACTGAAACGGCAGAGGATAAGCTGCTTTGACGCATGGGCGGCAATATTCACCAAGAAATGCGCCGACTACGAGCTGAACGTGACAGGAAACATCAAACGCAAAGAGCGTTTCCGCACCTACATCAAAGTGCCGGAACTCGCCGCTTTCCTGCGTGAGATAACGGACTACCGCACAGCCGACATGATTAACCTCGATGTGCCGGAGAAGAACGTGCGCTTCCTTTCCCATGCCCCGACCATGGCACAGGAAGAAATGATAGGGCGTCTTGTATCATTCGCCAGTTCCGGAAATTGGACGGATCTGGGGCTTGACATTCCCGAACCGGACAATCTCGACAAGGCGAAAATGCTTATCGCTACCAACGTGGCAAGAAAAATGGCTCTTGACATGAGGCTGCTCGGCGACAAATTCCTTGACGATGAAAACAACAAGGCTTCCATCTGCGCAAGGACGGTCTATGACTACTATGTGCGCTCAAACGCAAACCGTGGCACACAGTTCGTTTTCAGCGACCTTTCCACCTACAAGCCTAATGAGTGGAACATCTATTGCGACATAAAGGAGAAACTGATAATGCTCGGCATCCCTGCAGGTGAGATACAGTTTATCCAGTGCGCCACCACCGAGAGGGCGAGGAAACGGCTGTTTGACGATATGAACACAGGCAGGGTACGTGTGCTTTTCGGCTCTACATCCATGTTGGGTACAGGTGTAAACGCCCAGCAGAGGGCTGTTGCGGTGCATCACCTTGAGATACCTTGGCGACCTGCCGACATGGAACAGCGCAACGGTCGGGCGGTACGCAAGGGCAACACCGTGAAGCTGTGGGGAAACAATACCGTGGATGTGGTAATCTATGGTACAGAAAAGACACTTGATGCCTACAAGTTCAACCTCTTAAAGAACAAGCAAATGTTTATCAATCAGATAAACAATGGCACGATAGCCGTGCGCCGCATCGACGAGGACAGCATGGACGAGGACAACGGCATGAACTTTGCGGAGTTCGTGGCAATCCTTTCGGGAAATACCGACCTGCTGAACAAGGCGAAGCTCGACAATAAAATCATGCAGCTTGAAAAGGAGTTTGCCATATTCAAGAAAGAGCGCGGACGTGCGGAGCGCAAGATTGCGCAGAACGGACAGGACACGGAAAAAGCGGCATCCTTTATTCAGCGTATGGAAGATGACCTTGAGTATGTGGCATCATACAGCGGCGACAAAATCGCTTCCCTGCTCTCGACCGGCGAGGACACGGCGGAAAAGACAGGCCGTGAGCTTCACAGGATAGCAAAGGCATATCGGGGGAACGCCTATACCGTCATAGGCTCATACATGGGGCTTGACCTCTTGGTAAAGAGCGAGTACAACCTTGACGGCTCATTTGACCGCAACACTTTCTTTGTCGAGGGCAAAAGCGGTCTGAAATACCGTTACGGAATTTCCGGTGCATTGCCATTGGGCTTTGCAGACACGGCACTCTATCCGCAGACCACGCTTGACAAACTGCCCTCTATCATAAAGCAGCAGCGTGAGCGCATAGCCAAACTGGAAAGCGAGCTTCCCACATTACAGGCTATCGTCAGCCGCACATGGGGCAGACAGGATGAACTGACCGCACTCAAACAGGAATGTGACGAGTTGAAAAAGCGGATTGACGAGAGTCTTAAGGACAACAGACCGGAACAGGAAGAGGCGGAAACAGACATGCCTCCGATACCCGGCAGAAGAGCGACTGATTACGCTGCCTGATTACAATATAATTTCTGACCTTTCCCTCTGTTTGGTTGTGATAACCGGGCAGAGGGTTTCTTCTGTATAGAAAAAGATTGTCTCGGATGCTTCTCGGACTATAACCGGCATACCTATTATACATATCAGATACCCTCTTATCCACTGTCCACCGGTCCCTTTTTTACATAGTGGGAACCACCTGATCCTACTTGCCTTTTGTATGTAGAAGCACCTGTTATACTCATCTTTTTAGAGTATCTTTCCTTGAAAGCCGTCCGACCGTGGTTTACGGCGCGAAGTTCGGCATCCGGGAGCGATGTGCAAGGTCAGGCTTTGTTTCAGCGAGATTTTGCAGCATGGTGAAAAATCATCTTGAAAACCTTGCCTTTCGCCCCTTGACGATGCCATTGTTATGCGCAGATAAACCTCTTGCGGAAGGCTTCGGAAGGAAGATTCCAAGATAGGGAAATAAAAATTAAAACAAAATTCAGCGATGCGAACAAAAAGAATGACAGCAGAACAAGGCAGAAGATGTGGCATCAGCCGCTTCCCAAACTTCCATTGCACTGGCTCAATAAAGGGCATGAAGAAACTCTATTACGGAAATGATGCGCTTCTCGTAAGGTGTGGGCAGTATGTCTATAATGTGACAAGCGAGCCGTCAATATACAATCAAGCAACAATATAATTTCATACGGACATGAAACAGATAATATGGACAAGTGACTATCTTTTAGATGATAAAGCGAGAAAGGAATACGAGAACTCACAGCGTTACCTACTCGATGATGACGATTACAAAGTCAGCGATGCGGAATGGACAGAGGTTACCAACGATAATCTGACGGACGAGCGCATGAACCTTGACAAACAGATAGAAGGTGTTGTCATAGCATTTGCCGACCTCGGTTTATGGAACGGCAGACGGCAAGGGTACAAGATACTCGGACATAACATCAACGGCATATTCAACGTGTCGGAAGATGAAAACGAATGGTATGGTGACGGCTTCAACATCCGTGGCAGCCTCTCACATCATGACGGCACCCATTATGTACTTTACCGTGTGGCGAAAGACATTGACGAGGCGGAACGTATAGGTGAAATGATTTACAACCGTGAAATAGACGAAGCCGGCTTCCGCAAAAAAACACGCTCGCTTTATCCGTATGTAGCGGAGATTTATGGGTGGAAAACAGGACGTTTCAGAAGGGCTTTTCAAAAAGCGGTGTGACCGATGACACGCTGATTTCTCCATGAGGGGTTGTAAAAAATTCTTTATGGTGGAACGGCGTGCCGTCCTTTCCCTTTATATCTCCGTCTGCCATCCGACCTATTTATACGGAATATTCCCTTTTGTGACATAGGCTCCCCGCCCTGTAATAGCGGAATGTCTGTAAATTTCCAGCAAAACATCAGGAGCGAGGACCGAATGGCCGGCATCACGCTTCTTTCTTTTTTTGCAGGAAATCTTATCGGCAAACATGACACATGCCGTATGCTGACACAAACGGCAAGAGTCATTCTTCAGTTTGCCTGGCAGACCATCTTATTACCCACCCGTGCCTATGCCTTTCAAGTCGTCCATGCGGCCGATTCCTGTTTTTAGCCAACAGATTTCATGGTAAGAACTTGCCTTTAGTCAATAGCCACCTTATTTATCTCGGTCTGCAGTATATCGAGGAATTTTGCGGCATGGGCACCGTCCATCTGAGTGTGGTGGAATTGGAAAGATAAAGTCAACTTTGTTTTGAACCAACTCTTACGGTATCGCCCCCATATCATAAACGGATTGTTGAAGATACCACTATACATCCCCACGGCTCCGTCGATTGCATATTGGACCAATGCGGATGTGCCGATCACCATGCTGTCGGTTATATCATGATTCTCGCAAGTCTCCGCCACTTGTTGCGTCAGACGGAGATAATTGGCATTGAATTTAGCCACATCCGGAGAATATGGAATGTCGCATGAACTTACTTCTCCGGTCTTGTTGGCAACAATGGTATTGACCGCTATCGAATCATAGCGGACAAGTCTGTCGCCCACAGGAAGCATAAAGAACTCTTTTACCTGGCTTGCCGCTTTGCCGATACACCAGCAAAGCAGCATATTGAATTTCAAACCGCTTCGTTTACTGATTTTTCGCAATTTGCTGACATCTATGGTACGAAACAATGTAACCATAGGCATTGGGGCTTTCATCCACATTTCAAATGCGTATGCGCGGGTTGTCTCCGCAGGATTGACTTCTTGCATCATTTTTTTGATGCAAAGTTACGCTGACATTTTTGCATGGGATAGAAGAAAAGAGACATTCACACAGGATGGGTGAACAAATCGGAATATGGCTCACAATGGTTCAATAGTGATTTGGGTGTGTAGCCACTCATAACCTTGAAGTCCCGGATAAAATGCGACTGGTCGGTAAAACCGCAGTGGTAAGCTATATAGGCATAATCCCGTGAACCGCATTGCAACATCCTGAGCGATTTTTGAAATCTGACAATCCGGGCATATTCCTTCGGATTCATGCCCACCTGTTCACGAAACACACGTTCGTATTGTTTCTTGCTCAGACAAGCGTTGTCGGCAAGGATATTGATTGGAATGGCCGAGGTGTTCAATAGTTCCCTTATCGAATTGCCTATTCTTTGAATATTCAATGTCGGTTTTACTTTACCCAGCAGCCACCGTTCAAGGATGCCAAGGGATTCGTCACTACTTTGGCAATCGAATATCTTTGTGGCAATCTCGCTGAGCTGTCGGTTATCAATATCATATCCCGAAATCTCCCGGTTGTAAAAGGCAGATGGCGGTGTGTCTATGAACATCCCTATAGTATGCGGATAAAACACAGCCACAATCATGTCCAAATTTCCATCCGATTGAATATGTGACGGGAAATTCACTTGCCCACTTATAGTAAACCTGTTCTGGAGACTATTTAGTTCGGGAACATATAGTGGTGATTTGCGGTGGAATATAATCTGAGGACAACCAATGGGAAATGTCAGGACACTGAACGGCTCATCGTCCTCCAGCATCCAGTAATAACGTACATACGGGCGTAACTCTTGTTTCGGTTGGATAATCCTCATGACATACGTGTTTTGTATGTGAATACTGTTTCCCTTTATTTTGCAGTCTGATCTGAATGTCTGGAGATGAACTCAACAGATTCTTTCACGGAACGGCAGAATGCCGTCGGCTGTCCGGCAACCGTTATAAACAGATGGACTGATCCGGGAATCAGAACATATTTCAGTTCCACCCCAAGTTGCGTCAGCCTGTCTGCGAAGCCTGCCCCTTGACACCGGAGTATGTCTCGTTCAGCCGCCACAAGCAATGTTGGTGGCAGTTTGGCAAGAGCCGAATCAGCCGCTTCTGCAGGAGATACCAACGGATGGTGTGGTTCTGAGGTATAAGCATCGTTGAAAGCGTTCATTAGTTCACTGTCAAGTCCGAACCCTTTCCCGAATTGTTTCCATGATTCAGAGTCGTCTGCATAAGCTTTTGTGACAGGATAGAAGGTAATCAGACTGTTGAAAGTATTCTCGGGGAAACTCAGTGCCACGGCTATGGCAAGATTTCCGCCTGAACTGTCTCCACCAACAGAGATGCTGTCACATTTCCACTCCGTCATCTTGCTTTGAGCAAATTTTATGGCATCAATGCAATCGTTCAAACCTTCGGGAAAAGGATGCTCAGGCGCAAGCCTGTAATCTACGGCAAGCACAGCAATGCCCTTCTCAGCCATTGCTGCGCAATATCGGGAACAACTGTTTACACTGCCAATCACCCAACCGCCACCGTGGAAATAGACAAGTAGTGGTATCGTGTCGTTATCATAGCGATCGCTACGGAAGAATGTCAGGTTGTTGCCTATGTCAGTGCGGGTCACTCCAATGGGTAATTCAGCTGCCAGGTTTCTTGCATTTCTTACGTTAAAAAGCAAGTCGTCATCGCCGGCAATCGCCTTGCGGATCGCTTCTGTCTGGTATTCCTGAAGTTTGTCCGGCATATTGGCAAGAAATGAATCGGCTTCAATACGTTCCGTATTCTTGTCGCAGTCGGTATTTGCGGAATATAGTGAGCATGCGCACCATATTACAAGTGCAACAATAAGCAACCTGTTGAATTTTGACATCAAAAACATTGATCTAAATGGAATTATCTTTATAGAAAAAAGAGTCCTTTATGTTGTCTATACTTCTTTTGATATATATGGAGGATAATCGTCTTTTGATAATCTTTTTTCCAATGTTTTCGGATTGACATCCCAAAGTGTAGGAAGATACTCATATACAACTTTTCCTTCATTAAGATAAACACGGATTCTGGAATCAAAAGCTACAGGCTTATATTTATCCTCATCAATAGGATTATCCCTATACAGTAATTGGTTTTCCTGCCAACAGAGTTCCTTTCCATCAAAGACGACATCAAATATACCACATACAACTGCATCCATCGTTTGGTTTTGAACTGTCGTGGAAACACAATGCATATACCCTGTTAATTGATTTGTACTTTTCCTCATTGCCAATTCATAACAAAACACACTTGTACCTGTATAGTCTTTAGCGATGGTAGTTCTCACACCGTTCTCATCTAAATTAAAAATCTGTTCATGGGTTATGGTAGTGAGATTAAACTTAAAGCCATTTACTGTTCTTTCCAGATTGGAAAACACCATTTGGTCGCTGTATATACCTTCCAAATTCCCATCTCCAAGTGTATAGACAACCTCATCAGTAGCCAATTTCTTGCCAATAAGGTGATTCTCTAAAAAGTGAATAATTTTATCTTTCATATCTAAACAATTATTAGTCTTTCCAGTATTGGAATTGAATTTATTTTCCATATATTCTACTTTACTGCTTTTTTATTGCATGACATTTGCGTAAGGTCATCTCATCGGCAAATGCCTGTTCACCACGTTCACGGATATAGTTGATACATGCAGGACGGTCTGACCCGAACAAGAGACCTAAAACATTTCCTATAGGATTGGAGAAGATCCTGCAATCTGTAACATCCTTATCGCACTCAGCACAGGTGTGAAAACCGCAGCCTTTGGCACATGTCCTGATTTTGCACCATGAAGTTTTCTCATTAAGGTGGCAACCGGGGCATTGTTCCGTAAGATACTTACGACATGCGCCACAGTACAGCCCGCACGCAGCTATCAGTTGTTTGTTTGCTTCAATCTTTTTCACTACTATTCACATGTGCGCCCCATAGTCCAATAAGGCTGATTATTAAATGCAAAAGCGCGGACCGCAATACCACTTCTAATTTGGAGGTCGTAGGAAACCTTGCATACAGATGTAGTAATAGCAGCCCACGCTATAGCGTGAGAACCACCATGCCATCTTAGTATGCAATTTGAAAATTTCCTACGTTTCCAAATACTTGATGAGCATAACGCTTCTTATCTTTTCGTATGTTTCGGACAAGAGTTGCCTCTATCCGGGTGCAAAGTTACTCATTTTTTGCGGCAATCTCTTATAATTTAATGGCTTTCTGCGTTTGGGCTGTAAGATTTTGCCTCACATCGTATTCTCGCACTCCCCAAAATCCAGTTATATGAAATCAGAACACGCTATGTTCTGAAACACCTCTTCTATATTGTCTTTTTTGTGTTCGTTCGGTTGGCCGGCCTCAGATGATTGTTTTACCGCGAAGTTAAGTCCGTCCGGCAACCGTCAAGGCCATACCTGTCGGTGACTTCCGAAAATCTTCCTCCTGCGGAGCGTATTTTCGTGTCAGCCTTGCCTTTATGCCTGCCGTTAGCTTCGTGTTTGCAGTAAAAAATTCCTCTAAGTCCGGAACACACCGGAAGAAAGGGAAAAGTAAACTTAAAAAATATCAGTTATGGACAACAGACCCAACAAGGAACAGGAACTTGCAAAACAGGTGGAAATGGCTCTAAACTCCTTCAGCTTCAGCCCCAAACTGTTTGCAGCAGTTATCCCGACAATGCACCGCACGTTACAGCAGTCGCTTTGGCGGCTCATAAAGGAGTGCATTAAGGTTATCGCTGACGATAAGACAGGACACGATGACCGCAACATGGCGTCACATCTTGAAGCCAAGGAGATGCTTGAATACTTAAACAAACATGGACGGCACATTCCGTTCGTATAAAATCTTATGGATATGGAACAGACATTCTATCTACTTACAACCCTCATTGAAATGCAGGACAGCGTTTCTGACGGACACGCCCCATATCGTTCACTTGACGATGCGATGAAAGCATTTGAAGATGAAATCGCTGATTGCCAAGAAAACTTCAACGTGCAACACGGTAGCACTCTGATAGACCTGCCACGGTGCAAGGAATGGAGGACAGAGGACGGTTACGGCTATACGGTGACAGTCGAAGAAATGACACTGCTATGAAAAAGCCAAAATACAACTACATCTACAGACTGATTGACCGGATAACCAAGTCCGGTCAATCAAATAATGACAGTTTTACCTATTACGGGCATCTTGTGGAACTGCAAAGCGGTACAAGAGGCTATGTTTCTGTGACACTGTACAAAACAGATGACAGATATGGTGGAGAACTCGCAGATTTCAGTTTCGACTATTGGACGCTTGAACTGCATTTTATCAGCACAGTAGGAAAGGCTCTAACGGAAAGCATCATCTATGCTTTCAGACATTTTTATACTCCCCGGACTATTCGCATATCATACGATGAATACGAGTATGAGGACGAGGATACGACCTATGAGTATGACGAAACAGATTGGGACAAGCCGCCTGTAAAACGGTTCAACAAGTGATAACCATCAAACAAAAAGTATTATGACATTCGATTACAACAAGGAACACAAGACATCCATGTCGCTGGTGCTTGAGAACGGTATTTCAGTAGAGGGCGAGTTTATCGACCTCAGAATAACAGTCGATACCCTGCCAAAAGGGAAGCAGTGGTATCAGATACGTCACAGTGACGATGATGGCTCAGAACCCGCATCGCTAAAAAGGGGGTGCGTGGTTGTAAACTTCTTCGGCACTTTCATCTGCGACCCGATAGACGAAATGAAAGACGGTGACGAACTGGAGATAACAGAATGGGGTTGGTAAATGACCGCCCCTGTATATAACTTAAAATCATGGATATATGAAAGTAAAGAATTTTGCGACATTCGGGCTGTTTGTTGACGGCGAAATTATAGACAGCGGAAGCATACACGCTATGGAGAACGAGGCGACACGAAGAATCTTAAGCGGTCAGTCTGAAGCCGCCCACATATCTGTCTTTGACTTCGACGGCGACAAGGTTGTGGAGAAAGCACCTGTCTTATCGCTCCGCAGAAACAATGACAATATCATCATCGCCAATATGTTGTTGCCCGACAATTCCGAAAACGTCAGGAAAAACCTCACGCTGATTGAGATAAAGGATATTGTCGATGAGATAATGGAGTGTGACTCTTTGGTTGACCGTACCGAGTTTGACACGGTACGGTGCAACATCGGCGGCGGTATGCTGTGGCTCTGTGACCTTGAGAAACTGCAACGGCATTTCGACATAAAGGGTGTTATCGCCGAAGGAGATAATATCGCCCTGCTTATCCGCAATTACCAACTTTGACCTTTTTCCCTTTGCCTTCCCCACCGAGGCAAAGGGAGCCTGCTTTTTTATAACGCTGAAGCGCAACCCCTTTTTAATGCGTAACAGTCCATACCTGTTTTATCTTCCGGTTTTATCCGTCGTACCTGCCAGTTATAGTTCTCTGCCATGATTTCATACATACCGCCTTACCTCTACGGATTATTTCTGCAAAGGTAGCGGCAGGCTTTGTCAAACGGCAAATCCCGGACGGCAAGCCTTATGGGAAATCTTCCTCCATTTGCATGGAGCGTATTTCTCATCCTTGATTTGCCTTTTTGCCGCCATGCCCCTTTGCCGGCAGAAAAATCCCTCGCGGCAAGCCGGACAGCTTCCGAAAAAAGGGAAATGACAAAAATTAAACATATCATATTATGGCAAAGGTAACTGATGAAAAAGTCAAGAGACAGCTGGAGAAAAAGACTACGTTCTTCCTTAAATACTTCCCCGTGCGCATAAAGAACGTGGGCGAGGACGCTGTGGAAGCACGCAAATTGGTCTGGGCGTTCAAGGATGCGGAAGACGGAGCATGTGAGAAAGTGGCACGAATGACTTCCGACTACATAAACAAGGAGTATGGAGGTAGAGCCAAAGACATCGTATTTGTCTGTGTTCCTGCAAGCACGCAGGAGCAGAACGAAAACCGCTACCGAAAGTTCTGTGAGAGGGTCAACGAAATGACAGGCATCCGCAACGGCTTTCCGCACGTGAGAATATCGTGTGACAGACTTGCAGTGCATGAGCACCGCCACGACAAGACTGTCCGCATGGCTCAAGTGATAGAGTTTGATGATGATTATTTCTACGGAAAGGATGTCGTGGTCATGGATGACATCATCACCACCGGCATGAGTTACGCATTGTTCGCCAACCAACTTGAAGTGTTCGGGGCAAACGTATTGGGCGGCATCTTCCTTGGACGCACACATTACCGATATGGGAAATAACATAAATCCAACTGCCATTAACAGGCGGTGTTCCGCAGCCTTTACGGGACACCGCTCATTTCCCCATGGAGGAACGGCAAACGTAAAGGCTGCCTTGACGGAGCTTATCAGAGATTGGCACGGAGAAGGTATCACCAATTATATGTGCGGCATGGCATTGGGCTTCGACCTTATGGCGGCAGAATGTGTGCTGCAGGCAAAAGCGGATTTCAACGACATCACGCTTACAGCCGTTATACCATTCCGCGACCAGTGCGGGATGTGGAATTGGAGTGACCGCCAACGCTACCATGCCATTTTACAACAGGCGGATTTTCACATATTACTGAGCGAGGTGTATTACAAAGGCTGTTTGCTTGTGCGAAATGATTTCATGCTCAAACATGCGAGCCGTATTGTTGCCTACTATGACGGGCGACGTCGTGGTGGCACATACTATACCTGCAACAAGGCTGGAGTCATGAACATTCCTGTCCTTAACTTGTATGACCATTTGTCGGGATGACACACTAAGGATTGTCCGTCCGTGGAGAGGGAATAAACCTCTTCACGGAAAGCGCAAGGCTGCCCTCTTATATCCCGGCCGGTCATGCAGGTCGTCTTAACCTGTTTTACCGCATTTACCTTGTTTACAACCTCTCGGTGTTCTCCTGCTTATATCATTCACATTCTCTGGTCTTGCCCTGGTTCTTTCCCTTCGTCACCGGTTTGGTTTTATCAGATGCGAAGTTCGGCCGTCCCGCTTGATCCGGCGGCTTGAAGTGCATTTCTTGCAAAATCTTCCTCCAGTGGAGAGTATTTGGCAAGAAAAGCCGTCGTATGAAGCTGATAAGACAGCCGTGTGTTGCATCTGTAAAACTCCAAAGCGGTTCCGGGAAAAAGGGACTGAAGAAAGGGGAAAATAAACATTCAATAATAACCCATAAATTCAAAAAAATGGAAGCAACATTAAATCAGACAGCAGTAAAGGACATCACAATGGTTGCAATCTCTGCAATCCGTCCTAATGGTTTCAACCCACGCAAGCACTTTGATGAAGTGAGTTTGAACGAACTCGCAGAAAGTATTCGTCAGCAAGGAATACTACAGCCTGTCACCGTGCGCCCCATAGCAGACAGCAACGACTATGAACTTGTGTTCGGTGAGCGCAGATACCGTGCTGCAACGATTGTCGGCATGCAGGAAATCCCTGCCATAATCAATGACCTTTCCGATGAAGAAGCCGAGGAAATCGCCATTACCGAGAACCTCCAGCGCAAAGATGTGACACCCATGGAAGAAGCCAATGCCTACCAACGGCTCATGGAAAGCGGACGGCACGACCTTTCTTCCCTTGCTGTGCAGTTCGGCAAGAGTGAGGCTTATATCCGTACAAGACTGAAATTCGCATCGCTTATTCCCGAAATCGCCGCCTTGTTGGAAACGGACGAAATCACGGTCAGCGTGGCAAGCGAAATCTGCCGTTACGGTGAGGACATACAGCGTGAGGTGTACGAACAGCACCTGAAAGAAGATGTGACATATAGCAGTTGGCGAGGGCAGAAAGCCTCTGAAATCGCAAGGAGCATTGAACGGCAGTACACCGCAGACCTTGACCGTTATTCTTTTGACAAGACCCTGTGCCTGTCATGCCCCCACAACACAAACAACATGTCGCTTTTCTGTGAGGGTTGTGGAAAATGTGCAAATCGCACATGCCTTGCCGAAATGAACGCATCGTACCTTGTGGAAAAAACCCTGCAGGTATTGGCGGAGAACCCCACCGCAACGCTCGGACATACCGACTATGACTACAACCTTATCGCTGTGGAGCGTCTTATGGCTATGGGACATGAGGTGGAGAGTGCCATGCCATACGGTACGGCTTATCCCCGACAGCCCGAAGCACCTGAAAAAGAGGACTACGACAACGAGGAAGCCTATGAAACGGCATGCAGTGATTACGAGCAGGAACAGAGCGACTATAGGGAAAGATGCGCTGAAATACACCGCCAAAGCGAGAACGGCGAAATATCGCTCTACGTGAAAATAGGAAGCAACAACATAACGCTGTGCTATGTAAAGAAGAACAACACCGCAGACGATACGACACAAGGACAGCCACTTTCTCCTGTGGAAAAGTTGGAGAAACAGGACAAGCGAAACAAGGAAATCGCCCTTGAAAAGACTATCGAGGACACCAAGAAGCAAATCCTTAACATAGATGTGGCAGAAGCCAAGTTCGGAGCGGACGAGGACAGAATGGTTTATTTCTTTTTGCTGTCAAGCCTACGGAGAGAGAACTTTGCCCTGTTAGGTATATCCGAAGAACACTCCCCATACCTCAATGACGAGGACAAGATGAACATCATCGCCAATCTGACGGCAAAGACAAAGGCTGTTATCCGCAGGGATTATCTGATAGCGCAGTTCAAAGACGCATACAGGAACAATGCCACAGCAGACCTTATGCTTGACTTCGCACGTAAGCACATGCCGAATGAACTTGCTGAAATTGAGGACGGCTATAACCAAATCTATGAGAAGCGACACCAACGCATTGAGGAAAGGAAAGCCGCTATCGTGGCTAAGGAAAAGCCAACGGACGAAAATGACGATGCAGCAGAGGCATCCTCCGAAGATGCGAAGCCGGAAGAAGCTGCGGCATAATGAGCAACAGGCAGGGTGGAGAAATCCGTCCTGCCTGTATGCTTAACATACCGTCAGACAACAACGGGCGGCGACACTTCCTGTTATACTAATTCTCGATTCATCCTCCAGTTATAAACTTTTATACTAATCCTTTTGGGCTTCCTCCATTTATACACGCTGGTGTTGTATCATATCAACCGTCCTGTCGGCTCTGTTTTTCTCTTGCAAAGTTACTGCGAGGTGAATTTGGCCCAAGTACCGCCATACTATCCAGACTTTATTTTGCGGAAGCCTTCCTCGATTTGTAGCCAAATCGGGTGTTCCATAAAATAAAGTCCGGATTTCTTGTGCATATTCTCCTGTCTTCGCAGTGATGGGCGCAAGTAAAAATCAAATCCCGACCGGACGGAACGAAGCTCCTGATGTGAGGGGAAATAAAAATTATTCATAAACACTTAAACATGAGCGTCTATATGGAAAAAGATTATGTGATGTCTGTTGCTGAAACGGCAAAGCAACAACTATTTGGCATGACCCGGACTTCTGTTCTTATGTCATGGGGCATAAGTGGTTTATATGCCACAGAGTTCAAGGACATGCCGGCATTGAAACTTAAAGTCAATGGAAGATTGTTCAAGGGGTTTGTAGTAATAGCCCTGAACGGAAGCGACTATTACGAGGTCTATCTCACAAATGATACCGAGACGAGACTTGTCAGCGATGAAGTCTGCTTTGACGAACTTGGAGAACTGATTGACCGCCATATCGAGCGTGGAGACAATCAAGAAGAATACGATAAGTTTTGTAACATCCAACTGATGAAGCTCGTGACGGGTTAATGGCTTATGACAAATACAAGGCGGTGAGATGTCCGAGGATGTCCCACCGCCTTATATGCTACAGATTGATGATACCACTTATAAGAGCATTTTATATCACTGTTTCTTTTGCGGATAATAAGATGCTAAATTCCAGTTTTTCCATAATAGTCCAAGCGGACACAATTCAGCTTCACTTGCTCTTACCCATGGCGTATGAAGACATTTATCTTCTGTTGGGTTTAATCCTTCTTCAGGGTGCTCATTGAAACTTCGTACACACCAGGGATATAATGAACATTGAAAATTCCCATCATGGAGGATCTTGTATATTTGATGCACAGATTTCAAAACTTCCACATTCCAACCAGCTATCCCTTGTGGTTTAACGGTATAGTAATCTTTCTGCTTATTCTTCATCATGGGAGTACCTAAATCATTTACTATCTGAGTAAATAATCCACTGGTTGAAGCAGGTGAATCAGCAATAATATCTAATAAATATGATGGATTATGTTTTCGTAAATACAATGCTTTATCAATAACTGTATCAACCCATCCCTGATATGCTTCGTGTAATTCCGGATGTTCAGGAACCCTATAATAGGATTTCAGTTTTTTTCTTGCCTCATTAGCAATACCTTCAAAAAAATCAAATAGTTTAATGTCTGTATTAACCTTGGCGTTTCCTAATTGAGAATATATATCTTGAGCCTTTTCTGGATTGTATTTTTTATCTCTAAACTGATACAGCATATCAACAAAAACGTGACCAGGATTAGAAAACATCAATGAGCAATCAGCCAATGCTAATACATTTAATATCCTTTGCCCAAACTCAGGGAATATGGCACTTGCAACTTTTTCCGCTGAAGAATATGGAAAATCATCAGATTCTTCATATTCTCTACAACAATGTCTTTCCATTATATAGGCAATGCTCTCTTTTATTGCCGATGCGCCAAAAGATATTATATCATCTTCATTTGCTTGAATACAAACGGCCGGGATACTTGGTAAGTTTTGTTCTTTTCCGAATTTCAATTCAAAATTCTCTACAGAAACCCTTACATTGTCCAAGGTTTTTATATTGGTATCCCAGTCTCCCAATGTAACATCTTGAACCTGTTCATTAAGTCTGATATTATCTTTGTTATCATCATATATATACGGAACTTCAAAGGCTTGTTTACCTTTTGCATATATATCATTGACCACACTTTGAACATACTCTCCATAGGCGTAGCATGTGGTTAGTCCATAGGTGGTAGTTATATCTTGTAAAAAATGGATATATTCATGAAAGAAAAGAGAAAAGTCTCTTTCCGAAAGCTTGTTCAAATCAATTTCTCCATCAATCTTTAGATACATTTCAAAGAAAGCGGGTATATATTCACCTCTATTAGCTTTTTGTCTGTAATCCATATTTCCTTTTCTAAATTTTCATTCGAGATATATGACACAACATTGTCCAGTATGACAATGCTTCCCCTCTCAGTCCTCCTTCTTCTTTCGAGGGCCGAGTGGTCCTTTCCAGCGACCGCGATCAAGCTGCACATTGGCTTCGTTCAGGATGCGGAACACGCTGCTCCGACTACTAAATCCAGACTCCTTGAAAATTTCATCAATGGAGAATCCTTCGAGATACATGTTGACAATACGCTTGTTACGCTCGGCACGCCCCATCGCTTTGTCGCTAATGCTCTCAATATGCTTCTTTATCCTGCTTATATGGTGCGAGGACTTACGGATAGCGTTTGCTTCCTGCGGCAGCAGGGCAATGGCGGTAAGCACGTCACTTGTCTGCGTTCCGGGAAAAAGCTCGTTGCCCGAATCAATCCTGTCACGGATGGACACCAGTCTGATGTTCTTCACCCGGCAGAACTCCAGAAAGAAGACGAGCTGCCTCGCACCACGCAAAGCATTCGACAGTTTGGGTATGACAACAGTATCCCCGAACTGGACACGCCCCATAAGGCTGTCCCACATTGTCCTTGCCTTGTCCGCAGACAACAGTTCCTCTCTTACAATCTCCACACAACCGAAGTCTTCCATCCATCCGCTGTCCGCAGAGAAGTCCTCGTAACCGGGAGCCGTCATTATATATCCTATTTTTGCCATCGTGTATAAGAGTATGATTTTGTCTGCAAAGTTAGCTAAATAATCCGACAACTTATCAGACTCTTCCCAAAATCAGCCATTCTGACGCCATTTCTATGATTATTTATCGGATATAACTGCTAAACGTTATAAAGTTAGTCATATTCACAGATTATTATATGCTGTTAGCAACAGATTTTTCACAGCAAAAAATGAGTATGATTACACTCATTTACAGATTGTCTTTCAATGTCTTTCCTTTGCAACCCCAAAAGTTACAGCCATTTGCAAAAATCGCATTTAGAGTATGATATTTCAATTTAATATAAATATAATTACGATTGTACTTATATCTCGAAATTATACTCTACTTTCGCAGCATCAAACAATCGCTTGTGCGACAAAAACAGATATTGATATGACTGATTATCCGTCAAAAAAGACAATGGCGCGGCAGATTGCCGCCTTGTTACCAATGTTCTTGCTGGGAATGTTGGTTTCCGCCTGCAACGGCAGTGATTCAGAAGCAAAAAGTTTTTCTGACGCCAATGCTGCGTTGGAAGATTACGAAGCCTTCCTGCGCTCTGTATCTAAACAGAAGACACTTTCAAACTCAGAGCTTGTATCTTCCGTTTTGGAATGGAAAGCTCTCGATGATTCAGTGACAGCTGCCATGTTCCGTGACAGCGTACATACGAACCGTGCAGTTGTTGATTCGACATATTTTTCCCTGCGCGATTCCATTACCGATAAACTGACTTCGCTTGTTGACAGCCGTAAGCGGTCGTTTCAGGATTATCTTGACTTCTCGCTGGCCGTCAACAGACCGAGACTTGACTCGCTCTCAAACCAGTTGATGATGTCAGCACACAGATTCTATGCCTCGATGGATTCCGTCCCTGTTTTCAACATGGACAATGTTTCTACCATTCACAGGTATGAAGACATCCTCGATGATGCAACCCGCCGTGGGATTCATACAAAACGAGACCTGTTCTTGTTCCTTCGGAATGAGGACAGAGCCTTCCGCTCTTTTCTCGTTCATCTGCCGACACTCGGTGGCATCCCTCTCGCCAAAGTCCGCGACAGCTCGTCTGCCCTGATGAAAGAGATGGTCGAGTTGTGCCAAGGAGATAATCCGGCATTTACCACTTCCGAAGTTGTCATACTGCTTACGATGCGCAATAACCGACGTCTGTTGCAGAATGCCCTGCAATGCGTGAACGACATCAACAACCGCAAAGTCAAGGGCGGAGATCAGGCGGCAGCCTATCTGTGGATGCTGTTACAGCCATGGATTTCATTTGACGGCTTCGCCCTCTCGCTTATGAGCGAAGCACAAATAGGCACACTGAAGATATTGGCAACAGAAACGCCAAAGTGCGTGGTCAAACTTGGGAAACCGCAGTTCCCCATTGATACGGATGAGCTTCCTTCGCTGCTCATCAAAACCACCATCACAAATCTCTGACACGAAAAACGAATACAATTATGCTGAAACACAAAATTGAGAGATTCCTCACATACATCTCCATGCAGATGCCGTCACTGATGTCACGCGCGAACTATGCCGGTGCAGAAATCTTCGACGGTATGGCCATCCTTGAGTTCAAGTTACCGAAGCCCTGTAACATAAGCGACCTGCTTGACGAGTTCGACGACCAGATGGAACTGATTATCCTTTACCATATCATTCCGTCTGAAGCAACAGTCATGGGACACCAGTGCTGTGCCTATTCCAATCCGTCATTCGATTATCTGTACAAGGTCAACGGTATCAGTGATGACAATGGCATCTGCGATACCCTGTACGCCTCGCTTTATGATTCGCTTGAGAATTTCGGGCTTGACTTGCAGGCCGAGCTTAACGACCAGACGGCGAAAAGCAAGGTCGTCTTTGCCCGCAAGGAGGAAGATCTCCTGCGCGACTTCATGAAATAAACCAGAGCCACTTATAGGATGAAAGAGACCGCATACAACAGAATTGTCGAGATAATCCGTGCAAGGCGCACCTGGATAACCGTGCTTCATGCCGACAGGGAACGTAACATGATGGTTCAGGTAGGACGTGAACTTCGGGAAGTACGTTGCCGTGTGCTTACACTTGTCGCCCTGCGTAAACACGGGCTGTATGAGCAAGGCCATGTGTGGGACATTCCGGAGTACAATCTTGAAAAGGCAGTGCGCTCACTCAAACGCGGTTCTCGTTTCAAGGAGCGGTGGAACAAAGAAACAATAAGTCCTGATGACATTGAAGAGATTATAAACCGTGCATCCTATGGATTCATCCGGCTCGAACTTTCCGATTTATAACTAACAACTCAAATAACACAACCATGCTGATAAAGATTCTCTATTCACTGATGTTTCCGACATTCCTTGTCGTACCGTTCCTGTATAAAAACAAACGGCCTGCCATGCTCGTCTTCTACCGTAACATGGCGATGAGTTTCGCTTTCAGGAAAGTGTACACCAAAATGTTGCTGCTTTTTCTGCTGGCATTCCATTTCTATCACCTGACGATTTTCCAGAACCATTATGACCTCATCCCGTCATCGGTGCTGTGCTTTGCGATGTTCTCCCACAGTCTCTGTGAAAGATTTATCTACTTCCTTCAGGATTGCCGTGTCCTGTGGGTCGGCATGGTTCTCTCCTTGACGTGCCTCTTCATTCCGCACTTCATGCCTCTTGGCTTCTCCATCGGTGTACTGCTCTGCGGAACAGTATTCTATCCGTCCCGTCTGCTCAGAGACTTAATGCTCCTGACGGAATGTGCGTACCGCCCGGATTGCTACGAAGACCTGCTGGAGCTTTCCGAATTATATTTCCGTTGGGATGAATCAGGAAACTCTATGTTGCAGGAATCCGAGCGAGAACGGAAGCATGTGTTTAACGAAGAGATAGAGGATGCAGAGTTTGAAGAGATCGGACATGAACAGGACGAAGTGTAATCATAAACCAGACAATATGAAATCAGAAGATACTTTTAGTCTCACGACAAATATGGCCCTGCTCCGCAGCCTTCAGGAAGACAGGCCTGCTGATGGCGGACGGCTGTCACGTTACAGTGCGTTTGTCTATTTGTTGGAACGTGCGAACAAAGAGCCGAGCACAGCAATATCCTTCGGACAGGAATTTCATCTTTCCGTTGGCCAGCTTGTGACTTCATATAGCGAGCTTGCTGTCGTTTGGGGATGGTCACGCGACAACGTGCGCAATTTCTTTCTTGAGATGACCAAGACTGGGGCCATTTCGGTTGAACGCCGGGGGAAGGCGACGGTCATATCCATTCCCGTATGCATGTCCGGCACTCCGACACTTACACGGCTTCCGTCCCGTGAAGAACGTGACCGTCTGCGTTTCATCTTCGGCACGATGTCCATCGAGGAACTGGCGGACATGTTCGACTCTGTGATTTCAAAGACCGAACATGATGTCGAGAAGTTGGATGCGGACGACCCGCACGACATTAAAATCGGACGACGGCTGCACCGGTTGGTCAATCATCTTGTGTTGCATCCTTCCGGTTTCTTTCCAAAAGACGACCGTGTGGCGGATGCCTTGCGTTGTCTGTTCATTGATGATTGCGATTCCGATTTTGCAAGGTTCTTCACCTTGCTTACTATCGGTGGACTCAAACTGATAGATGACCGCTGCGACAACACGGAGTTCCCGCCGTCGTTACCGGACACTACGATGCAACGGCTCGCTGCGGTCCTCGAATATTATTCTCCTTTTATAAGGCACGGTGTCCTCACCAATCCGACCGTCTTTGGCTATCAGGGACGGGCTGCGCCCGAAACAGGAACCGATACGACTCCGCATACGGGATAACACGGCGGCTTGCCGCCTCATTATCGGACGGGCTACGCCCAAAAAGGCCGCTTTGCGGCTGTTGGGAAGCATAATACCCCGGATTTTCAGCAGAAAACCGGGACAGACCGCCAAAAGCGGCAGCAAGCTGTGAAGTTATGGAAGAATTTTCTTCGCAAAATTCAAAAAAAATGAAGTCGGATGGCTCCCAAAAAGCCTTCGGAAAATCAAAAAAACGACGAAAAAATCATGGCAAATTCACAAAAACAAGTCATGGATCTCAAGGTTGCAAAGGGCTTCACCGAAGCTCAAAGCGATGAGCATAAACGTAACTGGGACGATAAAAAATGGGGCCGGGCATCGGGATATGGAGCCTACGACCGCACACGCGACGGCCTGAATTTTGAAATCGTGAAGGGAAAAATCGTTCCTCTTGATAAGACAAAATCCATCCCTGAACGCATCCGTGAGATACTGTCGGCGCGTGGAATCAAAGACCCTAACGAGGGATTGCCGGAGCCGAAATTCCGCACGGTGGTGAACTTTATTTTCGGTGGTTCACGAGCAAGGATGCACGAGTTAGCTTTCGGAACTCAGACTGTAAATCTGAATAAGGATGCCGACAATTCCCATATAAAACGCTGTCCGGACATTGAGAAATGGGCACTGGATGTGTATCGTTTTGTCGCCGACAAATGGGGCGAAGAGAACATTGCCGGATTTGTCGTGCATCTCGATGAGACGAACCCACATTGCCATTGCACCCTGCTTCCGATAAGGGATGGACGCTTCGCTTTCAAGAAAATATTCGGAGGGAAAGACTTGTACGACTACAAGGACTATATGCGGTCGCTCCACGATGAATTTGCCAAAGTGAATGAGAAATGGGGATTGGTGCGAGGATCCGACATAACTAAGACCGGGGCAAGAAATATCCCTCCGTATGAATACAGACGACTGTTGAGCAGGGAATGTGCAGACCTTGAGACGCAAATCGAATCGGACAAATCGTTGCTGCAACAGTTGAAACTTGAAGTATCTCATGCTGAAAGAAGGGTAAAAGGACTGACCACAATGATAGCCAATCTGGAGAACCGCAAAGCAGAACTGGAGCAGGAAATGGTACAGCTCTCTACCGATTTGCAAGCCGGAAAAGGAAATGCTGACGAGTTGCAAAAGAACATTGACAGGCTTAGCAAGGACTATGAGAAAGTGCTGGATTCCCTTACGGACAAGCGTCAGAAACTGACCGAGGCAAGTCGGAAATTATCTGAATACCGGGAGCTGGAGGAAGAATCCAAAGAGAAAGCCAACGAATACCGGCAACAGGCAGAGGACTACAAGAAAGATGTCCGAGAGGCATCCGGTGACCTTGCCCAACAGGTTCGTTTTCGCATTGCGGATGCTTTCGTGAATAATGTCATTGACAGCCTTAAAAGCACTTTGCCAACGCTCGGCGATGCAGGTTCAGTATTTAACAACACGCTGCTTGGAGACCTTGCGGAACGTGGAGAGGAGATTCTAAAATGCGCCGGACTGTTGTTCGCCGGATATGTTGATGGTGCCACAACTTTTGCCGAGGGACACGGTGGCGGAGGAGGCGGAAGCGACCTGCCCTGGGGACGGAAAGATGACGAGGACGACCTTCTTTGGGCACGGCGTTGTCTCTTCCGTGCGGCAAAAATGATGCGTCCGTCAGGCGGAAAATCTGTAAAACGTAAATGATATAACACTAATTCAAATAATTCAAACGATGAAGAAAATCTTATTTTCAATGCTTGTGACCTTTGTGGCACTGCTTGACGCGAATGCCCATGCGGTCAGCCATGCGGAGATGAAATTGAAGGAAATCGAAGCCGCACAAAAGGAAATTACGCTCCGCAAAAAGCCGAAATATCTCTCCGGTGCAATCATTCCTTCATGGACAGACAACTGGTTTATAAGCGTCTCGGGAGGCGCATCATCCTTTATCGGTTCGCCGTTGGGGTGCGATGATCTGTTCGGACGCATCAAACCTGCCTTACAAATATCATTAGGCAAATGGCATACACCATCGGTGGGAAACCGTCTCGTATTTCAAGGCTTCGAGTGGAAAAGCGGGGCTTTGACGAACCAACAATACCGTCATTATCATGCCGACCTCCTTGTGAACCTGATGCCGTCGATAGCTAAGGGTGATAAGGAATGTCGGTGGGATATTATTCCCTTTGTCGGTGTCGGATTGATTGACAACCGTGATGCCGGGCGCAATCCTTTCGCTTTCAATTATGGTGTCCAAGGGCGTTTTCGCATTGCCGATGGACTGCATATCACCGCTGAAATCGGTGACGCGACCACGTTCAAGGATGCCGACGGTCTTGGTTCTGCACGAGAAATCGGAGACCACCTACTGACGCTTTCGGCTGGTGTCTCATGGACTTTCGGAAAGAACCGTGGATGGAAAAAGGTCATTGACGCACGGCCTTATGTCATCCTCAATGAGCGACTGAAGGCTGCAGCATACGAACAAGAAAAAGAGAATGAAAGGCTTGCCAAAGAGAATGAAGCAAAAGCCAGGCTGATTGCCGAACTCCGAAAGATTCTTGAAATCGAGGGACTGCTTGACAAATATGCCGGATGTTTTGAACGTGTCGATGACCACGGTAATACCTCGGCAGGAGGCTATACCATGAACGACTACAACGGGCTTAACTCACTTAGAAAACGCCTCCGTGATGGCAAAAACGGCAGTCCCGAAAAGGATAACCGGTCAGAAAATGCAGTGTCCGGGGAAAGCAACGGAAGCAAGGCAGAAGTCGGCAGTGACGGGAACAATAACAGTTATGCGGATGATGTCATTAACGGCAATGCCGCACTCGGTGCACCCATATATTTCTTCTTTGAACTCGGCACCGACAATCTTGTAGAGGAATCACAACTGGTGAACATCGACGAGATTGCACGTATCGCTAAGAAATACAACCTTAGAATTGAAATTACAGGTTCGGCCGACAAAGCTACTGGTACGGAAATGATCAATTCAAATCTCGGTTCTCAAAGAGCCACCTTTATCGCCGGATGCCTGAAAGAACGAGGCATTCTGGAGAACAATATCAAGAAAATCTCAAGGGGCGGTATTGATGATTATACACCGGGAAAAGCAAACAGAAACACCATCGTCAGACTTTTCTTGCCATAATAGACGAGCACTAAGAAGCTAACTTTTTCATTTTTTTGCAGGCAGTCCCGACCGTGAGGTTAGGGCTGTCTTTTGCATAAACAGACATACAAAAAATGACTATTAAGAGAACGTCGAGGTACAAATATTTGCGCTTAAAACGCCTGATTTTACAAAAAAAATGAGTTTAGATACTACTATGTCTTGTGGTCGTTTCAATAAACAAAGGCGGCTTTACACTTGAAAAATCATCAAAATTTCAAAGGTTAAATCATCCTGTTCCCTGTCGTCAGGAAATAATAGAATCAATCTGAGTTTACGGTCAAAACGATACATGTCCATCGAATTTTGGAAAGAGACATAGGATTTATATTGATGTTCGGTTTTAGGAAATTAAAGTAAGGGAAAAAGTATGCGGACAACCTGAAATAACCTAATATATGCCGATTTGAGCATTGCGAAGAGGCTTGGTTGCTTCTATTGGGTGTAAAGGTAATAGTCTTTTCTATCTGCAAAAGATTTATGTCGTTTCGGACAATTTCGAGGCGTTTTTTATTCAGCTCGCATCCGAGCACATGAAAAATAAATTGAAAATAATCCGCTAAAAACTTGTGTATGTGCGGATTATTTTGTATCTTTAATATGGCAAATACTAACTTGGAAATAACAGAATATGGAAATAATACTTCTACTATTGGTCGGATGGTGGCTGTCGGGAGTCCTGGGCTTCCGTGAGCGTAAGAAGCCACGACGCAAACGTAAGCGTTCATTCTGGAAACCGGACATGGACGAATATGACTGGGAAGAGTTCAACAAGAGGAATGGACGCTGACACTTCCATGACTGCATAAAAAACAACCCGCCTAAGACAGGTGTCCCGGCGGATTGCGAAAGGTTTTACCGTGTTTAATCAGCGGCTGCGGTGAGTCCTTTGGAACGGCACTTCCTCGTCCTCACGCATCATGTCGAAAGGTGTATCCTCTATATGAACGACCTCTGTCGTGTTGCCGTCATTGTCGATGTCATAGACATCGGGGTATTCGGTCGTATGTCCGGGAGTGGCTTGGTAGCTGTCTATCTGTCCTTGAACAATGTCGATGCGGTGGTTTATCATGGATGTGGCACGACGTACATCTTGCAGGGTTGTCTTGATAAACTCGGGGGATTCTTTGAGGCTGTCGAGCCATGACTTGAGGTATGCTGCTGATTCATCCTTGACATTCTTCACGATGCCGTAGCGCGAAGCTACAAGGGCACTGCCCAGTTCGGCCACAAGTTCCTCACGGGCATAATCATCCGAACCGAATGTCGTTGGCTTCAGCCTGTTGAGACGGTTCTCGGAACCGGTCGAATGTGTCATTTCGTGAAACGCCGTTCCATAGAACGCCTCCCCGTTGATGAACTGCGATTTCTCTGGCAGAACTATCTCATCCTTTGATATGGAATAGTATGCCTGGTCCTGATGTGTCGGCTTAATGGGACACAGCCACAGCCCACGTTTGATTATCTCATCCATGGCAGGAAAAGAGAATTTCTCACCATCAAGGGATGCCGGTCTGGTGATCTGGTTCTGTGCTTCCAACTTGGCATACAGTTCAGGACGGGCCTCTTTCAGATTGGTCTGGTCCACGTTGAACACATTATATACGTTCAGCTTCGGATAGACATTATACTGCTTTTTCTCTTCCTCGGAGAGTCTTTTGTAATCCTCGTATTTGATTTTCTCCTTGGTCTCGCGGTTCACTACCGTAAAACTGGTGAGGAATATCGGGAATGACTTCTCTCCCTTGTTGACTGTGACGGCCGGGAGTTTCTCTCCGTTACCATCCACCAGCGGCTTGCGGCTGCCGTCCTTCCCAACGGAGTAATTCATTCCGGTTACACGGTTGAAGGTACAGAACACAGGAAGCTGGTAGTTGTTCTTCTCACACAGGAGCATGAGCATCACGGCGTTCATACCGTTATACTCCCTCCCGTTCAGGTTCTTGGGCCATTTCAGGCTGCCCTCGGTAAACCAAGGTTTCTGCCAGTCTGACTGGAGATTTTTTATTTTCTCCACCATGAGGTCTGCGAACCTGTCAAGGGCGCGGTCTTCGGCACTGCGTCCGTCACCGTTGTCGTTGTATTTCCTGTATGCCATATCAGATCGGTGGGTTTTCGTTGTCCTTTGTCTGTGGGAATGGCTGGCGTTCCCACGGTTTGACCTCTTCCAGACGGCAGTCAAGGTCAATACGGCCATTGTATGCCGATACTGTCAGCTTACCGGTGGCATGTATCTTCGCCTTGGCTTCGAGAAACGCTTCTTTGACATAATCGAACTTGATGAAGCGTACCCATGTGAACTGCAGAGCATCCCCGGACTTTTCTGTGGAATATGCCGAGAACGACACATATTTTCCACCTTTCTTGTCGGTTTTCTCATCAACTCCCTTGCCGACAGTCCCCTTGAACTCCATTGTGCCCTCAATGGCATCCTTGGACGATTCGGGGCTGAGATTCACCGTGTCTGCATGGAAATTGAAATAGAGGTTGTCGCCGGTCTTTCGGAAGGTCAGTGTTCCAGTCGCCTCTATACGTGTTCCTGCTGCGAGGGAAGGCAACTCCGATTCGTCCCCGTCCTTACTTACGGATATGGACAGTTCCTTACCCGGCATATTGTTACGCGAACCTGGTACAGAGAGTTTAACAAGGAAACCGATGAATTTTTTACCGTCTCCAGACACACGGATTGTTGCCGGTTTGCTGATGATGCCGTTGATTGTTGCTTGTACTTTAATCATACTGTTTTGTTTTAATGTGAGTGATTATTTGATTGAAATATTCTCTGATTGTGACTGCTGCGATATTCCCTGACGGTAATCCTGCGACAACTGGGCGTTGAGCGCGATATTACCGATGATACCGGAAATACGTTCTTTCTTTTCGTCGGCGGTCAGGGTACTGTCCGACAGGACGAGGTTCATACGGTTCATGTCTGACGAAGACAGCTGTGCCGTGAAACGGTTTGTACCGGTATCTACGGACAGTAACGGAGTCTCGCCTTCCTTGACCTGAAGCGTACATTCCCTCATTCCCTGCACAAGCGGTGTAAGGTCTATGCGCTTGTCAAGGGCGGCGGCTGTTGCTGCAGCCATCTTCTCTTCTTCTGTCTTGCTATCTATCTGCACGGCCAATGCCATGAGGGAAGTGAACAGCGTCATAGCCATCTCCATGACCGGATCCTGTCCAAATCCGCCCATACCGATACCGCTGTCTTCGGATGACAGGAGTTTCTTCATCCATTCTTCCGGGGATAACGAGGTGTCTATTGCCGGGCTGTTAGGGTTCTGGCTTTTGTATTTCGCCAACAGGTTCTGACCGTCGTGCATGGCGGTGAGACGGATATTTCCTTTTTCGGCTATCTCCGCAAGATAAGCGGCGGGATCCATGTCCCTGGTAGTACCGTCCGCTGCAATCTGCTTCACACCTAAATGCAGGTGCGGTCCAGTGGTCCGGGTTCCAGTATTTCCGGAAACGCCTATCTGCTGTCCGGCATTTACTGTATCGCCGACCTTGACAGAAAATGAATTAAGGTGCAGGTAGCTGACCTGTACCTTGGCTCCGCCTTCACGAGTATATTCTACGGTGACCGACTTTCCACCAGCTGTGTTGGCGTTTTCATTCACCGCTACAACCTTGCCGTTCTTTTCCGTCGCCAGCACAGCTTCATTGTTGCATTGTATATCCATCCCCTTGTGCATCTGCTTTTTGGAAGTATCTGTCGGATCTGAACGCATACCGAAAGGCGATGTAACGAACAGGAACTCTTCTCGTTTCAACGGGAAAGAATAATCATGTTCCGCACTGTTGTTATTGCCGGACTGCAACTGTGGGATTCCTTGCCCCGGTTTCAGCCCTTTGGCGTTCATCTCTTCCATTACCATACGGTCATATCGCTGAAGGTCGTTACGCTCGATAATGGATATAAGCGCGGGCGCATATTTCCCGGCTGTAGCATATCCGGCTTTATCAAGCCCCTGTGCCCATCCTTTGTAATCGTCCGCATCAAGTTTGAAACAGGATGCGTACCGGGAGTTCTCCTTCAAAAATCTGGAATGATGGGCATAGGAATCGCCCACACTGTCGTAGCTGCAGAATTTCTCATTCGGTTTGTCATCGGAGTAGAGACCGTATTTGCCACCGTTGGCTATCCATGACTGCGTGGCCTTGATGCCGAAATGGTTGTTCTCGTTCTGTGCGAGACGGCTCTGGCCGCTTGCACTCTCAAGGATGCCCTGAGCAAGCGTTACCGAAGCCGGTATGCCGTACAGACGCATCTGCTCCATCGCAAATTCCGCATATCTTTCTGCGTATGCCTGATTCTTTCCTGCCATAGCCTACATTCTTATTCCTGTGTGACGTTCCATATTTTCCGCTGCGCTAACTGCATTTTGAGGAAGTGACATACCGGCTTTTCTGTCAGCAGAAATGTTTTCAACAGCATCGCAAATGGCTACCCTTGCTCCTGACCGCACGAGTCTCGGCAGATAGACATCCAGCATATCTGTCGGGAATGACACTTTCACGGCATGGACATCTTCCTTTTGGTTTCCGAATTCGATTTTTTCAAGTCCCAATGTCTTTTCCATACTTGGCACATCATCCTGATAAGCCTCATAATTGCCGCCGTGACGGAACAGCAGGATGACATCGGGATGCTTTTCTTTCAACTCTTCATATTGCTGGAGTTCGGGACGCACTGCCGCCACATCAGGACGGACAACGGCAGCGTCCTCTTCCTGCTGCTTTTCTACGGTTTGTTCCTCCGTTTTCTGCATCAGCAGGTCAGAGAACAACGTAGCGGCGAGACAGGTCTTGTATTGGGCCACATCTTCTGCCACCCACATCCGTTGCCATTGTTGCTTGCTCACTTCGCGCGGTTGCACCTTGTCGATGCCATCGATTACGGGGACACACAGTATCTTGTCGTCCTTGCTCTTGAACACGTTCACGCGCTTGATGCGCAGCGGGTCGATACCGTCCGGCATGGCACCGAACAGGTCAACCTTCAGGTTGGGTTCAGCCTGTGCGAGAGCATAGTATTTCTGAGCCAGTTCGTTGCGTACCGCACCTGCAGCCACACGGTCATCCTGCTTGACGGTGGAAAAGAAACGGTTGATGTCATTCTTGTCCGGACGGATGCTGAACGACGGCTCGTTTTCAGGCTTGAGGTACAATGCCCATCCGCCCGTGTCGTCACGGAGCATCTGGATTCGCTCGAACTGCACTTCCGTAGCGCGGCTGACTGCCTCGCTGACATCAAAAGCGGAAACATTTCTTATCTCCCTTCCGTCCAGTCTGGCCGAATACACCTGCTTGTCTGCAAAATAGGAATCATCAGGATGGTAGCGCAACTGCCCGTCCTTATTATAGAACCTAACGTATGAGGCACCCTGAGCCATCAACGCAGCCGCTATCTTCTCTTTATTAAATCCGGGAATCGTATGCGATACTACTCTCGCACCGGCTTCTTTGCGCTCATCGGCTGTCATCACCTCGTCGGGTGACATCCAGTAGTTGCGGCGGTCACCGTTGGGCATCACGACATCGCCTCCTGAACGGGCGGAAGTGGGAAGTACCACATCGGCAATCCCCGTGTTCTTGTCGAGTACCACCACGAACTCACGGCTGCGCTTGTCCGGAACGGCATTAATGTCGTCAGCTATAACATGCGCACCTTTTTCCTCCCATTCCTGCGGTAGCCATTCGCTGCAAAGGCGATGGATACATGCAGCAGAACCGGCAGCCTGTGTATAGGCTATATTGACAAGCTCCGGGTCGTCATGCTTCAGACGTGCATTGGTGAGTGAGTCCTGTGTCAGCGTGTCGTAATGTCCAAGTCCGTCAAAGCGGGCCAGGAACTCACGCTTGTCATCCTGTCCTCCCGGGAAATTACGGTCATTGATTTCCATACCTCCCTTGCGGAGAATGTCCTGCAATACCAGCGCATCCGCAACTGATACCTGCGGCCGTCCCTCTTCCTGTTCCCTGAGTTCCTCCGTCTGCTGCTTGTTGCGCTCGTGGGCCGATTCCATGCGTTCTCCCTTTTCAGCCTTGCGGATGACATCAAGGGCATTGTTCACATCGCTCTCCACAGCGTCTATCAGGCAGGGATTCTCCTTCAGTTCCTCTGTCCAGTATTCCACCATGCCACGACTTTCAGGTGACAGTTTCGCCGGCAGACCGAACTCCGCCATCTTCAGACCGGAGGCTATCTCGGCGATAAGACGCTCATAGCGCAAGGCATCACCTGACGGTGCTTTGCCGCCGTTCATCACCATGCCTTCCCTCGACATACGCTCACGGTGGCCGGTGGCACTCACCACCTGACGCACCAGTTCCTGCACATAATCCATGTAATTGCCGAAATGCTTCTGATCGGGAATATAGACGGCATCCTTGCCAGTGTCGTATGCCGCCGTTCCCGTGGTCGATTTCCTTATTGGTACAAGGTTCTGCGAAATCTGCTCACGAAACCTGTTGACTGCGGAACGTGTCTGGCGTTCCTCCGCAAGGATGTTGCCTCGGTCGGTTCGTCCGCCGAACTGCTGTCGCAACTTCTCGAACTCCTTTTCATCCACATGGGGAAGAGTGGTCTGCTCCACATTGAAAAGTGTGTGTATCTCACGTTTTCTTACTGCCTTGTACTGTTCCTGTTGCACAGGAGGAAGGCTGCGGTAGTCGTCACGGGATATAATGTCTCTCTCGTCGTGCTTGTTGACGTATGAGTCCCACCGGTACCAGTTCATCGGTACGGAGCGTTCGTCCTTGAGGACGGATTCGCCACGTTTCCTTGCTTCCGAAAACGTAGTGTACAAGGCGGTGGAATATCCATGGCTGTCAGCGTCGAGCATCAGCGTGAGGCTGTTGAACGGGCTGAGTGCAGCCCCTTTGGGATAGATTCTCGGAGAGAGGCGTCCCGACACGTTCAGCCAGTATCCTTCCGTAGATGCCCCGTTGAGAGCGTTTGACAGCAGCTCCACCTGTCTGGCGGCCGCCGTCTGTTCCTGTGGTGTCTTTTCTTTCATTGCTATATATTGATGTATTGGTTTATCTGAGGATTATGCCGCGTTCCTGCTGCCGTTCCTGTTCGATTTCCAGACTGCGGTAATTGTCTTCCGCCATCGCCTTCATGCGGTCGTGACGGGCAAGCACCGCATTGGCAAGCGTATTCAAAGGCAATGCTCCGGCGGCGTATGCCTGTGCCGCATTTTCGGGCAGCATCACCGAGCAAGGCACGTTGTCAATGGTGGCTATCAGCGTGTTGCCCCGTATGACAGCACCGGATATGCGTGGATTCAGTTCTTCATCGTCATACTGCCTGTAGCGGACGGTCGGACTGTGTCCGTCCTGTTCACGCTCTATCGCCTCATGTCCGATTTTGTTTACAAGGTTGGCACCACCCATACCTATCAGCACCATCTTCAGAAGAGGATTCCTGACGAACATTCCTACAAGGATGGAAGCCAGAGGCATCATTCCGCTTTTGAGGTTTAAGGAGGTGGTCTTGCCGGTGAACAGTCCAACAAGCATATCCGGCAGCATGGCTATTACATAAGGGAGGTTACGTCCGATGTCACCGATGCCGTCCAGCCCGACCGACCTGAGAAGATTCACCCAGCCGTCGTTATTGTCTTGTGCCTGTGTCTCCTTTTCCCTTTCTTCACCGTTGTCCTCAATTTCTTGAGTGTTATCGTTTGTCGTTTCCTGTCCACGTGATTCAGTTTTTTCTTCTGTTGCGGGACTTTCCTGTTGCGCTTTCTGTGCCTGCTCCCTGTCATGCTGCGTTTTCCAGTCAAGGTATGCCTGTTCCTGACCTGGAGCGATGACAGACGGCACGTTGGCGAAGTTCTTTCCACAATCTGCCGTCTGAGGTTTGCCAAGAGTTATCGGAGAGAACTTGAAAGGCACAAGTCCTTTTCCCTGATTCAAAAAAGGATTCTGCAAATTGCCGAGGTTCCAGTCCATTTCCCATGCCGGCTTTTCTTTCAGAATGGGCATCTTTTTGGACAGAGTGCCGTTGACTGACTGGATATAGTTGCTCTCGTATGTCTTGATGCGCAAACTTTCCTTGCGTATATCCGAGAGTGTATTGCCATTACCGAACAGTCCCGTGCTGACACATTGGTCAACCGTCAATCCCTGTTTCTGCTGTTTCTTGTCAAGTACGGACTCAAGTCCTGAGAACACAACTTCCGCACCGGCAAGTCTGGCAAGCGAGCCCCATGAGTACACGCCGCCAAAAGCCACCACGTCCGCTGCGAAACTCACACCCTTAGCCGTGCCTTTTTCCGCTTTCGACGGTTTGTATATGGCTTCGCCACGTTCCTCTATCTCACGTTGCAACGGTGACTTCATCATTTCCTGTGGCAATCCGAAAAGGCTGCCGGCCGCCCCCTTGCGGATGATATAGTCGAAAGATCCTTTGGGCATCTGCTCACGCACCATACGGTCAACCATCATCTGCTCGATACGGTGATCGACATAGGCGAGTGCCAGGTCTGAACCGATTTTTGCGGAAAGTTCGTCATAACGCTTGCGTCCCACTTCGGCCACCACCGCATTGCGCCATTCCCCGGCAAGACGCTGGAGGTCGGCTACGAAATCCTTGTTGCCGAGTATGCTCTCCTTGCACATCCCCACGTAGTCCTCCGCGGTCTTGGAACATTCCTTGCCGGTAAGCCGTAGGTACTGCATGGTATCATCGGGACCCGGTATGCCTGCGGAAGAGGATGATTGTGCAAGCGACCGCATGATGCCGGCAAATGAAGTGGAATAGTCCGCTATCTCTTTTGCCTGTGCCGTCTGCAATGCCGATTTCTCCCGGTTCATGACCGGCACGAAGTGTGCGTTGAAATAGCTGCTAAGGCAGTATTCCACCTCTGACAGCCTTTTTGTATTTTTCGGTTGCGCCATTATGATATGTTCAGTTGTTTCAATAAATTTTCTTTTGTCTGCTCGATGGCATTGTGATACACCTCCATCTGTTTGGGATAATACTCCTCAAGCATCCTCTCTTTGTCTATCCGGTCAAGCAGGAACTGTATCGCACATTCACGCTCTATCTCCACGGCCGCCTCACCGTCTTCCGAACCGTTGAACCAGGCTTTCGTCCACCAGCGTATGCCGGACCTGTCAGGATAGACAGTCACCAGCCGCTGGATGTCGAAGCTCCGCACGTCGATGTCAAGGTCGGCAAGCGGGTCTATGATTCCGGCGGTGGCGACGGCTTCGTCATAGCTTTTTTTTTACTCGCTTCATCCATGACCGACAGGAATATCCTGTGCCGAAGGGCGAGATAGTTGAGAAAATCCCCGATAAGCAGGTTCTGCACTTTGGCGGCGATAGGCACCGACCGTTCAGACAGTCCGAGCGGATTGGCCATCGACGGTATGGCGTCATAGAAATAGCTCCGTGCCGCCGACAGGGAGAAGATGTTGCGCAGGGACTGTTCTGTCTTGTCGGGAACGACGTACAGACCTCCGGCCACCTCCATCAGGTATTCGGGATAGAACCTTGCCATCAGGCCCTCGATCTCTTCCATGTTCTCGTCATAATCCGTCGGGATGTCCATATCGAGGGTCTCGAAGTCGGGCATGCCGCTTTCCGTGCCGGACATCTTCATGTTACCGAAAAGCATTTTCAAAAACTCTACGGGGTCTATCTCCGCTCCGTCATACTTCACCTCCAGATGAAGAGTGTTACCGCTGATGGAAAGGATGCTTCCGGCTTTGACACGTTTGCCGAAAGCAACCATAGCGTTGCGTATGCCGCCGTAGGTCACATCGTATTTCCCGTAACGGGCCGTCTGGTATAGACCGTGTACCCTGTCCGTGCCGATGGCGGTAACGATGCCGTCCGCCACCGCACGCAGCACATAGCGGTCTGCGGCGAGGTCTATGCCGTGGTTGAAACTCCCGTCCTCCTGTTTTCCATAAGTCCGGGTCAGCACCACTTCTTCTTTCTTGTCATTGAACGGCATACAGTAGCCGCTCTCTGACTGCAGGTTCATTTCCTGTGTATATTCCATATCCTTTTTATATGTTTACCTGTTGTCTTGTCAAACTTGTTCGGGTACGGTTCATCTGTGCCGTCCTCCCGGTTGTCGGTTCTCTGCCTGCGGGTTCTCCTGCACCTGTGCCACATGGGAATTATTGCCGATAAGCATCATGGCGAGCAGTGCGCCGCCAATCTTGCCGAGCCAGCCGAACCGTCCGAATATCATCAGTCCGGCGGCAAGCAGTCCGACGATGCTCAGTCCGGACACGTTGCCTTTCCCTATGTTGGAGAAGAAATTGCCGAACATATCGGCACCGTTGCCCCCACATACGTTCTTCAGGAAATCGGAGATGCCTCCGAATGTGCTGTTGGCCTGTTGCACGGTACCGCTCAGACCGGACACGGATTCCTTTACATCCCGTACCGTTTCCTGCACGCTATCGACGGTCTTGCTTGTGGTGTCCACCACTGCATCCACATTGTCGCTTCCTATCGCTATGTCGGCGACCGTCCTCACCACCGGCTTGTCATTGACAAGTGCCTCCCAGCCGAGATAGCCCACACCGGCTCCGACCGTGGCGGTTTTCACGGCGCGACCTGCGCCCACAAGGGTGCGCTGGGGATGGATGACGGCTCCGCCAAGGCTTCTTGTCGCCGGGTTGTTGAAGATGTATTTGCCACCTTTGAATATTGTTGCCCATTTGCCCATATCTGTTGTATTTTAGAGTGTTATCGTATTATCCGTTTGAAAATAAGCCTCGCACCTGAATCCTTTCCGTGGTGAGAAGTCTCTGAAACTGCATGACTTGAAAAGCATCGGCTTGTTGACGTATTGCGCGAGATCCTTCGCATACTGCGAGGGCTGTGTTCTGTTGTCGAAGTCACGATACGGCATCACATAAGGCTTGATGCCCAGTTCCCGGCACCGCTCGATGCGGTATAAGTCCTGCTCCATGGTCGAGTTGTAGCCGACGAGGATGTAGCACATGATCTTCCACGGCTTTATGTATCGAGTTACTTCTGTGATTTTTTTGGTCAGGTCTATCTGCGGCAAGTCCCATGCGATATGTATGGACTTGTAAAGACGGAGCCTGTTGAGCCAGTATGCCTGTTCCTCGTCCATGATGCGCACATCAACACCGTGGAGATTGACTTTTTGCCCTGCCTTCAGCAGATAGTCGATAGCAGATCGCCATTCCGGATTGGCGAAAAAATTGTTGTCAAGCACCTCGATATGCATTCCGTTGGGGTTCAGCTGCACTGGTTCCACGGGGTGTATGCCGCCCTCCTTGTCATGAACCAAGCAGAACGGACAATGACGGATGCAGCCGCGAGAGAATAACTGTATGGAATAGTCGTATTGCGGATAGAGGGAATAATCCATCAGGGATGATACTTCAATTTCCGGAGCCAGCTGGCTCTTTATGTCGTACCCGGTGCCGCCCTTGATAACCTCACAGGTCCAGGGACTGTTCTCGTCCGGCGAGAATGTGAATATCTTTGATTTGTAAATACGGTCATAGCCGTTTCCGAACATCGCGTCTGCCCATTCGACAATGTCACCTTTTGATTTGTGCCATGCCGATAGTTTCATCAGTGCGAAATTCGGGAAGTGGTGTCCGTCAACGTCTATCAGTCCAATCTTCATAAGCCTTGTTACAAGTTGTTCATGTTTTATTTTCCGGGTCTTATCTTACTGTTACTCCGCCAGCGCGAGAAGGCTTCGTCCGTAATTTTCCATTTGTCCACATCGTAACTCTTTGCCCTGCAGTCTATCTCCCGCCACACATCAGACAGGGAGGTGTATTTGACGGCAAGCGTGAGCCGGCGCAGGTTGCGGTTCATCAGATGGAGTTTCGGGCGTATGCCGAATACAATCTCAATGCGCTCCTTCTCCGTCATTTTCACGTTAGAGAGGCATACCTGCCGGATGTCGTTCACGATGTCCACGCTGCCGAGTATCAGTTCCCGGTATATACCGCTCCGGCGAGGTGTGAGTGCCACGGCAAGCGCGTTTTCAGGAGATTTCTCCAACTGGCGGCTCAATGCGCCCATGTTCTCTGTTAGTTTCCCGATTTCGTGGTAGAAACCGTATATCTGTGCCGCATAGCTGATTACCGAGCGAAACGAGTCGAGATAGTCGTTAAACTGCCGCTGGAAGTCGGTCGTGGCTTCCACTTCCTCCTTCGTCCATATATGCCCGGTAGTCTGCAGCAACATTACTTTCTCCTGTGACTTGAGCTGCTTCTCTGCCTTGTCGGTATATAGGACAATCATTCCGGACAATACAGGGTCTGTCTGTGCGTGACCCTTGCAGATGCCGAAAACCAATATCAATATGATCAGTACCGTCCTTATCATGCCGTCTCCTTTATTTTAATGTTCTTGCTGCCCGTTTCCACCGGCCGAAGGCATCACCGGCAATACTGCCGATGTCTCTGTCCATCATTCCTGCACTGACGTTGTTCCACACATCGGTAAGCGTATAGTACCGTATGCTCAGGTACAGCCTGTTGAGCTTTTTATAAAATGTGCCGAGTTTGTCGGACAATGCCCACAACGTCTGCGAGCGTTCCGCACCGGTGAGCATATTTGTCTTTCCTCCCGTGGCGATGGCCTCCTTCAAGAGTGTATAGACAGAGATAAGCTCTGTCGCCGTTTCCAGATAGAGGTTGTTCATTGACATGGTAGCGACAATGCCCTGCGGATTGGAACCGATGGCTTTCTTGAGCTTGCCCAGGGTGATGAAGATACGCACACCGTCTTCATACAGTGTGGCGGACGCTTTCAGTGAAGAGGCAAAACCGGAAACGGTCTGCAGGTAGCCGGAGTATTTCTTTTCCCATTCGTGCATCTTGGTGAACTCGGCGGCTATGGTGTTCTGCAGAACCGCTGTCCGGGTCTGTGCATCGGTCTGGTCTTTCACCTGTCCGTTGATGGCCTCGTTACCCTCGGCGAGGGCAAGCCATTCCAACGGATTGGACACGACAACCTGCGCCCTCGCTGACACAGCGGCGAAGACGGCAAGTACAACTGTCAGTATTTTAGCGGTTCGTAATCTCATATATTCCATTTCGTTTGCGGTTTGCACTTACACGTTCACGTATAAAGGGGACAAGATTGCTGCTCTTGTCCATGCCCACCATGTCAAGGCGGGGTGTGGAACGGTCGCCGGAATAGATATGTATGGTTTTCAGTCCGAACAACTGCTGTAAGAAGCTGCTCTCTTCCCGGAAATCGACCACACGGTAGAGTTCCATGAAGTCACGAGTGCGCTGGAACACGCCATGCTCATAGATGAATTGTTCGTCTGTGATGACAAACCTCATGCTCCGCAGATAAAGGAAGCGGTATATGAGGCAGAGGGCGATTGCCAGCGATGCCCACAACAGGATGTTACCCATGAACATGCCGTCAATTCCGGCCACGGCAAGCCCGGCTATGCAGACGATGGTAATAATCAGGTCATTGGCGAAATATTGCCTGATTCGGGGACGGAACACCAATGTCCCGAAACTGTATGATGGTTGTGTCTGTGTTTTCATCGTCTCATCCCTTTTGTTTGCGTTTCCTCATTGTTCATGGGCTTGTCAAGCAGCTGGTCGTTCCAGTCCTTATACCTTTCGTCGCAAGGCTCATATCCGATTCCGCGCCTGTCGATTCCCAGCCTTTCACAAATGTCTTTGAAGTCAAACGGTTCCATCGACAGCTCGTGACGTTTGACGCCTTTGGTCATGTCGGTAACAACAAGACGCTCCTTGTCCGGCGACAGGTGGGAGGTGAACACCCTTCCTTCTTTTTGCAGGGCGAAGTTGACTGCGAACATACGTCCGGCACGGTCCCGGTCGAAACAGAGGTGGTGGATGGCCTCGGGCGTATGCTCGATCATCGACGAGAACTGCTTTTTTGTCGGAGAGCCGCCGGTGGACACATACACGGCGTTGGAAAGGTCATGAAAGCCCACGTTCCCCGGCTCGTTCATCTTCAGTTGGTAAAAGGCCATCGCATCAAACGCACTCTCGAACCAATAGACATCCTTCGCTTTGTCAATGGGTCGGGTGAAGCCCATGTCGCTGCGGTTGTTTTCCAGACGGGCTATCCAGAGACCTTCTGCGGCATTGCTGCCTGCGGCCATACCTTTATAGGCGGTCTTGCCATCGGCATTGGGGCGGCTGCGCTCTTCCAGTCCCACGATGTCCTTGCCCGGCCATGCGGCAAGCGACAGCGGGAATGACAGGTTGGTGTATGTCTTGCCGCCACGTTCCCTTGTGGCAAGGAAGAAATGGTCGGAGAAGGCCCGCTGGGTCTGGAGGCTGATACCTCTGTTCTGGAAATAGGGATAGAAACGTTTCTGCGATTCCCAGTCGCCATTGATAAAGCCCTGTGTCTCGTATTCGTAGATGTCAAAAGACCGTGTCTCGCGCTGCCGCCCGAAATCTCGTGGCACACGGTCGTTCACGGGATTGTTCAGGAGGCGGTTGCAGACAAGGTTGACAAGCCTGTCACCCGACATGCCGGGTCTGTACTCGGCGAAGAGGTTCGGATGCTCCTTGATGAAGCTGATGACATTGTAGTTCTTTCTCTCAGGGGGCTGGAAACAGCACAGGCCGTTGGCGGTCACAATGAACTTGTCGCCATGCACGCGCTTACCGTCGCTGCCGATACGGACATACGAGGGATAGCGCATGCCGTCCCTGCGGTTGAGCCGGTAGCCGGCGTCCACCAACAAGTCCTGGATGTTCACCCTGCTTTTGAAATCGTCGTATGTAAGTTCTGACATGGCCGCTGGTTTATGTTACAGTTAAAGGCCGTGTCCCATGCCGGGGACACGGTCGTCTGGCAGATTCCTCATGGCGTCGAACTGCCGTGCGGCGACATCTGCCGGTGAATCGACACCGGGTTTGAAATAGACATGCGGCATCGGGCCTCGGTGTCCTTCCATATAGATGTCCGGCATGGGACGGGGACCGCGCAGGAGGTCATGTGTAACCACGGCTCCCGCAAACAGGGCGGCGGTGATTTTCGTGCCAAGCCCCACGGGATAGCGGTCTTTCATATCCACCTCCTTGAACACTTTTGAAAAGAGCTTCATGCGGTGCAGGTCGTCCAATGCCATGAATTTCTCATACTGCTTCTGCGAAATCTCGTGACTGACCACCTCGCCGTCAATGACGGCAGTCATACGGTATTTCGCCTCACCCTCGCCTTGCACGGGTTCCACACGGATGTCATCGACGGTGACTTCACGCCCGTGCCGCCCTTCACGGAACCATCCTTTGTTCTCGTCTATAAGGCCCAGATCGTTGCCGTCCATGACCACGCCGCCTTTGGGCCGATTGTCACGGAGTGATGGCTCACGCTCCACCTGTAAGTCCTGCTGATTATCCTGCTGTCGGTAATATTCGTCCTGTCGGGTAATCTGTTGGTCGAGATCTGCCTGAACTTCGGGATGGAGCTTTATGTCAATCTGTTTGTCGCTGTTGAGCATGTCCATGGTGACGGCATCGGCGAAATCCTCTTTGATGACACCGTTAAGCGTCTCAAGGCGTTTGGCTATAGGCTGGTCTTTGATGGAGTTGGAAGTCAATACAGCCAGTTCCTCGTCGGTGAGGTTGTACTGCAGGTCTGCTTCCAGTGCCGAGGACTGTATGGTGACGGTCTTCTTCTCCGCATCCACCAGTATGCCGTGGCTCGCCAGCACCTCCTGCCATTTCTCATTGGAGAAATAGACATCGGAAGTGATGGCTTCCTTATACGAAATTGCCGGAGTGGTCGGTCTTTGCGGCTGTCTGACAGGGGTTATTACCGTCTGCAATTCGGACAGCACATCCTTTCCTGCCACGGGAGCGGTGTTATAGCCTTTGTAATAGAAGCCATAGCCGCCGGATTGCAGTTCTCCGGGCTTCATGCGTCCATCGGGTCGGTTCGGAACCATTGGGGCACCGGGGTAATAGAGTTGTCCTCCGATACGGCGCAGGTGGAATCCTTCTTGCATCCTCGGTGTCCACCCCAAGAATGACCACCCCATCATGTGATGCGGCGGCATGGGTGGACGACGGTGCGGAGCTACTCTGCCGTATTCGCCCACGCCGATACGGTAGCCGTGTAAGCCCATCGCCACACGACCGTTGGCATTGCGGGCATGCACAAAGTCTTTCGGCATATCGAAGTCGGCGGCGACAATGCTGGCGAATGTGTTGTAAGCCTTGCGGTTGGCGGTGTTTGTTCCCCAGTCGGTCAGGGCTTTCAGCTGTTTCTCGGTAATCGGATAGTTCAGCAACGGGGAATCATGCCCCTGCACGAGCAAGGCGAAACCGTTGCTGCTTGCGGCCACATGAGCCTGCATCCCGTTTCGGAGCAGGATGTCCTGCAGTTCGGGAGTGAGTTCAAGCGGGCGCGGATTGGTGTTTGTCCTTATAGGCATGATACTTATTGTTTATGCGTTTCCGTTTTCCAGTGCCTCGTCAAGCAGGGCGTTCTTCATTTCCATGAAGTTGACAGCCGATTCTTCCAAATTGGGGTCAAGCCCTTGGCGGTGGCAGTACCATTCGTATTCCTGTGCCAGCTCGCGCGAGTGGCGGGTGATGTATTCTTTCCAACCGTATTCGCCGGACTGTACGTTCTCGATAAGTTTCTCTTCAGGTTCGTATTTCATCTTGCTTGCGGTTTAGTGTTTGAGGGTCATGTTGTTGCGTTTGCGCATCTCTTCCCACAGTTCCTCGGTATAGGATGCTTCGGGAACATAGTCGAGGTTGCCTTCTTCGTCGGAGACCCAGCAACCGTTCAGTCCGAAGTTGTATCTGCCGAAGCCCTGTCGCTGTTCCTCGCGCCATTTCTTCTCGTCACCATGCGTGAGACGCACACCGGTCTTTTCATTGAGGTCAATGCCGATGGTGTAGAGGTCATCGCCGTCCATGACGCTAATGGGCAATCCTTTCTGCAGACAGGTAAGCTCCGCATTGGTGAGCTTCATTTCGTTGGCTGCGTATTCGAGATTGCGGCCAATGACGGGTGTAGGCACGTAGATGATCTGGTTGGTGCCCTGGTCTATCTGATGAAATGCCTGTATCTCCCTTCCTTCGGGAGTGGTGACTGGGGCGATGACGGGACGGTGCTCAAGCAAAGCCTTGCGCTCTTCCTCGGTGAAGCGGTCGAGGCGGCCGGCTTTGAGTTGTGGATAGAACACCACATCGACGCTGTCGTCGTCCATGCGGATGAACGCGAAGCGGGTGCGGGCATGGATTTCCTCGCCGCTTTCGTCGGTGACGCTGATGGGCAGCACCGGGGAACGGCGACCGTCAAGAATGTCCTCTATCGCCTTCTGGGGCAGGTCTTCGAGCATATCCTGTGTCAGCCCGAATCTGTCGAGTATGCCGTAAGGCAGTTCCTCGCTCTGAAATCTTTGAATTTTCATTTTTATAATTTTATGGGTTGTCGTTTTCCGCAAAATTATATGTGTTGTTCCGATTCAGAGGTGTTTGTAAGTATGATTTTACTTTGGTTTATGCTTATTTAATATAAGACATAATAATCATACTTACTTTTATACTCTGATGCGATATAAACAAGTATTACAGTTGCTTAGAGTATGATATTTTGCTTAAACTGATATATGTAAAAATAGAATGTGGTTTGATATGGTATTGTTACCTTTGCGCCATGTTAAGGAATTTATTGCTCATGACGGGGTTGGGCTGTTGCATGGCTGCATCGGCACAGTTCCATACAATAACGCCCCATGCGGCACGTTACAGGATTGAACGTGTCACACAGGGGACGGTAGGGAAAACAAAAGAGATTACGGAAGAAGCGGCATCGGCGGAGTCGTCAGCCGACACCGCTTCAATGCGGAAGCAGTGGATTGACAGCTATCTTAGCGTGTCATATCCGCTGAAGGAGATTTTTGTGACTTCGCCTTTTGGCGTGCGTACAGACCCGTTCACGAAAAAACGCAGGAAACACAACGGACTGGACTTGAAGGCTGACCGGTGCGAGACATACGCCATGATGCACGGCATCGTGGTGAAGGTCGGACAGGACAAGGTGTCCGGGAAATATGTCACTGTGCGGCACGGGGACTTCTCTGTCAGCTACTGCCATCTGTCCGAATGGCGAGTGAAGAAAGGTGACTGTGTGAGACCGGGGGAGGTGGTAGGTATAAGCGGCAACACAGGACGTTCAACCGGGCCGCATCTGCACCTGACCGTCAGAATGGGGCGGCGACACATAGACCCGGGTGTGCTACTGCAGTTCATCGACGAGACAAGGCAGCAGGCATTGGAAAAACTATCCGATTACAACCGTTGACACGCCGTTTTGGGGATTAAAACCGTCTCGAACCGTCTCGTAACAAGTTTTTTTGGTGATTATCTGCAATATTGTCCTAAATAATTTTTGAGTGCTACTCAACGTGCAGAGGCATCAGCCTTTGCAAAAATGACATCAGAGTAATCCCCCTAAGGCAAAAACGGCTCTTCGGGAGGCGGTGTGAAGGGTTCGTCAAGCCATTTGTTGAGGTCGATTTTGGTAAAGGTGTTAAGTCGCAGAGAGACAACAAGATTAGCCATTGCCCACTTGTACTTGGCGATGTGTTTCAGCCATGTCAGGATGAGCATGGTTATCAGTGCAGTCCAGATCTGGATTTCCACGGCGTTGCGTGTGGTGCCGATGAAGCTCTTTATGCGCAGAAGCTGCTTTAGATTGCGGAAGAAAATCTCAATATTCCATCTTGCCTTGTAGATTGCGGCTATCGTGGAGGCGGCAAGAGTGAAGTTGTTTGTCAAAAGTTCCACCACGAAACCATGTTCTTCGTTCCATACGGCAATTCTGCGGAGTTTCTTTGGATATTTCTTTTTCGCGACTGGAAGTTCCAGTTCAATTTCCTCATCAATAAGCACGTCCTGCGCCCGCTTTTCAGGCAATAGACGCTCACGGACGGTCTTATACCTGATGTTGTCCTTGTGCCGGACCACAAAGAACACATTGTTGCTGTCCCAATGGCTGAGCAGGCTGTAATCACAGTAGCCACGGTCGGCAACTACAATTGAATACGGATTTACAGGAATGTCGTAGGCCGCCTTGTTGTCAGAGCCTTTCCCGTCTGTAATGTTCACGAATTCAGGCAACAGACAGTCATAATCAAGAAGCGTGTGCATCTTCACAGCGCCTTTTGTCGTGGTATAATGCGCCCAGTCGTAGACAGACAGCGTAAGCGATATGAGCGTCGAATCCAACAGCCGCAACGGCATCTTGAAACGAAATTTGCCATGAATCCACCCCGCCTGCTGTCCGAAATGCTGATAGAGGCGGTAGAAGATGTCTCGGAATACCGAACAGTCGCGATGGGCGTTCTGATATGCCACTGTCGATTTTGATGGCGCACGGCTTATACCGAGATGGTTGAGGTTGCCTGTGGCGGATTTCAGCCCGTTGGATATGTCCCGCACGGAGTCGCAGTTGGAAAACTGACAGAAGACCATGCTGATTAGCTGACTCCACGTGTCATAACCCTTGTTGTGCTTGTCTGTTTGGGCCTCGCGGATTATTTTTCTGATTGTTTGACGGGGTAACTGGGCGATTGTTTGTGCGAAAAGTGTTATATTTGCCATAGGAAGTAGTTGAGTTGGTCGCTCACTACTAAGGTAGTCATTTTTTGCCTTAGTAACTACTTCCTATTTTTATTTTTGCCCAAAACGTTTAGGACAATATTGGATTATCTGCTGTTTTTTCTTGAAAAGTTTGCAGGATTGGAATAAAAGCACTACCTTTGCATCGACAATTTCCGCCACGCCTCTTTTCAATGCGTACCAGGGCGGAACTTTTGCTTTTTATACATTTATGGATTATACCAAACAACCGCTGAATTATCCCCAGATTCTTCAGATGCTGAAAGACCGGGGCCTAATCATCAGAAATGACAATGATGCTGTAGCACAGTTAAAAATCATGAGTTATTTCCGTCTGGCGAACTACCTTCGTCCTATGGAACAAGATAAGACAACTCATGTGTTCAAACCAAACAGCCATTTCGACAATGCCATCAATCTGTATTACTTTGACAAGAAATTAAGGGCATTGATTTTTACTGCTATCCAAAGTTTTGAAATTGCTCTTCGCTCAAAACTGATACACCATTTTTCGATGGCTTACGGTTCTTTTTGGATAATGGACAGAAATCTATTTACAGACAATAAAATTTTCACCGATTGCTCTATCCGTGTCCAACAGGAAGTATTCCGTTCAAAGGAAGATTTCATTCAGGAACACTTTGACAAATACTCAAATCCTATCATACCGCCCGTATGGAAAACTTTGGAAGTGGTCTCTTTCGGCACGTTGTCAAAGATTTTCTGCAACCTAAAAGACACTAAACTCAAGAAGAAAATTGCGAGGGAATTTAATTTGCCACAGCACGAATATCTTGAAAGTTGGTGTAAATGTGCCGTGGCATTGCGCAACTGTCTTGCACATCATTCTCGCACATGGAACAGAAGATACCCTCTGAAACCACAGCTTCCCGGTAAACTGAAAGGTGATTGGATTAATGCCTCCATAACACTGCCGACCAAACTCTATGCCCAGCTTTGCTGTCTGGCATACTTGCAGAATGCAACCCATCCCGGCAACGACTTCAAACAGCAGTTGAAATCATTACTGAAGGCTCATCCTAATGTCGATGTTACTGCGATGGGTTTCCCGGTCGGATGGGAAAACGAGCCGCTTTGGAAGTAAGGCAATTACTCAACCAAGATTTATTGCTGATTCCAAGCCTATTCTTCTGAAAGAAGTTGCCTAATTGAAATAAAATCATTACTTTTGACCGACAGTTTCCGCCACGCTTCCCATAGAACAGCGTACCAGGGCGGAACTTTTGTTTTTACATCCCTGATTATTTGCCTTCTGCGAAATTGATTTTGGTCGGAGAATTTGCAATAATTCCGACCAAAAATTTATTTAAAATCATTACTGAAGTCTCATTCTAATGTCGATATAGCATCAATAGGCTTCCTTGTTGACTGTGAAAACGAGCCACGGGGGGGGTGTGTATCAATGGCTGAAATACGTTTTTAACGTTAGAATATAAATAAGAAAAATCGTATCATAGTCTGGATACTTGGCTTGATACGACTTTTCTCAATCTTGTAATTACAATCAAAAATATTTTGAGAGTAATTGTGGTTTTACATCAGTCTTTTGTCATTCATGTGATTTTGTTGTTAAAACAAAAATCGCTTCATCATGATATGACTCTAAATCTTCAGTTAACCATTGCTCGGTTTCTCGAACACAATAGAACGAAATTACAATATCTTCCTGATTAACGCTCAAAACGATGTTAAACTTATCAGGAAATTCCTCCAGCAATTTAGCTAAAGCGAATGCAAAATTCAAACTTATTCTAAGAGTATATGCTGTATTCGGATATTTATCAACATATATTTTATTATTCGAATATTCATTTCCAGTTTTATCCTCATAATAAAGTTCAAATTTTTTTACAGATTTATAAGTGTAGCTATTCACATCCTTTCTAAACTCTACTCCGGTCTCTATATAGTTATAAAGCCTTCGAGGAATGGTTGTAGTTAAGAGAGGCTGGTATTCCATCTTATATCTGTTTAGAATAGTTTTCATATTCTCATTCATAGAAACGAGATATATAGAATTACTCATTCCCAAGATATTTATTTCCTGTTTGTATAGCTCTTTGTACATTTGGATTTGATAATTGTTCGTTTACTCTATTTGGTGCTGGTACATCCCATTTATTTGTTTTAGGGTCACGAGAATAAAAACGACCATCTTTATTATTATATAAATATTTGTTGTTTTTATTATCTTGAAAATGTATTTGTCCTGGCCGTTGTCCCGGATTTGGATTTTCAACATCAATTCGATTTCCTTTTGAATCTTTCCACAAAGTTTTACTATTGACTTTAGTTCCTCGATTATTGGATGCTGTCGAATTTCCAGTATCAAGATGTCCTTTCTTTTCAGAGAGATTTTTACCTGCAGTAGCCATCATTACAGCTCCGTGCGCTGTAAGACCTGCTCCAACAGCAGCATCAGCACCTACTATAACTACAACAACAGTAGAAGTTCCAAGCGAAGGACCTTCTGCAACGAGTCCTACCGTAGTAATAGATGTTCCACTTGCAACCATAGCAGAACCTGTACCACTTTCAATAGTTCCCACGGTTAGACTGGCAATATCACCAGCTGTTAATCCTGCATTGAAGTCCTTGGGATCTGAAACATTTCTCCCTGCATATGTTCGGATATTGGTTAATCCACCAGTAGCATTATCTACAAGAGCAGCACCAAATCCTTTTACTTTATCCCACCAATCTTGACCATTAGGGTCACTAAATCTTATTGGATTATTTCCTGTATAACAATATGAAGAATAATCCAAATACTTTTCTTGCATCGGATCTGTTGACATCCATAAACTTAGTCTCGGTTCATAGTACCTCGCTCCATAATAGTACATACCATTTTCTTCGTCAAATTCTTTTGCATTGAAGAGATAAGGCGTGTTCCATACATTGTTGCGTTCCTCTATGAAAACTTCTCCGAATGGCACATATTCAATGTGCTGCACAACTTCGCCGTCAAGATTGGTGATGTAGCTGGAACTACCAAGATGGTCGGGATGATAGTAGAACTGCAGGTTCTCATAGTTGTCTGGATCTTTGAATGACTTTACAACTGTACGAGACCGAGCTTTGTTAGCCTCTAATAGAGCACCCTGTGTTCCGTCATTGCAGCAGAATCCTTCGCCATCTGCATAGTTGTCGTTGTCGGTTCCGTTGTAAGGCACATCAAAGGTCTTGTAGTTGTCCTTGATTACCTGCTGTTGAGCCGCATACTTAGCTTTGTAGTTTACCGAAAGACCGTCAGTGTTGGCACCGGCATATTCGATACGGCGCGGGTCAGAGCCATAGGAGGCGAAATCGCCGACCTTAGACACAATGCGCTGGCTGCCTGCATAGATATGCTTGGTGTAACGACCTCCCTGGTTAGCAACGAGGTACGGACTTACATAGAGCGAGAACTTCGCGGTGTTGGTAGAGCCGCCGGAGAATACTCCGTTGACATAAACCTGATCGCTTTCGCCGGAAGTCTTGACTGTGCGCTCGCCGTCAGCATCATACCAGTAGTTGGACACGAAGCCGTTATCGTCCACTGCAAGCAGACGGTTTTCCTCGTCCCAGATGAGCTTGCGCTCTCTTGTGCCGACCTCATTATGTCCATCGTTCATCATACGTCCGGTGTTCACATATACAAGATTTCCGTTCTTATCATACAAATATACGTGATTATTTTCGATATTATTGTCTCCAGGAGTCTCTTCCGTGCGATAATTCACATCTTTAACACTTGCAAGCTGGAATTTCTTACCGGCTTCAGTACCGTATGTGTATGACAGGTCATAGCCCACATTGAGCGTACCATTGAACTGCACGTTGTCCTGAGTCAGATGCTGGCTCTTGGACTTGATGCGGTGCATGTTGTCGTAGCCCATGGCAAGGGTGTAGGATGCTGACTTATTGTCGGCACCTGTGTATGTACCTGTTGCGGAAACGAGGCGGTATAGTCCGTCGTATGTATAGGCATGCGACATCTGGTCGCCGGCATTGCCGCTGGCAGGAAGTGAAGCGTTGTTAGCCACCGAAAGGACATTGCTGACAGCATCAAAGGTGTAGTCGTTGTCCATGATGGTCGTATTGCCGCTGTTCACCGCGAGGTTACTCAGGCGACGGCGGTTGTCGTAGGTGTAGAACGTCTCTGCGCCGTTGCAATACTTCAGATAACTGCGCTGCTCGAACTTGTCATAGCCCAACTTGGTGATGTAGTCATAGCCGTATGACTTCTCGCCACGGACTTTCTCAAGCAGACCGCCGAGGTTGTACGAGTAAGTCACCTTTTCCTCGTCAGGATAGATCATCTCAAGGAGGCGGTTGTGGCTGTCGTAAGTCCACTGGGTAACGTATGTGGCAATCGCCTGGTTAGGCACGATAAGCGTGCGGCGTGTCTTCGTCACCTCACCCATCTTGCCGTAGAAGTATTCGATGGCACCGGTTCCATCCTCACGCATCATCAGACGGCCGATACGGTTGTGGGATGCGTTGCGGCCGCCATAGTAATACTTCACATTGTTTTCGGGATGGTCAGGATAGTTGATACCCGTCAGACGGTGGTAGTCGTAGGTATAGGTAATCATCTTGCCTTCCTCCGCCATATTAGCCGTCTGCTTGGTGAGCACGTTGCCGAGTGGGTCGTAGGTGAACGAGGTGATACCGCTTGCCGGGTGGTTGACCTCCGTGCGGCGGTCACCCATGTCATAAACGGATGTCGTCACGTTACCTTCGACATCAGAAACCTTTACAAGTCGCTGGATGCCGTCGTACTCGAATGTGGTGGTAATATCACCGTCTGGACCGCTGTGCTGGATAGACTTGACAGTCTTGCCACTACCGTTGGTAACAGTCGATTGACTATTGCCGAGTGCGTCCGTCACCGTTGTTACGAGTGCATTAGACCCGCTGTCAAGGGTGTATTCTGTCTTTGTCTCGGACTCGTCCGGGAGTGTCACACTCAACGCACGGTCAAGAACATCATAGACCGTCACAGTCGGGGTAACATTGTCAAACGTGGTGCTGAACGAGGTCTTGCTGCCCAGACTCTCGGTAGTGGGATAGTATGCCTTTGCCACACGTCCGAAAGCGTCATAGACGTTGCGTCCGCTGACAATCATCACATTCTGGTCGGATGCACCGGAACCCTTCGCAGCCGTAGTGACAACACCGTCCTTCTTCACCTGAACAGGCCGTCCGAAACCGTCAACGAAAGTCACGGTTTCAAGATCGTCATTAGGATGCTGAATGTCGTAGTGCTTGGTCACTGCGTATGCAGGGGCGGTGATGCCCGATTCACTAAAGCCTGCTTTTTGCTGATACTCAAATGCGATGATATAAGGAACACCGGTTGCCAGCTCGTTAGGGCCGCGAACCTTGGTTACACGACCGATGTTGTCAAGCTCAGTCTCGTAGTAGAAGTTGTTAAGGTCACGGCGCTCCAGTGCCATACCGTAGCGGTAATCGAAGTTGCCCGCCTCGCTGCGGTAGCCCCAAGCGTCGTCGATACGCTCGACATACATGTTCATCTCTGGCTCATAGCGGTACTTGTACCACATACGCTGTCCCGTGCCGTTGGCAGGAAGAGTCTTCTGGGTGATATTGCCATAACGGTCGTACTTGTAGTCGGTGACTGCCGTTCCGCTGCCGAGCTGCTGTGTCACCTGTGTCAGATGGTTCGGGTACTTGGTGTCGTAAGTCGCCGACACGTTGTGATACGTCGAGCCATCGCCACCGACAACGGTCACATTCGTAGGAAGTCCGAAAATGTGCTTGTCGGCATTGGAGGTGTACTGGATGTTTGTCGCATAGTCATAGCTGCCCGTGCCGCTGTTGCCAAGGCTGCCCTTGTCGCTGTAGCGGTAGGATTTCAGTTCTCCATGATAGCCGTTGAGATAATACTCGTTCCATGCCTCTGAGATTACCATCCCCTGCGAAGTACCCTCGTACTGCTTGTTGGCAGTATAGCGTAGAGGAACGAAAGCCGATGCACGGTCACTATAGATTACATCCTGCTTTGTGAAGGAGTAGTTGTCCGCATTGGCGGTCATGCTGTAAGCGTCATACTCGTTGACAGTCTCAGTGAACTTGTTGCCTGCTGCGTCAGAAACGTATGAAGCCACAAGGTTGCCGGACGTGTAGTAGTTGTCAACGGCAAATTCCTGAACAGACTGGCGATATACGCCGTCGCCCTTCTCGGTGTCAAGGCTCTTGGTGATGACCTTGCCGAAGCCGAGGAAGTCACGCTCATGGCGGTCACGGAAGCCGTCAGCGTATTCAAATGCCGCTTTCATCAGCGGACCGTCGTCATGGATACCGTCATCAACGGTCAATGCCGACATAACCCACTTGCCACCGGGGTGTCCGTAGGTCGGGGTCGAGTGTGCGTAATCCAGCTCGAAGCGTCCGCCGATAGAGTTGGTGACAGTCTTGAGCATATTGGTACGGCCGATAGCAGAGCGTGTAACAGTAAGCTCACTCTCACTGTTGGAGGTCACGATGTCAAGATAGCCGTCGCCGTCAACATCCTGCAAAGAATAATTGGTACGATTGATACTGTGACTCAATGTCACGCCGGGATTTGTAGATATTTTTAATGACGGTCCAATAGGAAGAGGTATAGGAATAGAAACCGTAAAAGCTACATTTCCGCCTTCGGATGTAGATGCTGACTTGCTTAATGCTTCCACACCTTGCCATACAAACGGAGTATCGAATCCTATTCCGGTATTCAATGCAACCATGATGCCATTGCCGGATTTCCAAACCTTGTCGGGTAATCCGTCTGAATTGACATCCGTAAGATTGTATTGTTCCTCATTCGCGGAAGTTACTATATTGTATCCACCTGCGAAACTGCCGGAACCTTGGTTATATCCGCCACCGACATTTGCTGTATAAGACTGGCTCTTGCCGCCCTGTATGCGGTCAATATCCCAGTCGATAGGCTCAGTGAAAGAATAGCCTAAATTCAATCTTACTTTATTCCCTGATATAATTTTATCAGCAAGACCATCGCCGTTCACATCAACAAAATTCTCAATATTCCAGTCTTCGTTCGATGGCGGAATGCTGAGAGAAGCGGAAATAGAACCCTTTGCCTTGTTGCTTGATTCTTGGTTGGCAGAGGTATTCTTTCCGTTAGCAATCTGTTTAATGGTCGCTACTGCTGAGAGGATAGGATCGCTACCGAGCGCAAAGCCTTGTGCCTTACTGCCACTGGTGATTGTTCCCATACCTTCCAGTACCTCTCCACTGATACCACCAAGCGTGTTGGTATATTGGATTTTTCCACCGGCGACAATATCCGGATAGCCGTCACCGTTCAGGTCTATCATCATGGATTTTGTCTTGCTGTCACCGTTTGCGTCATTGTACGTGAATATTGCACCGCCTTGTACAACATTGTTATGGCTTACCATTTCCTGCGAAATTGCTGCTGCACCTGTTCCTTGCAGATGCTCGCCGGCAAGTCCTGATACGTTTCCGATATTCTCAAACGGATTGCTCAGTACGACATCCTGTTCTGTAAGACGCGCCGCACCCATATTGGTCGCAGTGATGAAAATTTCCTCACGCTGTCCGCTCCATCGGTCGAGCTTATTCAAATCCGTGCTTAATGGAGTAAATGCCATTGTTAACGGATCAACCGTTGCATTCTCATCCTGCGGCAAAGTCAGAAGAGATTCATCAATCGGACGGGAATAACGGTTGTCGGAGGCGTTATAGACGAAACCTCCCCAGCCACGATACAGATTTCCGAAGCCTGCCGGGTCGTTGGCTGCATACAGATTAGCCTCCGCTGTCTGTGGCAACAATACTGACGGAGATTTTATCTGAACTGAAACGCCAGTAATAGCATCGCCAATCTTACAATCATCAGAGAATAATTCAAACCAGACCTTATCGCTGCCGATGTCGGATTTCAGTATGGAGATAGAATCATTCGCCACAATACCGCCGGTAACAGCAAATGATTTCTTACCCAACAGTCTGTCTGTGGTCTTTACGGTCAAAGTGAGGCTGCCATTATATGACGGATTGGAGAATGTAATGACCGGCTTGACATAAAGCACAGTATCTGCCGTTGTCGGCAAATACGAAGGCGCATTTACGACATGGTTTGAATACAGCGTATAATCCGGACAGACTTGACGGTTCTGCTGTGTCCCGGTAGAATCTGTATAAGAAACGACAGGACTCCATTTGACTGCATTCCAACGAACATTGGATTCCGAGCTAACGACAAAACGGAAGTTTGTCAGTCCGTCTGTATTCTGCAGTGATATGGTGACATCATCGTTGTAGCTCTCATTCCATGGGAATGTGCGGGTATATACCTGCTTCTCGACATACGACGGGTTGTCGTTGCCATTACCATCCTTTTTGTCGGTTGACCCGATAATGATGAGGGTCACATCATCCGTTGTCGCAGGTTTAATGAAATTACCAGATATACCGACAGTCTGATTCCCTTTCTCAATGCTTAAATAAGTTGAAGCAAAATACAATGCACCTTCTTCCGGCTCGTATTTAGTCGTTGAGTAGCCGTTTGGCATGGTTTCCTCTGTACCGGCATAGGTTATGACCGGATGCCAAACCACTTCATCAAATGCGCCGTTACTCATTTCCTCCGCCCCTGACTGGACACGGAAATATATACGATCGCCCTTGTTTACGGATATTGATGAAGCATTTGCCTGATAAGAAGTCACGTCACCCTTTGCGATGGACTGACTCCACAATTCCGAACCGCCTTTCTGTATGGCGACACGGACTCCATCTGCTTTTTCATACGCCTCCGTATCATAATCGCCCGTAGGAGTTACAAGAGATACAGAGCCAGAAATGCTGATGACACCGGCTCTCGGTGCCACCCATACGCGGACGGCATCCTCCATTGGGGAGATACGCAATGCTTCTGCCTGTTCTTCCGGATCAACCGCACCTACGGACACGTCAATCTTTGTCGGGTCATATATAATCGGACTTGGAGTGTCTGCACTGCTGAGAGTGAATGTCGGAACAGCATTGCCTTGGGCATCAAAGTCGATGTGATTGAAATAGACCTTGCCGTTTGAAACGAGGTCAATCAGACCATCTCCGTTTATATCAGAGAAATAAACGGTCGTCTTGGTCGTGGTTTTGGACGCATCTGTACCAATGGTAGCCACTGCAGCACCCCATCCAGCCTTGACATCTGCACCGCCAGAGTAAGTGTTACTGCTTGAAGATGAGAATCCGCTTATTCCGTTTACCCTAATCGGCTCTCCGTAAGAGACCTCACCTGTATCACTATTCCTTAACTGAGGACGATAATAGACAGAGTTTCCATCACGATATACCTTGTCTGGCAATCCGTCACCGTTCAGATCTACAAATGTTGAAAGACCTTTGGATTTGTCGTTGGAATAGTTGAAGCTTCCACCGATTGTACCTGATGTTGACGAACTTCCATCGTATATTCCGACACCGGCATAGAACGAACCACCCACGGAAGAACTTGTCGTTCCACCGAGAGCCGTAGGCTTGTCACTGAACATGTCCATTCCCTGCAACGGATTGATGAACCCTGCATCCAGTCCGTCATTATGTGTGTTCCATGTCTCGGATTGTGACTTGAACGGCACATATCCGCTTGCCGACTGCACGTCATCGTAATAGTCGAATTTCTGGAAGGCGAACTCCTGTCCCTGGTCGTCAAACTGACGAACACCCTCCAACAAATCCTTGTGGAACGCGCCATCAACGTATGAGAACGTGTAGCTGCGCAATTCCTCGCCCATGAAGTTGATAGAAACTTTCTCAAGCAGCCTGTTGGAAGAGGTCAGATAACCATAACGTGCGTTGTTGGCTTTCTGCCGCTTGGTCTTGTCGCCTGTCAGCGTCACCACGGTGTGAGGCTCGCTGCTCTCAACATTGCCCGCACTGACCTTGGAGAGATAGATGGCCTTTGCCACCAGTCCGCCACGAACCGGCTCGTTGGCTGTCGTGTACTCGTACTCTATCCAGTCGCCGTGTGTTTCTACAACCTTCTTGAGCTTCCATTCGGAAATCACCTCGCGTGTGTTGCCAGCGATGTCGGTAATCGTGCCCTTGATCACTGCGCCCTCGCCACCATAGGTATAAACCACGCCCTGCTTGTCGGTCACTTCCCAATAATAGTTGGCCGGACTGTCGCCCTTACGGATGATTCGTGAGAAGTCACCGCCCTGACGGGTATAGAACTGACGGTCAGTCTTGCGTGCAATCTTGTCGCCACGGTGGGCCACGCTCATCGCACCGTTGTCATCCATTGTAGAGAGCATGGAGCCGGAGAGCGAATAGGTCTCGGTCTCGTCTGCAAGGTCATAACGCGGCACACCCCAACGGGTATCAAGCGTGATGGACGGTACGGAGAGGTCCCAGCCCTGTCCGAGCCATCCGTTGCCACCGTCACTGTTGTAGCTGATGGCGAGAGAGGGAGCCATGCCGTTACGTGCCGGAGGCATCTCAAAGGCGTACTGCAAGTTGGCCGAGCCACGGTTGTTTGCCGATGGCGGTGCTATGATGTTGAGCTTCGCCGTTGGGTCTGCCGCCTTGATGTCGTTCATCATGGTCGGGGCGAAACCGTCGGTCTCAGGGGATTCGGGTGCCTGTATGACACCGTTGATCATGTCGGTGAAGTGAGTGGTCTTGGATTCCACGTAGGCCAGTTCCTTGTTGACCCTCACCCTTTCGAGAGCCACCCAGTGCCCCTCTTTGGTGTCGTAGTAGAATGTTCGTATATCGTCTTCCGTATAACCGCTCGGTATCCTCGTGCGGTCATACTTCAGGCGTACTGTAGCACCCTCTTCGGTGAAGTGCGTGCCGTGAGGGAGGAAGCGGTAGCCGTCGCTCTCGCCCGTGACATTGCACATAGCAAAGTCCAGTTCCGGCAATGCCGTACTGTCCACCGCGCAGATGGAAAGGCTTACCGGGCGCAACAGCCGTCCCTTTGCCACGGCAAGAGTGCCGCCGGCCACGGAAATGCTGTCTGAATGTGCCGTGGTGAAATATTTACGGACGGATCCGTCGGCAGAGACCTTGTCCTCATTTGCATTGGTCTGTTCCGTTTTATTGCTGGGAACAGCTTCGGCAACAGTTCCTTTTGCCGTTGTATTGCCGGATGTAAACTCTTCCTTCTGTTGCGGAGAAGGATTGCCGCTTTCTGTGGCCGCCAATCCGGGTGATGCGTCGGTGGCGTCAGCCACTATGCTGGTGCCGATGTCTTCCTGCCGGGGCATGGCGTCTGCTGTTGAGCCGGGATACATGAAAATCCCTGCCAAACCTGCCGCCGACAATATGACGGAAGCAACGGCTATGATATATGACCGTTTCATAATGTTACAGTTGTATTTGATAATGTGGTTTGTATTATTTGGCCAGAATCTTTCGGGTATGTTCGCCGTCGTCGGTGATAGCCTTTACAACATATACGCCTGACATAGGCACTCTGAAACGCGATGTCTTTATGACATCACCCTCCATCTGTCCCTCATAGACAAGTTTACCGGAAGTATCAAAGACCATAAGCGTTGCCGGTCCGTTCTTTCCTCGGTCGAGCACAGCATCAAAGATGTGTGTGGTTCCGTCCTCGTTATATACTGAGAGCTGGCTGTTCCTCTCCGCCTGTCCGGAATCTTGAGTCCCATGATCCGCCTCTCCAATGACTACATCTTGTTTCGGCTCGATGCCGTTGGGTGCTGACGGGTCACATTCGTTGCCGATGTGTACCGTGTAGGCTACTGTGCTGCTCTTCGGAGTCTCAATCTGCACGTTTCCGTTTATCTCAAAGTCATCCACCGGCTGTCCGTTGATGGTAAGGTCGGTGATATGGGTCTCGCCACGGCCGTATTTGATGCAGACTCTCCACAAACGAAGTGTCCATGCGCTCTTCTTGAGGACTTCCACACCGTTGTGATACCAGCGTACATATATGCCGCTTATCTTCAGTCCGAGTGTGTCGCCCGGCTTGATGTTCACTCCTTGTGTCAGGCTCGTGTATCCGTCGATGATGAAATAAGCCTTGTCGCCGCGTACATCGTAGCCCCACTGCGTGATGTCCTCTGCCACTGACGGCTCCGCTCCGATGCGGTACCATGATCCGGTCTCGGTAACAGTCCATTCAATCTCTCCGCCTGTAAACCTGCGGTCGGTATGCGAATACGTGGAATACAGGAGATTTCCCTTTCCGTGGATGTCGTTGCCTCCGCCCTGTGTGATTGTCAGGGTGTATGTACCGGTTGCCAGGTTGTCAATCCGATGGGTGTCACCCATAAAACTGCCGCTGGCAACGATGTCGTCTTTCTTCATTCCCGCAACGGTATCTACCGTGAGCACATATTTATATATAGGTGTACCGATGTTTATACCGATGTCGAGATAGCCGTCTTTTTGCGGAACACCGTCAAGGCAGGTCGTGGGATGCGCCTCTACATCGGCGGATATGCCGTCGAAGTAGGCAAATGTGAACACATCCGAACCGTTGCCGTCAGCATCCCACAGGATGTTGTGGAACATCGTTTTGCCTCTACTGATGTCGGGACTGGAGCATTTCACCATTGTGGCGGTGCCTGTATCAAAGTGTCCTTCGCCCGACGGGTCGATGAGCATGACAGTACGCTGGCGGCTGTAATGGTAGAACTCCTTTTCGGGAGTTAGGTTGTGAGCCAGCTCTGCAAAATAGCCGGTCTCAGAAACACCGTTAGTACGGACGGAAGCCAGAACCAGCGGAGTACCGGACGATTCAGCCTTGATGATGCCGTGCAGTGCGGAAGACTTTACATTGTCGGGGAGCATGACGGAATATGCCGCATTACCCTCGCCGTCAATACGCAAATAGACCGCCCCGTCGGAAAGCATGACGGAAATGTCGCTGCCGCTGGCATCTGTGCCCACGGAAGCTGCAGATATTTGTCCGTCGGTGATGGTCCAGACGCTGCCGTCACTAACGAAACGGAAACCGTATGAGCATCCGTCATTCCCTGCACCGCTGAAGCCGACATCGAAAGTCGGATGTGCATACGGACAGGAGAACTCTATGAACCCGTTGTTGTCAATCATGTTGGGCGTTACAGCTGTACCAGCCGTTCCCTCGTCCTGACTTATCATGTCGATGAACCCCTTGGAAGTGACCGTCATGCCATTACCCGTCCAGCGCACCGTGGCACTGTCGCCCGTAACCGGCATATTGGTCTTCACGAGCCATGTACGGTTCATGATATGCCACAGCGTATCATTGGGAGAGGTGTATGTCTCCAAAGAACCGCCGTCATCACCCCAGAACAGGAAGCCTTTGTCCGGCATGATGTTCCCGTACTCGCGTCCCATTACCAGCAAATGCGATTCTGACGGAAGTCCGTATGCGTTTGACTTATGATAGCTGTCATTTTCCGGGAGGGATGCGTATAACGGTCCTTCTTCATAGGACGTCGCAGACATCGGTTGACTAAAATCCCATGTACTGTTTCGCGCCACGGAGGTCACCCTGTGGTGATAGACACCGGCTTCATCCCTGTCCCATGCAAGGTTTCCGTCTCCGTCAAGATAGGAGTCATTGAGCGTGATGCCGTACTTCATGGCGAGGTAGCTTTCCGCCCGGCGTCTTTCTCCGGGAGTTAGAAGGCGGTTATAGACAAGCAGCTCCGGTGTGTAGCCCTCGAACACATTGTTGCCAAAAGTGGACGTGTCGAAAGGCCCGTTGAAATGTTCGTTGGAGGTACTGTATGTTCCGCCAATAGTCAGTGTTCCGTTCGGGCCACCCCATACCGAGGTGTTGGGCGCAGCCGCACGGTAATAGGTCAGCACCTTGGTGGCATGTTCCTTGAAGATGTCCAGCGTCACGGAATCCTTGGCCGTATGCCGGAGATCCTCACCGTCTGTATCACCGTAATCGAGCGGTGCAACCGAGCCTGGCCGTACAATCTTGTCGTTGGTGACAAGACTGCCGCCACCGTCGCCGCTGGCGACACTATAGATGACAGATTCATTTGTGAAGGAATAAGGTGCAAACACACCGATGATGGTGGCTTGCGTAAGGTTTGAGCGGAAAAGGTCGCTCCACTTCGGGGAGTCGCCTTTGGAGAAATCAATCGCTGGATTGAAGTTAAGGAACTTGAGCAGGCTCCTGTCCTGCGTGAAAACGTAATTCCCGGCGGTGCGGTTGTACGCATAAAGCGACAATGAATCACCCGCAAAGTCGAACCAATGGTAGCGACCTTGCAAATTGCTACTGACCGGTGCGGTCCTGAACCAGACATCCACGCCATCGTCGAATCCACCAGGGGAACGAGCGGGAAGCATGAGTGCCGATAACCCGAACAGGCCAGAAAAGAGAAGAGTCCTTTTCATAAGCGCAATGTGTTAAATGGTTGTACATTATGTGATGTTTTTGTTGAATGTCGGTTATCAGCGTGAAGTCCGTTGGAGGTATGGCAGGACGTGGAGTCCTTTTGGGGAGTAGATGTCTCATATTGACCCCTCCAAACTGTAACTTTACGGCAAAGGTATAAAATTTACACAACAATCGTTATCTAAATGGAAATTAATTCTTGAATTTAATATCAATTAACATAAAATCCCTTGAATATGACCTGTATAGGTGACAATTATGATGTTTTATGGATATAAAACATATCAAAATGTCGTTGAACTCAAAGCATTTGAGATATAATGTCTGGTCTGTTGTGTTTAAGGCTTATGTAGTGCCAAAGCGACATTGCGAGTATTATACGATTCCAATGATGAATGAAACAACATTTATACATTTATTATATAGCAAATTTGAATAAAATAGATAACGATTGTTATTTTAATGGGCTAAAAATTTGTCGGGGTGAAGATTTTGCAGTACCTTTGCACCTCAGTATCACCGTCGTTGGTAATACAATTACAGAGAAGGTGAACACAGAAATGTTAATTTTGATAATGACAATGATTACAAATAGAATACAACATATCAACTCTTTGCTGCCGTTGGAAGGTAAGTCTTCTGATATTGACAGCAAGATTCTTCCTTGTGCCCGTTTGCTTCATGCGAGGACTCTTGTTATTGTGCTGGTTTCTGCCATTATGTTGACTGCCTGTGAAAGACACACTCCGGCATGGAAACAGATGGATATCGCAGAGAGTCTTATGAACATCAAGCCGGATTCAGCTCTCGCGGTATTAGATGGCATCCCAGCCTCTGATGTCAAAGGAAAAGAAACATTGGCCAGGTATGCACTACTTAAATCTATGGCGTTGGACAAGAATTGTATTGATACCACAACATTTGATATCCTTCAACCTGCTATTGATTATTATATCGAGTATGGTTCTCCTGATGAGCAACTACGGACATATTATTATCAAGGGAGAGTTTATCAGAATCAAGGCGATAATGACTTGGCTATGCAAAGTTTCATGCGAGGAAAAGAATTTTGCCAAGAAGCATCCGATACCTTGGCTATGGCAAACCTCATGGTCGCCCAGGCGACTATTCTGTATTCGACATATAAGATAGATGATTATATCAAGAACAATCTTGATGCGGCAAAATTATATAAAGCCATTAATCGTCCGGATTATGAAATATCTTGTCTTGCCAATATCTTGGACGGAAGTATTCTTAACAACGATAGAACTCTGGCGGACAGTATTATGTCAATCGCACAAGAACGAGTAAAGCAAAATTCAGAATTAGGCATGGTTATTGCCCCATACGCCCTTTCTTACGCTTTGAAATTTGGTAATAAGGAAGATATTGTAGATATTCTCCATTACTATGAACACATGCAGAATCTGAGTGACGAGACTAAATTAGATATTGTAGAGGCATATTGCAAAATAGGTGATTCTTCTAATGCCAACCGTTTTATGGATTCAATAGACTCTACTTCAAAAGTGAGAACTTCTTTGAAATATCTAGCAATTCAATCTGACATTTTGGAATTACAAGGTGATATTGCTGGAGCATTAACGGCATATCGGCAGTTTTCGACCACCATTGACTCTATTCATATGAATATCTTTTCTCGTGATCTGCTGTTTGCCCAAGAACGCCATGAAATGGAGAAAGTTAATTTGATGGAAAACAAAGAGTTGATAAAATTATTTGGTTAAGTCTATGTATTGTTTTTGTATTGCTGATTATCATCGGATATGTTTACTATCGCTATAGGCTAGGAAAGGCTAAAAGCTTGTTAGACACCCAAGAAAAACAAAGATTACAACTGGAACAGGAGAATCTTAAAAGAGAAAATGAAAACCTTGAATTGAGAAGTCGTCAAGTTGAACTGGAAAGGCATAATCTTCAACAAGCAAATGAAAAGCTCGAATTGGAGAGGCATAATGCTGTTCTTGAGAAACAAGCTGCTCAATTAGAGTGTGAACGTCAATCTTTGGCCGCAGAAAACCTTCGACTCAAAATTGTACAACTTGAGAATGAAAGTGAAAGTCTTAAAGAAGTATTGGAAAAACAAAAAGATTTAGCCAAACCTATTGAAGATGCTATCAAAATAAGGATAGAAATGTTGAATGGGTTATTGGCTTCACGTATCACAGATAATGACTCATACGCAGAACCGTATGGCACTTGGAAAGATCAAATTATTCAAGATAAGGACGAGTTCATGAATACCACTCGTCTTGCTTTTAAAGCTTCCCATCCTAAATTTATTGAATACCTTGAACAACATGGTCTTAGTGAATCAGAGATAAATTATGTATGTCTTTATGCGATTGGACTCCGTGGAAAGGAAGTTGGTGAATATATGCAGCTAAAAAGGCATTACCATATTAGCAGTGATGTACGTAAGAAACTTGATATTGATGAACATCAGACCAACATTGGTATTTACATTAGAAAACTTATGAAACAACTGTAGTTCTATCAGATAATCACTTCACATATTCCGAACAGTCTATCTACCCAATCTGGTAAATGGACTGTTTTTGTAGTTTGTCCCTATATATAATTCAAAGTGTCAAACTGGCAAGTGTGTAGAAAGTGGTCTATTTGTTATTGGTAATATACTATCATTCAGTATAATATAAAATTGCTGCGTCAAACTTTTATTATTGCTTGAAAATAAAGATTATAGTATCTTTACGCCATTATATAGTTGAAACCATCAATAAAGGACTAAGGAGCATAAGTTCTCGAACCTCATAATTAAACCCAAATAAATGATACGATATTGTTTTGTATGTTGCATACTATTGTCTTTTCTATGACGAGCATCCTGACCCTTTATCCGCTTGAACGGAATCTGAAAATCATGAGCTTTTTCGCTGTTCATACTATTTTCGTTTAACGATAGAGTAAGTCCGGTATTTTGTTCTCATGAGAAAAGTATAGTTCGTAATTTATTCTTTTGGAGGATTTGAGAACAATAAGATATAATTCTTGGGTACTGTAATTAATTAGCGTTTATAGACCGATTGTCTCCAACCGTCAAACTTTTGACACTCCTGTGCAGAAATCAATCGCCCCCCGTTTATAATATATTGATTATCAGCATAATAAAAAAGTTTGACTATCAAACTTTTACCCTTGGTTGAAAACTTTTTCTACAGTAATTTTGCATCAGTTTAATCAATTAAAGCAATAACAATGAAAAAGTTACTCTCACTCCTCGGAGTTTTAATTATTATTGGATGTCTTCAAGCCAATGCCGAAAAATCTGGAGTCTATATGGACTTTTACAAGTATGGTCACGAAGGCAAAAACACAACAGTTCATCGTTCTCCTATGAGAATCCCTATTGATGTATATTATGACGACGAATTACGTCAAATAGAGATTTCCGGTTCAACGGATATTGATGTACAAATATACCTATGTGATGAGAATGGAAATATTATTGCCTATTCTTCAATTACTAATACCACATTGGATATTCCGGAAGGTTATAATGGACGACTTTCCATCAGTATAGAATGTGATAATTGGGTTGCTATTGGTTGCATAACAATATAGAGCAAGTCATCATAAGACTTTACATAAACAAATCTATCGGTTTAATAAACTGGCGTTCAAATAACATTAAAATTATATGTATATGAAGAAAATTCTTTCACTACTCGGTTTTGTGGCTATATGCTGCTTTATCTCTGCATGTTCTGATGAAGATTTACCAATCTCAGAATCTGAAGTAAATTCACAAGACTTATTGTCAACTAAGTACGGTGCAAGTTTGATCAAATCTTGTGAACTTGATTCCATCATCCCATTGGAAGGAGATAGTGTAACGATGCGAAAGTTGCAGGTCAAAACACGTTCTACATCTTCAAACTCAGATTTGTATGAAGAACTTCACCAATTAGATCAGATTCCTATTTATTTACAGATTAAAGGTAATACTTCTACAAAACATTTTCTTGATGTTAGCGGAGAAGGCAAGGAACTGACTTTTGAGAATTATAAAAACAATGATGTATCTCAACAATTTTACATTAAAACTTTACCGGCTTACACAGGAATACCATATTTGATATATTCAAAAAAGACCAATACACCTATCAGTCTTGGAGCTTATTCCAGTAACCCTGATGTAAAAGTTGTGTATGCTAAACCATCTAGTAACACATCTACTTTTGGTGCATCTTGGGATATTCGTTATGGTGAATATTCAAATGAATCATTCATCATTGAAAATCAAGATTACCCACGGCAGGGCAATAGTGGATCTTTGTATGATGTTTATTATAGTGTGATTACGGCAAAGGATTCAAAGGTGTCTTTAGAAAAATATGCAAAATTACCACGACAGGAGTTTTCGATTATACCCGTAGAAGATTTTAAAATTGAAAGTGTCACATTTGATACTAATGCATCAACATTATCCAACATACCGGATGTGATTTTTTCGGATAAATTTACCAATAATGGTCCAATAGATCAGAATCATACTTTTACGATTTCTGACAGCTATAGAGAAACGTCATCTTTTAATAAAAGGACATCCTATAATGTTAATGTAACCACTAAGTTCAAAGTTAGAGTTCCGTTTATTGCTAATGGAGAAATAAGCACCTCAGTTTCAGAGGGACAGGATTTTACTTATGGCGAAACAGAAGAGCATAGTGTTTCTATCAACAGAACCTATCCAATCACAGTGCCTTCAAATTACATAGCACAAATGACATTGACTCTATCAAAATATACAATGGACGTAGAATATTGTGCTGTATGCGTAGGAACGGTTTCTGGTAGAAAGATTAATATTAGGGGTATTTGGAAAGGTGTTGATGTTCAAGAATCAGATGCATTTTTAACATTGACTCCAATCAATGGAACGAAATCAGCAAGTAGAAAGATACAAATTACCGATGAGATGATTTCAAATTCTAATGGCTATGTCAAAGTCGATTAATATGCGAATATTGAGCTTGGTTATTATTGCTGTAATTGGGTTGGCATCATGTAGTGTATATAGGAATAGTGCATCTGCATCTATCTCTATTGGAGAACTGAATATTGGAATGGATAAAGAATCTGTTCTAACCAAATACGGGCAACCGTTTTCGTTCGATGCTCAGATTTCAGACAATGATACTATAGTGGTTTTGTCATACAAATCACCCAAGCCGGTAGCTAATTGTGAATTTATAGTATCAACGAAACTACTATTCGTTAATAATAAATTAAAATCCATCTCTCAAAGTGACTTCTTCGTGCCCGAGAGTGTGATATACTGCGATTCAACAAAAGTTCTTTTTAAAGATAGAATTTATAACACGAAAGATTAAAGTCGACAATAATCCCACAGACCAAACTGTTCAAAGGAGCGGAAACTGAAAAGCTTATAGAGTAAGTACAATAAAAAAAGAACAACAATGGATATTAAATCATTGATTGCAGCAGAGGATGTATTGACGTCTGAACTGGAAAGTATCTACGGCGGTAACGAACCTGTAGAAGTAGTGTGTAAAGGTGACGGAGTTGTAAAACTTCCAACAAACCCGGAAAAAGCCAGCACAATGCTGACTGTGTTTTAACAAAAAAATAATGTATTATGGATATTAGAACATTGACATCTTTTGAAGATGTATTGAACTCAGAGTTGGAGTCAATCTTTGGAGGCAATGAACCTATAAAGGTTGAGTGCAAAGGTGACGGTATCGTTGAGGTTCCAACAAACCCAGAAAAAGCCACCATGATGCTTACTGTGTTTTAACGATAACAAGGACTAATTATTGGGGTGCGACGGTTTAATCACTGTCGCACCCTTAAAAAAAACAAATATGAGATATTCCAGATATAATTATTTAAGAAACTCTGAAAAGTATGGTGCGTTGTTATTTAATACGCGGACTAAATTTTTCATATCCTTGTCATCAGAGCTTTTCTCAAAGATAACGGAACTATCGATATTGAAAGACTTTGAAGTAGATACATTAGATTTAAGTCCTGAAATCTTAGTTCAACTAATTAATGGGAAAGTTTTTGTTGGTCAAAATGAAGACGACGATTATTATGAATTAAAAAAGTTTCTAAGATATAAACAAGCATTTGCCCAAAATCATCTTGGCATCGTATTGGTACCCACTTTCTCTTGTAATTTTAGATGTCCTTATTGTTATGAAGACAATCTGCCTAAAACAACAATTACAGAAGAAGTGCTTGATGCAGTATATTCCTTTATTAAAAAGAAAGGACAAAACTGTATTGATTTGTGTTGGCATGGAGGCGAGCCTTTAATTGCTTTTGACAAAATTGCATCATTTTTGAATAGAATACATAATGATAAATCCTTATCATTGCGTTCTCATTCAATGGTTACTAATGCTTTTTTATTGGATGAGTATAAATGTAAGTTTCTAAACGATTGTAATTTACAAAAAATCCAAATTACCGTAGATGGAAATAAGGAATACCATAATAAAAGTAGAATTCACAAGTCCGGGAAACCTACTTATGATACAATCATGCAGAATATCGAAAATGTTTTTCAATATATGCCAAATTGTCAAGTGATACTCCGGGTAAATCTTCATTCGCAGAATAAAGACACTTTCCCTGCTTTATATAAGGAATTAAAAGAGAGATGGGGAAATAAAAACTATTCAATTAATGTAGCTTTTGTCAATGATGTAAATAATTCATGTAAGGTTGCATGTTTGGCGGATAAGGGAAAAATATCATTCGCACGTTCACTATATGAAACTTATGGTATTAAAGACATTGATATCTCTACCCAACCACAAATAGGAGGATGTACAGCTTCTTGTACGAACTCTTATGTGATAGGTCCTTCAGGGGAAATATATAAGTGTTGGGTAGATGTTGGCAAAAAAGAAAGGATTGTAAGTAATGTTTTCGATGGGAAACTATCCAATTACATATTGCCTTCATATACCGTGGGTGCGGATATGTTTTCAGACGCAAAATGTAAGGACTGTGTCTTTATGCCTATATGCGATGGTGGTTGTATTGTAAGGAGATATAATCAGAAACATTATAATGTACCATATGATCCATGTCCAATCAATGAAGATGACTTTCTGTCATTGATGGAGATTAATTATATGAAGGAAAAAGTAACTAAATAAGATTTAAAATGCGACTATTATTTATCATATTAACCGTATTCTGCAATATTTATATTGCATACGCACAGACTATTACAGGACAAGTAATGGATGAAGGGCAAAATCCTGTTGGATATGCAAATGTTGTATTGATAAATTCAACTGACTCTTCTTTTGTTGCAGGCTGCATAACAAGTGAAAAAGGTGAGTTTAAACTTGAGAATACAGAACAGAAAGGGAATCTTTTGAAACTGTCATGCATTGGCTATGAGGATTTGTGTTTAACAATAACAGAGGCAACAGATAATGTTGGAATTCTCACAATGAAGACAAAGGCTACCATGTTGTCGGATGTTACTGTAACCGCAAGCAAACCGTTATTCAAACAAAAAAATGGATCAATGATAACTGATGTTGCCGGTTCTGTATTGAGTCAAACACATGCAATGTCAGAACTTATAGCCCAACTTCCAGGTATTGTAAAGACTGCTAATGGCGGATTTCAAGTTTTTGGTTTGGGTGCTCCTGTTATTTATGTAAATAATAGAAAAATACAAAGTCAGGCGGAGCTGGAACAGCTTGCACCTAAAGACATCAAAAGTGTTGAACTAATCAGCAATCCGGGAGCAAAATATGATGCAGAAGGAAAAGCTGTGTTGAAAATCATCACACTAAAAAGAGAGGACGGATTGAATCTACAGGTTGGAGGAAAATTCAAACAAAATGACCAGTCAAGTTTTGGTGGAGACATGAAATTGGGCTACAAGTACAAAGGGCTTAGTATTTCTGCCAATTATAGCTATGACAATACCAGAAACCAATCCCTGCTGCCACAAACCAAAGAATTATTTTTGGGAGAAAACATTCATCGTTATGCTCAAGATCAAACTGCTAAAGGACATCTCACAAGCCACGACTGGCAATTGGGGATAGATTATGAAATCAATGACAAGCATAATATCGGTATTGAATGGAATGCGTCGGATAACACAGACAAAGAACGACGTAACTCCATACTTGATTATTTCTTGAACGAAGAGGCTATGCAAAATACAGACATCTTCAATAATTATTCGAATAGGACGCATTATAACCATCTAAACCTTTTTCATAACGGGAAATGGGGTGAACGGTTCTCAACAGAGCTTAACTTGGATTATGCCAATAACAAAAATAAATACCATCAAGAAACGGACGAAACGACTGCCGATATTTCAGATATGACAATTAGTAATGGAAATAATGCCCTTGATATATATGCAGGGAAATTGGCCTTTGATTATAAATTTAATGATAAGATAGGTTTGTCATGGGGTTTTGAATATAATCACATAAGTGGGAACGGCATTCTGACTTGTGATTCAGAGAACACTCCACCTTCAGACTATAAAAACAAAGAAGACAAGTATGCCGCTTATGCGGAGATTATGGCAAACCTTGGTGCCGTAATGATTAACGGAGGTGTTCGCTACGAAGATCTTGCTTCTGATTATCTCAATTATATTGATAGAAATGGGGATGTACATCGTCATTATAGAAATATTTATCCATCTTTGTCTGTGTCTTATAATAAAAGCGGATGGGCAAACAGTTTGTCGTTTTCATCACGAACAACTCGTCCCACATTCAGGCAATTGAGCAATTCCAGCTACTATTCAAATGAATTCATGTATCAATGCGGAAATCCGTTATTGAAACCGTCGAATTCGTACATCATTCAATTGAGCACAGGATATAAGATTTTCAGTCTCTCTGCAAGTTATACTTATGTGAAAGACTTTATCTCAACTGACTTTTATGTTTCTGACGACAAACAAAATCAGATTATCAGTTCTTATGCCAATTATGACAAGATTCAGTATTTTAAGGCCTACTTTACTTTACAAAAGAATATAGCATGGTGGAAACCATCGTTATCATTGGGAATAACACAGCCTTTTTTCTATAGCGAATACCTTGGAGAAAAGATGTCATATAATAAACCGCAGATTTATGTTGTTGCTAATCAGTATTTTCAATTACCAAAATCCTATTTGATTTCTGTTTATTATTATTTTAATAGCGGCGGCAATCAGGGAGCAGTCACATTTAAGCCATACCAAATGCTAAATATGGGTGTGCAGAAAAGCTTTTTTGATGGCAAGTTAAGTGTGAGTCTTCAGGCGCAGGATATATTCCATACGATGAAGTTTAAAGAGACTGAGAAAATGAAGAATATTCATTTTCGGCAAACAGAGGATTATTGTTTGTGGAACTATTCCATCAGTATTATTTATCGCCTGAACCAAATTAAGACGAAATATCGTGGAAAGACTTCAATAAAACAAGAAATTGACAGATTATGATCAAATTCCCTTTTTACCATCAGCATGACACGATGCAATGCGGAATCACATGCTTGCGGATAATATGCAAATATTATGGAAAGGAGTTTTCAATCGAAACCCTTTCCAAATATTGCTATGTCACGAATGAAGGGGTATCATTGTTAGGCATTAGTGAAGCTGCAACCCAGTTGGGATTACAAAACACATGCGGACGAATTTCGGTTGAACAATTAGAAAATGCTCCTTTGCCATGTATTCTTCATTGGAATCAGAATCACTATGTAGTTCTGAATAAGGTAAAGAAGAATCGTTTTTATATTGCAGATCCAGGAAAGGGGTTGATGAAATATTCACGAGAAGAATTTGAGGACCATTGGCTTAGTACCTGTTCACAGGGTATAGAGAAAGGAATTGTCATGTTTTTGCAACCCACAAATGCTTTCTATCAACAAAAAGATGATACAGTAAAACAAAAGCACTCTTTTGGACTTTTGTTTAGTTATGTACGTCGCTATAACCGGTATTGGGGACAGATTGTTATAGGGACCATGATAGGTTGTTTATTGCAACTGATTTTTCCGTTTTTGACACAATCCATTGTGGATTTAGGTATTACAAATAAAGATCTTGGCTTTATTTATCTTGTTTTATTAGGGCAGCTTATGCTAACTATCAGTCGAACCGCAATTGATTTTATACGTCGTTGGCTTTTACTGCATATTAGTATGAGAATAAACATTTCTTTGCTTTCCGACTTTTTTATAAAACTATTAAAGCTTCCTATGTCTTTTTTTGACACTAAGTTAATAGGAGATTTGATGCAACGGATGAATGACCATAGTAGAGTAGAAAAGTTTCTCACTACTCAAATGTTAAGTGTTACATTCTCTGTGTTCAGCTTTGCCGTATTTAGCTGTGTATTGTTCTATTATAATGTGCTAATATTTTCAATTTTCGTTTTGTCAAGTATTATTTATGCAATTTGGATAATCACATTTTTGAAAAAACGAAGAAGTCTTGATTATGAATTATTTGAAAAGCAATCGGAAAACAATAATAAAACATATCAATTTATAACGGCCATTCAGGAAATCAAATTGCAGGATTGCGAACAGCGTCGTCGTTGGGAGTGGGAGGATATTCAAGCAGACTTGTTTAAAATTCAAATGAAAAGTCTAAAGCTTCAGCAAAGCCAAGAGGCAGGAAGCATTTTTATAAATGAAATTAAAAACATTGTCATAACGGTGGTGGCTGCAACTTCGGTAATTCAAGGGAGTCTGACTTTAGGAATGATGCTTGCCATAGAATACATAATAGGACAATTAAATAGTCCAGTAGAGCAACTAATGAATTTCTTATACTCCTTACAAGATGTAAAGATTAGTTTGTCGCGAATTAATGAAATACATGACATGGAGAATGAAGAGGATGTTGGAAAACAATTAACTATCTGCCGAAATACATCCAATTCATTGAATTTTGATCATGTAAACTTTAAGTATAATAAACATAGCTCCCGTTTAACTCTTGACAATATAAGCATTACTATACCAGAATCAAAAGTAACTGCAATAGTAGGCGCATCAGGCAGTGGAAAAACTACTTTGATAAAGTTGCTATTAGGTTATTATCCTGTTATGAATGGTGCCATATACATTGGTAAAACAGATTTGTGTGATTACAATCTCAAATGGTGGCGTAGGCAGTGTGGCGTAGTCATGCAAGATGGCGTGATTTTTTCAGAAACAATAGCAAGAAATATCGCGGTGGATGATGGAGAAGTGGATGTAAAACGTTTGGAACAGTCCGCTCGAATAGCAAATATCCATGACTATATAATGATGCTTCCAATGAAGTATAATACACAAATCGGTAGGGATGGTATCGGGTTAAGTCAAGGACAAAAGCAGCGCATCCTCATAGCCCGTGCTGTCTATAAGAATCCTTCATATATATTCTTAGATGAAGCCACAAATGCTCTTGATGCTAAAAACGAGAGAGCTATTGTTGAGAACCTCAATGAATTTTACAGAGGCCGCACTGTTGTGGTGGTTGCGCATAGGCTATCTACAGTTAGAAACGCTGACCAAATTATTGTTATTGACGGTGGAAAAATCGTTGAAATTGGAAATCATACTTCGCTCATTGAAAAGAGAGGTCCATATTATAATTTGGTCAAGAATCAGCTTGAACTTGGAAATTGAAAAGCTTAATATCAACAATATAAAAATTATGACATGAAAGAGAATGATACAATTCGCAAGAATCTGAATAGTGATATAGAACTGCGTTCAGAAAAGGTCCGCAATCTTTTAGGCGAGATTCCTTCATCGCTTGTTAGATGGGGTACAGTAATAATCATTGCCATATTACTGATATTATTATTAGTGGTATGTTTCATACCTTATCCTCATTCACAAGGAGAAAGCATCTTACAACATATTTTATTGATGTAATTTCGCACCTTATGCATCATAATCCGGATTTATCGCCTAACCAAGTTGTAGGTGATGAATCCGGGATTATTAAGTTGTCTATATTTGTAGGTTGTTATTTCTACCTTTTAGAACTTGCATTTGCAAATCTCAAGTATATAAAATAAAAAATCCGTTTTGGTTCGCTGTCCTACGGGGAGTGTAGCGGATTCATAGATTGCAAAGGCATTGGTTTTATCCCTTTCCAACAATTTCCTTTCCAGAGAATTGGAGAAGAATCTGACATGTTTACTATCTTTATCTCTAAAGCAACTCGTTTTCCCAGTTTGCAGAAAAAACTTCACTGAAACATCAACATTGAAATGCTACTTCAACAACTATAATATTTCTGTCATTGAAATTTGGTTGGAATTAGTGCAATTATTTCCGACTATAAGGCATTCTGCACCTGAAAGGTCTTATCCTCTTGAAATACCTCTAATGAATCCACAAATAGATTCCCAATGTTTTGTGTCATGAAGTTGTTATAACTCAACAACTCGTGATTGGAAGCACCAGTCAGTTCATCTATAAAAGTTAATTCATTATCCATAGCCTTCTTTAGCATGATACTGAAGCCTGCATAATGTTTCTGTGCCTGGACAATTATATTGAATACAGCTTGTGCTGCATTAGGCAAGCAATAGTTGTAGGATAAATCTTCTTTAAGTCTGTCAAATGGAGTTTTATAGGTTGCATGAAACTGAGACACGGAACACGCAGACAATCTCGTTTTTTCTTCATCAGATAACACAAACACCGGAAAGAACAATTCATCAATCATATTCAAGAACAAATCTTTCTTGTTCTTATTGAAATAGAATATCGCACCTCTCGTTTGAGAGATATTCTTCTCCAGCTCAGTGACTGATATGGCATCCCATGTGCCCTGAGCCATTAGGCGATAACATTGCTTTAGAATGTCTATTCGGTTCTGTTGGGTCTGTGGCCGTGGCTTGTTCATACATAAAAAGGGTACGGGAACTATTACGTCTTACTGTGAAGGTTGTGGATACCCTATGGAAAAGACATAACGCCCCCGTACTTTTATGTACGAAGAGTCATCATACCTATCTGCTTCCATAGTTAAAAACTTCCACATTTTCACAGAGAAAGACAAATATGAACCCTTAAATTCTTATTTTACAGCTGCAAAGGTAACAAATATTTTTTAAATAATATATCAAATACAGCTTAATAAGGCCACTCCATACGAAAATCTACCGCTTTCTGGGACTAAAAGCACGATTTTGTCTCCTTTTTTTAGCGGTTTTGTCCTGATTAGTTCATCAAGTGCGGCAAAAGGTGATACCGAGCCGACATTCCCCACCCAAGTAAGATTCGTAAACCATTTGTCGGTCGGCAGTTGAATATCTCGCTTTTGTAGTTCCTCGTCAAGTCGCTTGTAGAAATACATGGATGAGATATGTGGAATAACATAGGTTATTTCGCCTGGATCAATTCCACCTTTTGCAAAGGCCGCTTCAACGGCATCTACAAAATACGGTATTCCATATTCATTGAGTTGGCGAACGTCCTGTTTGAGACTCCATATAGATTTGTTCCCAAGCTCACGACCATCAAATGATTTCCATCCGGTCAGACTGCCATCATCGTTTTTATCAGCCCACATATACATACAGGCCGGTTGACGGTTCGCATACGAAAATGTATGAATCCAGTCTATTGACAGATTGATTTCTCCGTCAGGAACATTTTTTAGAAGAAGTGCAGCGGAACCATCTGAAAGCATGAAGCGAAGAAAATCTTTCTCAAAAGCGAGATGTGGATGTTCTTCTATTAAATGTTTGCTCTCCATCTCTTCCTTAAAGAAGCGTGATAGCATGGTCGGGGAAATCAGCTCTGACGCAGCACAGACGGCATTGTCACTATTCCCTGAGAGGACGGACATCCATGCCGTCTTAAGTGCCATAAGGCTTGTCATGCAAACACCAGACAATGATGCTGTTTCTAAGGAGTGGTCAAATGTTGCTCCATGAACCATTGACGCATGGGAAGGAATTAACTGATCCGGCATTGATGTCGCGCATGACAGAAACTGTACTTTGTGTTTTTCGTCTTCGCTTATAAACAATTTGTTAATGGCTGAACTGGCAAGCTCAACATTCGTATGTGTAATCCGATGCTTTTTATCCAAGGCATAATACCTGGTTTTTATGCCGTTCTGACGCAGGATAATGGATTTCACACGTGACGGGTGGCCATCAATCAGCCCAAGATACTCTTCCATTTCATCATTCCCTACCGGATTGTTCGGGAAGTATGAAGAGGTTTTGGTAATAAATACTTCTAAACTCATAAATTACATAATACTTGTTATCTTTTTGGCAAAGGTATGGCATTTTTATGAATTAGAGAAATATTTCCGTAATTAAAATCTAAATCCTGAGTAACTTATAGAGATTCATCAACTGCATTCTCAGTTCAACTGTGTTCAATCCGACAGACAATGAGTCTATATATGATTGTCCATAAAAGAGGTTCATAAAATTACGAGCAGTATTCATTATATCAATATCGCTCTTTATTTCCTTATGTTCAATGGCTTTTTGCAACACTCCAATCCAAATTATAACCTCCTGATTCCTGTTTTCAAGGTACTGAGAGTGTAAATCTGGGAAATATTTGCATATTTGCAAAATCAATGACATATATGCTCTACTTGCATTTTGCACGTTTTTGCCTACATCGTTAAAACGATTCATAGTCTCTTGACAGCCATTCACATAAGCCTCTATAAAATCTTTCAGTGAATCAAATTCCGTTTGAGTGATTTTCTGTTTCAAATTCTGCGTATCAACCAAATAGTATTTTACTACGGAATAGAATAAGCCCAATTTGTCTTTGGCATAATATGTTATGGCACCGCGCGTCATGCCGGAAGCATTTTCTATATCAGCTATGCTTACGGCTTCAAATGGTTTGGATAGGAACAGCTTAAACGCTTCATGATAGAGCTGTTCTTTACGGTTGTTTTTATTCATTTAGCTCTGATTCAGATGATTCGACATGTAATTACTGCACAAAATTAATAAATTAATTAGGAGAGGGCAAATAATTCGTTATATTTATGTACCTTTGTATTACATTACGAATGTAAACTAATTTATGGCAGCCCGGGGCATAACAGTGAAAATGTGGAAATTTTGATTGTGGAATGTGCCTTGGACTGCCTTTTTCAATACAGTTGTTATCATTTATATCCATTACAAATCTGCACAAAGCAACTGATATTCTATCCATCGCCGACGCCAAATCCCGGAATGATGCTTGCCTTTGTAATGACAAAAAGAAAGATAATCAGCCAGAATATTCCTGTCACCGGCTTCTATCCTACGCAACAGACGACTTTTCTTATATCCCTTTCCTCCAAGAACTGGAGCCGGACCACAGTTATAGCTCAGACAGGCAAGCAACAGGCTGTCCGCCCCGTATGACCGATACAGGGCGCAGAATTTCCGTAAATCCTTTCTAAGTAAGGCGTCAGCCTGACGTTCAGTGAGTTGCACGCCTTTACGGTATGATTCGCCCGGCTGGACAACATGACCATAGCCAATGGTCGGCCAGTGTTCCGGGCGATGAAGTGTCTCGTAATGTTTGATAATCAGTACAGCCCGCTCAAACGGAGGCAGCTCCATGAGCCGCCGCACCGTAGGCTGGGCTGAACCTGACTCTATACAGATACAGACAAACAGGACGATGACAAGTATTCTGAATTTATTTCGCATGGGCTCTCCGTTGTATTTCCGCTATCATCGTCTTCACTTCGATTCCCACACGAAGAAAGTTCTTATACAACACTCGTTCCCTTTCTTCTTTCGACGGGAAAGTATAGAACTTGGGCAGCTCCACATATTCGGCTTCCTCCCTGGCTATCTCCGCCATGTCGAAATCCGTCTTGCAAAAGAATTTGGTGGTCTGGAACTCTTCCGATTCCTGTATATTCATGCTGTCGCCGCGCCCAGTCTTGGTCTTGACGAAATCCCTTGCCGTCTGTCCGCATATCCAGCCGGTCGGCATATCCGATATTTTGCTTGCAGGCACAAGGCTGTCAAGGTTTTCGTTCAGGTTGATACTCGTCTTGTCACGGTCTATGGTGACGCCTCTCTTGAGCTGCACCACCTTTCCGAAGATGTCATTCGACAACCATTCCAGCGTTTCTTTGCTTCTTGCCGAACCACTCACCACATTTCCCACAGTCGTGATGATCTTTTGCATGCCCACTTTGCCATAGTCGGCCTCCAACTGCGGCAATTCCTGAAAACCAAGCGTTACGCTTACCTTATTGCTTCGGGCAGTACCGATAAGGCGATCTATTTTGTGGAAGTACAGGGTCGGCAACTCATCGACGATGATACTCACCGGGATATTCTTCCCCTGGCCGGTATTCACTCGCGTGACAAGGCGGTTAAGGATAAGGGCGTTCAACGCTCCGATTATGCTCTCCATTTCGGGGTCGTTCGCTATCAGCAGATACGACGGGTTCTTAGGGTCGCTAACCTTCAGATCGAAATCATCACCATCACGATGGAATATCCAATACGATTCCTTGGTAGCGAGACGTGAGGTATAGACACGGAGCGTACCGATCATACCCTCCAGCTGCTCCATCGCCTTATTCTGCAAAGCGGTCTGGAACGGACCGAGCAACGGTGCCACCTCGTTGTCGGTCTGCAGCACATCGAAGATGGTCTGATAGCTTTGGTTAAGAAACGAGAGGATATGCGGCATATCGCTGTATTTACCAAGCCAATAGGCCGGTTCTGTCACCGGACCGTCCTTGTATTCACGCACGATGCCTGTCGGTTTCCATATCCTTGTCACCGGGTCTTGCACCTTGTCAGCGTAAAGTTGTCTGCCGGAGGAATCATACGGTTCTTTCTCATAGTTCACGAAGAAATAGATACAAGCGGCAAGGAAGTTCACGGCCGAGGTCTGGAAGAACTGGTCAGAACCGCCACCGCCTTCTTTCTTTCCCTTCTGCAAAGATTCAAGCAAGGTCTCGGCGGTCTCGCTGGCTGCTGCAAGGTTCGGAATGTATTTCGCCTGTATCGGGTTTACACGCCGGGAATACTCCACATCAACGAAATTGATGACATTGAACTGGCAGTTTGCCGGTGTCTTTCCCTGTCGCTTGTTTTTCAGATAGTGATAGTATAGTTTGGTGGCTAAGGTAGGGAACTTGTAATCATACACCACCATAGCGAAGCCTTTGGCGGAGTGCTGACGAATGAACGGCTCGATGATACTGAATGTTTTGCCCGAGCCGGGAGTGCCAACGACCCATGTGCCTCTGAAAGGGTTGGAAACGGACACGCAGCCCCGGCGGAATTTCCCTTTGTAATAGAAACGCATGGGGATGTTCACCGAATACTTGTTCTCCACCGCTTCGGTTGCCTGCTCAAAACTTTCATTCTCAAAGTTGAAGCGGTCTTTCAACAGTCCTTCCTTCAGAAACTTTGAGATATTGTCAAGAGCAATATGGATGAGCACCGCACCGACAACGGACAGTATCATGTAAAGCCAGATGTTTACCTTCAGCGTGTAGATGCGCGGCATTATCGAGAAACCGAAGAGCCACACGGACAGTACGACCAGACCGACACCGCCGAGCAACGGATAAAGCACTTGCTTCCGGGCATCCATCTCAAGGTGTTTCTTGTTGCGCGTTCCCACACAGGTGATGCAGATAAGAAGGAAGGTCGTCACCTTGGCATATATCAGGTTTCCGTCATGGTAGATGAACCATGTCTTGATACGGTCATGGATGTCCACGAGTACCCCGTTCCAATGGTCAAGGGTCTCCGGATCGACGGCATACTCGAAAAATTCCAGCAGCAGCGAGATATAGACCGCTGCACGGAATATCTTGTAAAGTCCTTGTATCTCTTTTGTTTCTTCCATAGTTTACTCTGTTGTCTGTTCCTGTGTTGATTCCTGTGACTGTTCTGAAGTCTGCTCTTCCTCAATCCTGTACCAGCGACCGTTGACCTTGACCGCATCCATACCGAGGTACGTACCTTTTTCCTGAAGGGCTGCATCTATACGGTCGATACTTATCGTACCGATACCACTGATGCCTTGTAAGTAATCCCTGTCAAGACTGGACAACTCGCCGATGCATGTAATCCCTTGGGAGTCCAGAATTGATTTAATAGACGGCGGAATATTCAGACCAGATACTGGTTCTGAGAGACAGTCCATCTCGTTCCCAAGGCTATTGTCTATTTCTATATCAAGTCCCGCCTTAATTCTCTTCAACGAGTCAATCCTGATTTCAAGCTGCGCTATCGTGTTTTTCCTCTGCCGTATCTTTTCCTTGATTTCGTTGGTCTCGTTTATGAGTTTTCCCTTGATGGTCAGCAGCCTTTTCTGTTTCGATTTCATTGACCGGTTCCCGGATTCAAGGCAAGACTGTTCATATCTGAGCTCTTTGACAAGTTTATCCAGCTCTGTCGCATGGTTTTTCAGGACAGTGTTTCTCTCATTGTCGGATGCCATGTCACCGAGGATGCCGTCAAAGCGGCTGAGCAGGGAATCCATGGTGTCTTTCCGTGATTGCAGGAAATCACAAATCTGTTGTAACTCCTGACGATGGGATTCCGCCTTCACGGAGTTGTAAGTCTGTATCAGCACCAGCAATATCAGTACGATGCCGAAAAGGATATGTATGATGTTCATATTGTTCTTCATTTTAGTCGTTCAATGTTACCACGGGTCTTACTTTATGGGATTGAAGCTTGGGCGTCTCCTGCACAGCACCGCTGCCGAGCGAATAGAGCCAGGCTTTCGAGGTTTCCTGTCCTGACACCTCTGTGGATGTCCAGTACCATACTTCGTCCGCCTCGTCTGGCAACGGCTCTCCGCCACATCTCTCAATGATATGGTTGATGTACGGCTTGGCTACATACAGCAGACGCATCTGGGCCACTGAGGGAATATAGGCACTCTGTCCGTAACGCCACATCGCAAATACGGCATTGGCAGCAGGTGAACCGCAGCCGTTACAGGCATACATTTCGTAGGTGTTGGCATTGCCGTCATGTGCGTACAGGTCTGCGGATGTTCCCTGTGCCACGCCCACGCTGTCGGCAAAGGCTTCGTTCGACAAATCGCGGAGATACACGGCATATCCTTTCCCTTCCGTCTTTTCATCATAGCCGAGATGGAACACCACGGCAATAGGCTCCTTATCCAGACGCTCACATTCCTCAAAAGGCATGACACGACCGTCGGTACAGAGCACATGGCCTACCTGCATCGAGGTGTCGATAATCTCGTGATGCCCGTCACAGGATGCGAGTGCCACAGACAGCACAAGCGAAAACAGACAGAAGTAGTTACATCGTAACATCTTCCACGCCCGGTTCCATTTCACTTTCAGCCCCTTGCTTTTGGAACGGAGTTCCGTCTGCTTACGGGCATTGACTCGATTGATTATCTTGTTCATACGGTTCAGTATTTTCACATAATTGGTTTTCATGACTTCTTATTTTACAGGTAGTTTGACTCCTAACACGATGCCTGTGCGGAACAGGTCTTTGCCTTTTATCATCAGGTCTGACTTCACCTGCCAGTACACCTGCCAACCGCCACGCAGCCGGTAGTTGTGCTCATACCCAGCATGTATGCCGCCCAGCACCTTGTGGGTGTCCGAGCCGAGCGAACCGCCGAAGCGAAAACTGCCGTAATGGTTGCGACCTCTGACCACGCATGGCTTGTAGGCAACACCGACGCTCCATGAACGGTAGTTCTTCCAGAAAGAATCCGGGCAGACATGGCCACATGAGGCACATTTATCCCACTTGAGATAACCGTTGGCGAAAAACTCCCAGGCATTGTGATAGGCGTTCTCACGCTCATAGCTGAGAGTAGCATCCAGACCGTTCTCATACAAGAGACCGATACCCAAAGACACCCGTCCGTCACGATCACCGGCAAAAGCTGAGGATGATATGGCAAGCACAGCGACAAGAATCATCAGTATCTTCTTCATGGTTTATTCCTCCCTCAATAATGCGTTGCTGAATCCGTCGGCCGACAGCACATCCTCATAGTCGATGTTCAAGGATATGGTGCGTCCGGAAATCTGTTTCTCCGTCAGCTCCACCGTCAGCACCTTGTCGTTTGGGAAAGTAAGTTTCTTCACCACAATCACATTGCGGTAACCGTGGAGGAACGACCGGGACTGTTCCAGTATCAGCTCCGGCTTCAGTTCCACAACCTGCGAGTTCGTGGCTTTCGACACTTTTTTGTCGGAGAGTTTGAGCCTTACCTCGTCAATGTCAAACCGGATGTTGGTGCGGTTCTCCACCGAAAAATCAAGGAAGAAGTAATCGCCGGCCGAATAGATGTTGTTCAATCGCATGGTCATGCGATGCTTCTTGCTGCCCACGTTACGGAACCTTGCAGGCGATGTCCATATCTGACGCGCATAGCGGTACATATCCTCTGTGGACATCGACACGGCGGGATTGTGGTAGGCGTTTCGCTCCGACAGTTCTATCTCCTTGCTGGTGACGGCCTCCGTCAGTCGTGTGGTATATAGCAGGGCGTACTGGGTGCGGTAGCGTTCGGTCACGATGGTGACAATGGCAAGTACCTCGCCGTCTTCATGCCCAGCTTCCTTGGGTTTCAGACGGACGGTGTTGTTGATGGGCTGGTCGCCGGCAACCAAATCTGTGGATATGTCCACAAAACGTATCGGTTCGGAGGCGGTGATGACGGTCGTCACCTGTTCATTGACGGTCAGCTGCTCCATTTCCTGATAGGTGGTCTGCGCTTTGATGGGCTGAAATGCGGCGGTGATTAAGAATGCCGCAAGAATTTTTGAAAGCATTGTTCTCATTGTTGATATTCTTGTTTTTCGTTTGTTGTTTCCGTGAGTCTCTCGGCCTTTATCCTTTCCTCGGCTATCCGGCAATAACCGACATCGGTCTCGAAGCCGATATAGTGACGTCCGCTTCGGATGGCGGCTATCGCCGTGGTTCCCGAACCGATGCAGTTGTCAAGCACCACATCTCCCTCGTCAGTGTATGTCCTTATAAGATACTCCACGAGGGCAACGGGCTTCTGCGTCGGGTGGAAGAAAGTCCCGGTTTTATGTTCTTTAGGAATCTGAATGACAGAGGTCGGGTATTTGTCATCGGCGATGCGGACATCGGTCATACGCATGTTGCCGTAACATCGGTTGGTAAATGCCTGACTGGTACACCGTCCGTGGTTGCGCTGCGATTTATCGCAAGGAACCATCTGCGGGTGATACACGGGCAGATGCTCGTAGAACACAAGGATGTCTTCATGCTTCCTTAACGGCATACGGTTGGCGTTCAGATGACCGCTGGCCCTGTCCTTATACCAGACAAGGTTGTATCTCCACAATTCAGACTGCGACATCAGCAGTCTTGCAGTGAACATCCCTTGCCCGAACAGGATGACGGGACTGTCCGGCTTGATAATGCGCCGATATTGTTCCCATAGAGGTTCCAGCGGTATCTGCCTGTCCCAACCGGCATTTTTATTGCGACGGTTCAGGATGCCATAAGGCAGGTCGCACACGACGGCATCGACACTTTTGTCTGCTATCCGTGCCATCCCCTTTAGGCAGTCCTCGTTATAGATGTTGTCAATCTGTATCATCATCCTACTTGTTTTTGTTGTTTTCCCTGCTATTGACCAGATAGACAAAGGTGCCATATTTGAGTTTCACTTTGTTCTTGCGGATGGCTTTCGAGATAGCCCCAGTGGTCTGCTGGTAGGCGTTCTGTATGGCCTGCATGCCCCACTGTGTGAAGTTATTGCCGTAACTGCCGTTGTTAATGCTCATATTGCTGCTCATTGCTCCGGATGCTATGTCCTTGGTGGTCTCACGGAAAGAGGAATTGGGCACATAAAGCCCCTCCATGCCGTCGGTGTCGTAGAGTGTCAGGCTCACCTTCAGGAGTTCGTCATCCACCATAAGGCTTTTGACCGTGCCTTTCACACGCTGCTGCCCAAATCCACTCATAGTGGCGTACATGTACGATCCCTTGGCAAGGACAACACCGTTTATCTCCACCTCGTCGAGCAGACGCAGCCTTACACGCGAACCGTCAACGGCTTTCACATCCTCGTCGATAATCGCTTTGATAAGGTTCGGCTCAGGCTCATTCTCCGCAAGGGTATTGAAATAGGCGGAGTTAGGCTTCTTGGCCTTTACCACGGATTGTGTGGCGGCATCTTCGGGTGGTTGCGTGACGGCATCCTCGTTTTCCGTCACATTGCCTGTTGTCTTGGGTGTTTCCTCGGCAGGTACCTGGGGTTCCTTTACATCCTCAAGCCCTTTCTGTCCGTTCAGGCGTGCTTCCGCCAAAGCCTTGTTCAGTTCGTCGAGGGCTTCCTGCTGGCGTTGTGCGCCACGTCGGAGACGTTCATCCTCGCTCATCGGCTCGGCAAGGGAGTCGTTTGCCATCTCCATGCCGCGCTCACGGCTCTTGTCCAGCCGGGACTGCATCTCCTGCAGACGGCGTTCTGCCTCTTCATCGAGCATGGCAAGGTCTTGTTCCGTGTACTTGGAATCGTATGCTTCCGTATCGCCACCGCGTTCACGGTCGATGTTCTCCACGGCCGAATAGTCCTGGATCTTGCCGTATGACTTGGCCATGTTCTCATACTTGCCGCCAATCTCGTCGGTGCGGAGTTGCGCCTGCGGCAGTTCCGGATTAAGGTACTCCGTGGTCTGCATGTGGGACGGTTTTTCCGCCAGTTCCACATCGAATACGTCAAAAATGAGGTACCCGGCAATCAGCAGTAAGGGATAAAGGATAGCCGGCAGCCTGTATTTAGGCGCACGCCAGTCAATCCTGCTTGTAAGTTCTTTCAGCGTCATTGCTCTCTATATTTATGATTTGTTTGTTACGTTTCTGTCTCAACAGCTCCTCCTGATGTTGTGTCGCCGTGACCGTCTGCTCGGTTTTCGGACGGTTGTATATCTGTACCATGCGGCAGATATTCAGCGTCAGGCATCCGATGACGATGCCGAATACCAGCGTGAGGAACACTTTGGGGTATTTGCAAGCGAAGCATTGCGCATATCCGGCGGCCTTGTCAATTTTCAGAAACTTGGCCCATTTCCGACCGGCACTGACCTCCTTCTCGTATCTTTCGGCATACTTGGGGTCGTTCTTGTCCGGCATCTTCTCTCCGAGTATCAGTTTCTTCCATCCCATAATCAATAGCTGTTTTTGGTTTTCTGTTCAATATCTTTGTTCAGCAGGGTGCGCCAGTTCACGATAAGCAGCCCATGGGGGTTGTTGTCGGTGCGCGGCACTCGTTTCAGTTGCCCGGAGGTCACCAGTTCTCGGGTAAGGATGGAGGTACGGCGTTCTATGCGCTGTCTGCCATAGTAGGTGAACTCCATCTTCTCCTTGTTGAAGTTGATGCTGTCACAGAATATCGAGCATACCGCCGAGGTGCCCATGATGTTGTTGTAAAATCCTTTTTCCTTGAGGGTGTTATACTGGGCAAGTCCCGTTTCATCCACAAGGTACATCGCCTTGTCAAGCGTGTATTTGATGTATTTGTCGTCCGGGGCCAGGGTGAAGAAGTAATGATGATACATCTCCACATGGCTCTTGGCTTCCACATCGAGGGTCTCGTCCATCGTGGTGCGTTGCACGAGGATGGGCACATTGCCGTCCAACACATAGATTTTCTGCTGGGCATCCACTACCATTGAGCGGGCTGTCCAGATGCTCGACAGGCTGATAACAACGCAACCTGCCAGAAACAGGGCGCAGATTATCATCACGAGCTTGATCTTGTTCTCTAAATTTTTAATGACCATTGTTTTGCTTATTTGATTGGTTTCCTATACCTTATTATATATTATCGCATCATGGATGAAATCGCGCCGGTCGTTGACATCTTCGCCTGCTGTGCCACACCCTCGCCGAAGTTTCTCGTACTGAAAGCCGTGTCTCCTTCGGGAATCATCCATGCCGCCAAGTCAGGCACAAGATTCAGGCATTTCAAAGCAACGATGCTTGCAGCCATCAGATAGCCTGCCGAGAAGAAGGAGTTTTGCAGGTAGGCTGCCATCGTCGCCTCGTTCTGGGTAATGGCGGTCAGGTTCTCCACCTGTATGCAAAGCACAATATCAAATAGCAACAGCACATAAAACCCAACGAAGTACAACATGGCTCCATAGAAATGCACCGTCAGATAACGTATCATCCATTTCGCCCAGGCTCCTTCCCATTTGGGCAAGAGTGAAAACGCCCACTGTATCGGACCGAAAATTGTGAGCATACCGAGCAGGATTTGCTGGCAATAGATGGTTGCCCACCAGCCTATTCTAAAGACAATCAACGCAATAACCATCACGATTTTGTCTATGCAGACCACCGCACCGGAGGTCAGTGAAGTAAACCATAACTTGCTGGCATCCTTCTCCATGTTGGTAACTTCATCGACACCGGTCTGTTCCATGGTCGATTCTATCAGTGCGGGATCCATCGTACCGGCACGGGCCACATCCGCCTGTGCCTGCAAGCTTGTATAGAGTGTGTCACGGACGAAAATGAGCTGCTGCACTTCCTCGAACTTATCCCCGATCTGGGCGGCTTCCGCCTGATACAGGTCATGGGTGTAGGAGCCTATGGCATTGGGGATGTACGAGAGGAAGTCAAGCACACACCAGCTGCTGCCGCTGTTGTGCATCCCGGTGTCCGCAGGAGGATACCACCATGTCATCACGATGGCCACCGCCAAGGGACGGAACAGTTTCATCACATCGAGCGGTTCGTTTTTTACCATCATCTTATAAGCCATGCCAGCCGCCATCACGATGGCAAAGAGTGCAGCCAGTGCCATGCACATCTGAAGAATCCACCAAAAAGGACCTTGTGACCCTGTGAACGTGGCATCGCACAGGAACTCGTTGGTCTGGAAAATCACATCATCCACCTCTTCCTCAAGCAGGTTGATGCCAAAGTCGCTAAGAATATTGTCTGCCATTGAATGTTGTTTATTAGTTATTTATTTCAGAATCTGTCTGTTTCTATGGTTGATTGACACAGTTTCCCATCGCACTCCAGCACGCATCGCGCCACCGGGCCAGTGCTTCCGCCGCATACACGGCATTCTTGTTTTCCCTTTCATAGCCTGATGCCAGCAGCGAGGCGGTCGTCTTGCTGTTAGACAGATAGACGAGATAGCGTACCAGTTCCTCGTTCTTGCGCGACACGTCGGCATAGATGCTCAGATACTGTTTCTTGCGCTGCGAGTTGGGCATATAGGCTTCCTGCGTCGCTTTGATGGCCGATTTGAACACGTTATAGTATTCCTTCCACACCGTCTGCTGTCCGGGAGTGCCACCCAGTTGCAGGATGCGGTCGATATTCTTTTTGAAATCCGCCATCTTGGAGTTGAGCTTGTCACCCTCCGCCAGCCATGCGACATCCAGTGCGCCGCCTGTACGGTCAGCCACGTTCAACGCCTCTATCTCGGCACGTTTAGTCATAGCGGAGTCTAGTTTCTCCGCATCATCCACCTGCCAGTAACCTGCAATCCCCACCGTCGTGCGGAACGACAGCTTGTTTTTCGCAGCAGCGGTTTTCCTGTAGTTGCTGTGCAGCAAGGTGTAGTACAAGTCCGGAGTAAGGGAGCCGGAACCGATCTCCGCCACGGTAAACTGGTTCTGTTTGGCGGCATCATGGTTGTAGGTCACGTTCTGTGCGGTGGCCGAAACCATGCACAGTCCTGTCATCAGATAGAGTATCAGCCGTTTCATTTCTTGTTTCTATATGGGTTAAGCCCGCTCTGCCGCCATCGTCCGAAAGCATCCTCGATGATAAGCGACCGTGAACGGGGTGTGTAAATACTTTCTTTCCAATAGCCTATCCGCACCTGGATATACCTCCATGTGTCGAAATAGGCGGCATTGAGCAGTTTCTTGATGTTATCAAGACTGGTGTTGATGTTCTCCAACACAAGCATGAGATCGGATGTCGAACAGGCGGCGGCTCCGGTAGCATACAGCACCAGGTCGCTGACCGAGCGGTACAGGCTCTTTCCTTCGGCCGAGATGCGGTCGATGCACCTGAGACTTATCCGGATAATGATGGTGTCCTGAAGGGCGAGTTTGTTACGCTTCAGCACCTTGGAGTTGTAATCACTCAGCAATTTCTTGTAGTCACCGATGCGGTCGCTGACCGTCTGGTAGGTGGAATACACGTTCATGGAGGTTCGCAACGACTGGTACAGCACGTCTATCACATCGAAAGCCCTGGTATATTTGTCAAGGTCGAAGTTCAGCACCTTGTAGTCTTCTGCGGCCTTCGCGCTGTACTCATGCAGGAGGTTGTTGCTCTGCTCCAGTGTGGCACGGGCAAGAAGCAGGCTGCGCTGGTTCTTGTGGTCTGAGATATAAGCTTCCACCGAGCCTACATCAAAACCGAACTGCGCCTTGGCAATGACCGGCATGGCCAGCATCAGCAGCGTCATCAATATGTGGATAGGTGTTCTCATTCTGTCGTTTCTTCCATAGGTTTGTAATTTCTACTTCCGGCCCTGTTCATCCATCGGGCAAAACTCTCGTCAAGCAGCGTGCGTCTGCGTCCTTGCTCGTCATTGACATAAGGAGCGGCCTTTTTCAACACATCAATGATAGACAGTTTATAGTGCATCATCTTCTCCAGACATACGAGGTCGGCATAGATGCGTGTCAGGCGGCTATCCACATCACGCGCAATCTCCAACCGGTCCGACGACCACAGCAGGTGGTAGGTGTCCGTGCTGTTGTCCTGTTCCATCGGATCGTTCTTGATGTATTCGGTGCTGATTGTGCAGGACGGATAATCCCTTGCAATCTCTGAGATGCGGTTGTTCACGGCGGCGGCATTCTCCCGGTCGCTCTTGTTCGGGTCGAGTTGCATCACATCCACGACCTGGGTGTTGCTGTAATCCGCCGTCAGTGTCCATTCTATCTGCATGATGGCCCTGTGTATCTTGATGCCGAGGAAATATTTCGGTTTGCGGGCGATGCTCAGCGTCGCCTTGAACGTGATGACGGCATCCATGCTCCCGGAAGTGGCGGTACGCACGTAGCTGTAGCCCTCCCAGTGTTCCTCTCCCTGCCAGGTGAGGTCGAAAGCGGTCTTGCAGTCATTCATGATGGCTGGGATGCGGTAATAGTCATCAGTAGGCACTTCCTCGCCGCCGGCAGCATCCTCACGCGCTGCCCGCAGGTCAGCAAGCTGTTTCCTGACACTTTCCTGTTCCCTTGTCAGCTCATCTATCCGGGTCTTGTTGGCATTGTACCGCTGGCGGAGCACGGCCGCTTCCTCCACTGTAGCTGTGGAAATCTGCTTTATCAGCGTCCTGTTCTCGCTGTTGAGCACATCTATCTGGGTCTGAAGCTCCGCTATGCGGTTGTTGTATTCTGTCTCAAGGCGGTCAAACTCCGACATGTCAAGATTGTTGTCAGTCAGCGTGGTCTGCATGGCGCACTCCTTGGAATGGGCGTTTAGTGAACCGCCGCAACTGCGGCATTTATACTGGGTACTTCCCTGTGATATGGTAAATCCGTCATGGCAGGTCACGGAGATAATCACGCTCTCCGTGCCTTTCATCTTGGCTTCATCGGTCGCCTGGTAATAGTTACGGGCATCCGAACCGATGTAATAGACGAATCCCTCTTCATTGTCATTGTACTCCGACAGCCGTGCCTGCATCTGTCTTTGGAAGATACCCAGATCCATGGAATAGGAATCAAAGACATCCTCATAGACCTCTTCTGTCCGGTTCCAGCTTTTGGTGGCGCGGATGGAATAGGCATAGGCTTTGGCGTACTGTTTGTTCTTCTTTGACAGGATATAGGCGTATCGGGAATAGGACAGGTTATAAAGGTACCCGTCTCCAGATGCGTTCAACTGCTTCACCTTCGCCCTCGACCATCCGGCATAACTCTCCGAATTGGAGAGTATCTGCTCCGTCTGTGCCGACGAGGGATAGAAATTCGCGTCGGTCGTGTTATAACGTGTCCAGGCACCGCCGTAGAGGATGCTGTTGTCATCGGTGGGAGGCATATAGTCACAGAGTATCTCGCTGCCGCTGTCCCGGCGGTAGATGTACCACCGCTGGGTGTAATACTGTCCCATAGTCTCACGGAGATAGTCGGTCATCCATGAAGTCATGTTGTAACTGTCTATATTGAAAAGTCGGGAGACATTCTCCGGTCCGCCGACCATCGAGAGCAAGGTGCCTCCAAGATTTTGCTCAAGGGACTTGTAGAATCCGTAACTGCTCTCCGCGGCGTTCACAATCGCCGCCACATTTCCTTTGGCGATGTCATTGAACGAACTGCCGCCGAGCAGGGTCTCCATCATGTTCTCGGTTCCCGCTCCGGCGATGCTGACTCCCATGTCATACAGGGTGCCAATGTCGGATTCAAGATTCTCCTTGTTGAAATGGTTGGGAATATTGCCGAGGTCATCAAAAAAACTCTTCCAGTCCACATTGCCACTGCCGGCAAGGTCAAACAGCGGTTGGAACTGCGGGGCTATCTGCAGGAATACCACATCACGGAACGACAGCGAGCTGTTGGTGACGATGGACTCGAACTGCATGCAGAGCGTTTCCACCTCATGACAGACCTTGAACAGGTAGCTTCCCCAGTAGAGTGCAGTCTGTGGTGAACGAAGCATCATGCCGGCGACAGTCCATATCTTCGGCATGATTTTCGCGCTTACCAGTGAATAGATGCGGCGGTAATAATAGTTTTCCGTTGCACTGCTCCAGATACCGAGGTCGGTCAGTGCCTTGCGGTCAAGGTACTTGGACATGAAGATACCGGCTGTGGCGACTTCGGCGGCACTGTAACGGTCAAGTATCTTCCTGACTTGTTCGCTGTAATACATTTCCGTCGCGGTCTCCGTGCCGAAAGCGGCGGTCATGGCGGCCACCGTTTTCTTATCGTAGTTGACGGAATACCACACCGAGGCCGCAGCGTCGGACGCTACAGCCAGCAGTACGGTCAATATGAGCAGGAGGCGGTGCATACTTGTTGACTGGTCGTTTCTTATTTCCCTTTCTTCACCGTCCCCGTCTTGAGGAAACGGTATTTTCCGGAAGTACAGCTCTCGTTGGCGGGTGTGTACTCGACATATCCGCGTGACTGCAATTCCTCACTGGCGGATTTCATCGCCGTAACGCTGTAACCGCTGACAAGACTGAGCAATGCGGCCGGATTGATGCTGATCGTTTCCTGGCGGTCACGCTTGTGACGGTAAAGCAGGTAGAAGAACAGCACGGTGGCTTCCTTGCTGAAATTGTTGTTGTCGCAATCGCGCCAAAATTCCTCGATAAGTTTGTTCTCGTTCATAATGAATGTTTTTTATGGGTTATTTTTATCGTTCCTTGCGGGCAAGTTGAGCACATGACCGGCCTTATATACCCGTCTGGCAAATTCCAACGGGGCGGCGATGCCGGAGTTGTCCCAGTCACGGCAATATCTTTCGATAGCCTCCTGATGACTGCACCCTAATTCCGACTTGTAGAGTTTGAGGGCATCTTTCTCGGCACGCTCGGTGGTATAGGTCATGTAGCACTCGTGCGATTCCTCCACGCCATACACTCCGCTGGTCGAACCTCTGCGGATGAACACCTCGCGGAAGAAGGAGCGTCCTTCCTTGTTGTCAAGCCTGTTGATGGTAAAAATCTTCTTGCAGTCCACATCGGTGAGTCCGAGGATGGCTTTGATATTGTCGAAGCGTTCACGGAATTTGCTCTGGTCGAGCAGCATCACCACATCGGAATTGTTGATGATGGCCTCTTTCACAATTTCACTGCCGATGATGTCCTGTATCTCCTGTGTCACGACACCGACCGAAGCCCAGAACTTACGGGCCGTCTTGTAGAGGTACTTGATGTATTCGGCCATGAGCGGGGTGGCGATGGCTTTCCACGCCTCTTCGATCACAAGGACCTTACGGTTCTTCTTCAGACGCATCTTCTGCAGGAAAACATCCATGATAATCAGCGTGACTATCGGGAACAGCGTGGCATCATCCTTGATTGCGTCAATCTCGAACACGATAAAGGTCTCATCAAACAGGGTGCTGTCCATGTTCTCGTTCAGCGTGGTCTCGTGGCTTCCGCCCTTATAGAAATCCCGAAGCTGGTAATTGAGATCTGCCGTATCAATGCCTTTCAGTTCGTTCTCGGTGATAATTTCCGGGATGCGGACGACGGCGAAGTCGAAAAACGAGTTGAACGAAAGCGGCGCATCAATTTTACCCGTAAAGTAACTGCGGTAGTATTCCTCGATAGCCTGTCCGATAAGCCTGTCCTCCGTCTTTGTCACAATACCTTCCGAGCCTTTCCATATCTGCAGGATAAGATTCTTGAGGAAGTTGATTTTCTCGATGTTTATCTCTTCCTTGGTAATCTTAAACGGGTTCATGGTGATGGGCTTTTCCTCGGTATAGGAGATGTACTTGCCGCCGAGATACTCGCATAGTCCCTCGTAGGAGTTTCCCGTATCGACCATCACGACATCCGTTCCTTGCTCGTGAAGCTGTCTTACAACACTGTTCATGTGGAAGCTCTTGCCGCTGCCCGAAGGCCCCAAACAGAAGAAATTGGAGTTGTCGGTCATCTTGACCTTGCCCTCCTTGCCGGTGATGTCTATGGCTACGGGCATCCCTTTCCGGTCAGTATAGTATATCTTCAGCGGAGTGTCCTCGCTACGCTGCACATGCTCCTTATACATAAGGCAGGTGGCGGCGTCCGACAAGGTAAGAAAGCGGTCGTACTCGGGATCCATGTTGTAGCAGTTGCCGGGAAACGAGTTCACGAACAGCTCAAGCTGGTTGTAGGCACGCTTGGAGATATGGATGCCCATGCGCCCGAACATGTTTTCAAGATGGTTCACGGGCTTCTGCATATCCGCATTACGTGGACAGCATACAACGAGGTTGAAGTGCGTATATACAAGTTGCTTGCCCTCGCGTGCCACCACTTCCTGCACCTGCTTGATATCCTCCACGGCAATCTGGTTGCTCGGATTGGGGATGGAGGCGTGACGGTTCTTCTTCTTTTCAAGGGCGGAAAGTTCCCGCTTCTGGTTGGGAATGAAAATCATCTGGTTGTAGATGACAGTCTCGGCTTCCGGGATGCTGTCGATGGCGGACATGAGGTCAAGTGGCATCCCTGTGTTGTTCACCTCCACATTCGTGAAAGGACGGACAAGGGACGGAAGCCCGGCACAATCCACATCGACAAGGGAGAACACGCGGCATTTGCGGTCGCCCATGCCAATGCCCTCGTCATCTACCTTGAAATTGCTCATGGTGACAATCGGACTGTTGAAATCCAGCGTGAAATACCGGTCAACATAGCTGTCACATTCGTCGGCCGTCAAGAACCTCACCTTCATGCCTCCGTCACGCAACTGGTCCTTCACCTTGCGTATCTTCACAAGGAAGTCCTTCCATTTCTTCATGTCGAAGGAATACAGCTTCCCTTTCTTCGATTCCTGCGTAATGACGAGACAGGTGCGTGTATCGGTATAGGGACGGCCTTCAAAATAGGAAAAATAGGATCTTGACAGGAACTCCTTTTCTTTCGCGTCCGCCTGCACGAATCCACGACGGGAGAACACATCCTGCTTGTGTATGGCATAGCCCTCGCCAAGGGTCTGTACCACCGCCGAGAACAGATGGCAGAAATCGTAATAGCGGTCTGCATCGGCAGAATACTTTTGCACGGGGTTCTCTATTTCAAGTATGGCGGAATACTCGCCGGTCTTGGTGTAGATGACCCCGATGCCATCATTATCCTCCACCGAGAAATAGATGTCACGGAAGACGCGCTTGCGTTTGCCTCCCGTACCGAAAGCGGCCACCGAGATTGCCATCCCTATCAGGATAGCCGCGAAAAACAGTATCACATACCAGGTCATGATGCTCAGAATAGGTAAAACAATCTCGTTTTCATATCGCTGTGCTCCTTGGAATTGTAGGCGGTGACAAACCATTCGGTCATGTCTATCGAATAAAAGGTGTCCTCGCCGGATTCGCTGGAGGTGGCATAGATGCCTTCCGGCATCTTGAAAAAGGCAGGCATGCTGTCCTTATGCTTTTCAAGATGGTAGGCAAGCCGGGCCATCTCCGCAAGCGACGGTATGTAGGCCGACGGCAGCACACGCTTGTCCTGGAAGTTCTTAAGGGCATGGCTGTCCGCATGGCGGAGTATGCCCTGCGTGAGTGCGGCTCCGTCGTCGAATCCCAATGCACAACTGCCCGGATATCGGATTCGGGGACTGAACACGATATGTTCCTCATCCTCTTGCGGCTGTCCGAAATAGCCCTCACGCAACTTGCCGTCAGCCGTATCGAAGATATGGCCGGTTCGGAAAGACTTTTTCCTGAACCAGTTGCTCGTACTGTTATCATCCATGGCGACGGCCTTGCCGTGTCGCCCATCTGTCAGGATAACCCAGGCAAGGGTGTTCTCATCGAATTTGGAGGTCAGAGTCCCATCCCTTTGCAGGAAATGCCCGATGCGGACAGAGTCCGTGCCGGAAACGGACGGTTTCTCAAACGGATGTTTGGTATCTACCCAGCTGCTGCCTACGGAAAGTTTGCCATCGCTGACATGAAGGCGCAGTTCGGTGATGCTTCCTCGTCTCAGAGGCGGTAGCGTGGTGGATATGGACAACTTTTGCCCATTAACTTTGAGGAATATCTGTATTTCTCCAGAATCCTCCGTAGGAATGAGGTTGAAGTCATGCGGGATGCCGTTGTTCAACAGGCAATCCTTGTTGGGAGAACATACATTGCCGGCATCGGCACGTGTCCCGGCCAGTTTCCCCTTAAGCGGAATCAGGAAGGCTGCTGTTGAAACGCAGTCCCCCTGTATCTCCAGAATCTGCATCACGTCACTGATATTGTCGCTTTTCAGTATCAGGCGCAGCAGTGCGGTAAGTTCTTCTAATTTCATTGTAATCTTTGTTTTGTCATTTGTCTGTGTCACGGATTGGATCTGTCCGGCGAGTCTTTCGCCGAGCGGATGGCTGACCGCAACAGTGTCGGCCGGATGCAGTGACGGAAGGAACGGATAACAGACAAGGGGTAATACCGTGCTGTCAGCCAGAACAGGGACAGTGGGCTTGAACACCTTGCCGTCGAAACGGAACTCCACGGCTTTGCCGCCCTCCATGCCGTCAAGCCATACGGCAAGCGAGCCTATAGCTTCCAGTTCGTCTTTTGTCCGCCCCGTGACCTCTATCTCAATGGGCTTGGACATCTTCGACCAACTGTCTTTTACCTTTTCCGCCGTTTGGTGGGCGGACAGTGCGTCCCCGTTACGGGTGTTCCCCGAACATCCGGCAAGGAACAAGGCAAGAAACAATATCAATCCGCAGTGTCTCATTTTTCAAATCTTTTTTGAACAGGTGTAAACGAATATCCCTTTGTCTGTTTTCTTGGTGTGAAGCCCTTTGCGCTGTTTTACCATGATTAAGCCGGCTCCCGTGCCGACTGCCACAACCAGTACGACAAGTCCGGCGAGAAAGCCCAGCACACAGTAACCGATGATGAATCCGACTATCGCACCGCCCGCTGCTCCGGCAGCCCAGTAAATGTAGCGGCCCTGGATACCCAGGAATTCAAGAGGCTTCTGAAGCCCCTTGAAAACCGGGTAAGCAGTATAGCCGTTGTCTGCGTTCTCTGCCATAAGGTCAGGAGATACCGAAGAACAGAGGCAGTGCCTGGGCTGCTGCAATCAGGAAGATGCAGGCTCCGACCACCATCATGATCTTCTTCTTCACGTCCTGCTCCTCGTTGTTCATGGCGATATAGACGCTGATCGCACCTACGACGGCCACGACGCCGGCGATGGCGTAGCAGAGCTTGACAACGATGGGCACATACTTGGCGATTTCCTCACTGACCGTGGTCAGGGCCGTAGTACCGGCTTCGTAGTTGCCTGCGGTGTTCTGGGCGAGACAGGCAACGGTGCCGACAAGCAACATGACTGCCAGTGAGTTGAATCGAGGTGATGTGACGAATTTCTTGATGGAATTCTTGATTTTCTGTAATTTGTTCATCTGTTTTGTTTCAAAATTGTTTTACGGTTCTCTTATTTCTCATTTGCGCATTTGAGTCTCTATTATACACGGTAGCCGAAGAAGGCGGGGAACACGATGGTCGCTCCGATAATGAACAGGATGGCTCCCACCACCATCATTATCTCTTTCTTCCAGCCCTCTTCTCCGGCATTTATCTTGAAGTAAATCTGCAGACTGGCGATGACGGACACGATTCCGGCCACCGCATAGCAGATATACACCACATACAGCAGCATGGTAATCACGAAGTCATGGGCTTTCGCCAGTCCGTCCGCACCCCAACTGTAATCCACTCCGCCGCATTTGGCGGAAGCGGACAGGCAGCAAACGGACAGGATTGCCGTCAGTACCACTCGTGTAAGGTCAATATGTCTCACGGGTATGAGTGACTGTGGATTTACGGAAAGCAATGTCTGATTTCTTGTCATACAGCATCTGTTCAAGTTCTTCAAACGAGACACCACCCTCGCTCGTCACGTCGGTCTCGTCCATATTGTCTGTAAGGTTGTCAAAACGGCCTGTGCCGCCTGACGGGGTTTCCACTTCCGTGGCGGCAATCCTTGAATGGTCATTGTCTTGGGCTGTCTCTTCTCCGAGAGAGAATCCGTCACCACTTTCCCTGACCGGAGTGGCCACAACTTCATCCTGCATCCCGCTGACATCAAATTCCTCTACCGAGGTTTCTTTCTCGTTTTTCTTGCCGTAAAGGTCCTTGCTGATATGGTAGCCGTAATAGATGATATAGGCTATCGTCAGCACGATGACAAATATTACATACGGTGTCATTGTCGTTTGCGTTTAATTGGGTTTGAGTTTAATTTTTATGCAAAGTAACATTGAAGATTATGTGCAGGAAAATTATATCCAGACAAATCTCATTTTCTTAACCGTAATTAGTATAAGACGCTGATTTCAAACTTACTTTCATACTCTAAACGAAATTCAATCGCAAATAGAGTATGATTGTATCACAGTATGATTATATAGCATTTTAACCACTGAAGCACCAAGAACAACCTCTCATCGTTTTACTTTATTCCGGGCGCATATCGAATGCGCTAAAGTGAAATGAGCGGAAATACGCTACTTGCAAGTCCAATTTTGTCCGATAATCCGAAAAAAATGCGTCCTCAGGTGGAAGTTTCAGAAGAAATCTTTGGCTAAAATTTATTTTAATGTTAATTTTGTAACCGAAATAATTTCCAAATGGGAACTAAAATAAATAAATTGCGTCAGCAAACCCCTCCCAATGGGATATTGCTCACTTCATGGCTGGAAAAATCAGGCTTCAGCAGAAGTGAGATTTCCCAATATATGAAATCGGAGTGGTTACAGCGTATATCCACAGGTGTATATCAATTCACCGGAGATACACCATCGCTTTACGGCATATTGGCTTCATATCAGAAACAGGCCGATTTGAAATATCACATAGGTGCCGCATCTGCGTTGGAGCTGAAAGGCTTTTCTCATTACATTGCGATGGGGAAGCCGACTGCCGTTGTCTTTTCTCCGATACGACCGCCGCTGCCCAAATGGTTAAATGATGCAGAACTTGACATGAACCTTGCAGAAGTGTCATCAAAAGTAATCGGGGACACCGGGATAGAGCAAATGGATTACCTGGGGCAGACATTGACAGTCTCATCGCCGGAAAGAGCGATAATGGAATGTATCCTGCTTTCACCCTCCCGTTATGATTTAACGGATGTGTATTATCTTATGGAAATGCTTACTTCCCTCAGAGCCTCTCTTGTTCAACAGCTACTGGAAGGCAGCTCTTCAGTGAAAGTAAAACGGATGTTCCTGTATATGGCTGAAAAGGCACGTCACCGCTGGTTTGCCAGACTTGACCTATCCCGCATATCCCTCGGCTCCGGCACACGGAGCTTTGCGAAAGGCGGAGTGAAAGTGAACGCATACGATATTGTGATACCCAAAGAACTTGCTGATAAGAAATAATATTACCAATTCATATGAATATTGAAAATCTCGACATAGTAAAAGAGCTGATATCCGAAAAGGAAAATGGGCAGGTGGAGTTCAAAGAGACCACCGGTCAGTTGGAACGCGGAATGGAAACTCTTTGCGCCTTTCTGAACGGGAAAGGCGGAACAGTCATGTTTGGTGTAACGGACAAGGGAAAGATTATCGGTCAGGATGTGAGTGACAAGACGAAACGGGAGATTGCGGAAGCAATCAATCGTCTGGAGCCGATAACGGCTGTGCAGATCTCTTATGTCCCAATACCGGACAGCGAAAAGAAAGTCATTGTATTCCATGTGGATGAATCAAGCCTTGACCGTCCGTTTTGTTATAAAGGACGGGCTTACCAGCGTACCGAGAGCGTGACATCCATAATGCCGCAGGAAGTCTATAATCAGCTTCTGATGCAACGTGGGGGCAATTATGGATGGGAAGCAGTGGTAAATCCGGAACTTCTGATTGAAAATCTCGATGAGAACGCCATCATGGGAGCTGTCCGCGGAGGAATCAGGGGAGGACGTCTGCCTGAGACCACTATATCAGAGGATATTCCCACCATTCTTGAGAAAATGGATCTGTTACACAACGGAAAACTGAACAATGCGGCGGCTGTGTTATTCGGACATAAATGCTACGGCTATCCACAATGTCTGTTACGGATGGCGCGTTTCAAAGGGACAACCAAGGAAGAGTTTTGGGATAACCAACGCATCCAAGGAAATATCTTTAAACTGCTGGATGCAGCGATGGCATTCTTCTTCAAACACCTGTCTCTCTCGGGAAAGATCGAAGGATTGCACCGTGAAGAAGAATTAAGCGTCCCGTATAAAGCATTGAGGGAATGTTGCATCAATGCTTATGCACACCGTTCTTACCACCATCCGGGAAGTTCCGTCAGCATTGCTATATATGATGACCGTATTGAGATTACGAATAGTGGAACATTCCCTCCTGACATGTCAATGGAACGCCTGTTAAGTTTGCATGACTCCCGGCCTCATAATCCCATTATCGCTAATGTTTTGTATAAGAGTACGATTCTGGAAAGCTGGGGACGAGGCATAAAATTGATGATTGACGAATGCAGACGAGTAGGAATTCCCGACCCAGAATTTCATGCCGACAGCGGATTTATATGGGTCATATTCCGTTATACTCGAACAACTGTGGGGCAAGACCCAACAGTTACCCAACAGTTACCCAACAGTTACCCAACAGTTAGCGAACAAGTAGAAAAAATCGTGGGAATAATTGCCGACAGGACACTTTCTACAAAAGAAATCATGGATTTAATCGGCTTAAAAGACAAGGGCAATTTATTGGAGCTTTACCTTTATCCTGCAATCAGGCAAGAATTGGTTGTTCCCCTGTATCCTGATAAACCGAATCATCCACGGCAAAAATACCGTCTTACCGACAAAGGTAAAGGACTGTTGCAACAATAATAGATTGTATTGATGTGATTAGTATTGGCGTGCGATTATTTTGAGTGCGGCTGAGTATGGGGAACTAATGCGGTTCCCCATAGTTCCCCAATCTCGATTGCCCCAAACTTTGCCCCAAATTGCCCTAATTTGCCCCAAACTCAAATCTATAGATAATGACATCAACAACAATATCTACGCATTTCAAGCATTTATACATCATTGGGAATGGTTTTGACATTCACCATAGTATTAACAGCAGCTATTCAAATTATCGTAACTGGCTTGAAGAGAACGAGCCGGACATATATTCACAGTTATGTGACTTATATGGCGTTTCAACAGATGAGGATGAAGCCCACGAATGGTGGAGTGATTTTGAGAACATGCTTTCAGAGATAGACCTCTATGATTATGTTGAAAATGTTGTGGTTGAAAATTATCCAGACTTCTCAAGCGATGATTTTCGAGACAGAGACTACCACGCTGCAGAATTTGCCGCTGAGAATGAACTGGGGGCTTTAATATATCACATAAAACGTACTTTCAATGCCTGGATTGCTTCTCTTGACAAAGCTGACAGCACAAAACGGATCCACCTTGAAAGAGAAAACTCCTTATTCATAACTTTCAATTATACCCGGACATTAGAGGATTTGTATCGGATACCAGATGAGCAGATTGTGCATATACACGGTATGGTTGGAGAGGACGAACTTATTTTAGGACATGGCAAGAATTATGCAGAGTTGAAAGAGGAACTGGAGATAGCACAACCACAACCTCCTGCAGACTTAGATGAATACGAACTGCAAGATTGGTATTCGTCTCATAGCGATTTTATGACACAACAGACACAAGAAGTTGCGATCTCACAAATAGCTTTTTTGCAAAAGGATGTAGAACAGATTATATCGGAAAATCACTCTATTTGGAATAGTCTTGGAGAAGTTGAGACAATCCATGTATTTGGATTTTCATTTTCCGGCATTGATACACCTTACCTGAGTACAATCATCAGACACATAAATACGGATAAGGTCAAATGGGAAATCAGTGCTTTCTCAAATCGAGACAGAGAAAAAGCACAGACATTTATGATTGATGCAGGGATTAAAGAAAATTTGTGGGCACCATTGGTTGCATTATGCGATGTGCAGAAATACAAACAACTATCGTTATTTGATGATTTATAATACAATTCCCTGTCTTATTTTTCTGGTGGAAAAGTAAAACAGGGAATTGTTGTATCTGTATTGAGAATAAAAGTCAGGGACAAAAACGCTTGCCACGAAGAAAGTCGTTCAGGTCTTTGAAACCTTTGTAAACTCCTGATGCGTCATGTATTCCATCACGAGTTTCGTTGAGAGTATCCACAGCCCTGCGCCCGGCATCGTCATTGTCAAGGCAGCAGGTGACTGTCGGATAAGGGGTAAGCCATTTCATCGCCTTGCGGAGATTGGAAACGGAGTTCAACACCACAAAATCCATTGTCTCAGCAAAGGGCGTGAAATCCGAACGGCGGCATAAGGTCATGTAGGACAGAAAGTCCATGAACCCCTCAAATACGGTACACAGTTCATTGCCACTACCCATTTGTATGAGCGACACATCTTTTTGTCCGACCGTCCCCTTGAAGAACGGATTTCTCACTTCATAGCCGCCCAGCACATTTCCGAAACCTATACCATAATAGTGTCTATGGCCAAGCGAGAAATGAATTTCTCTACAAAACTCCACGGCAACAGAGCTGTCTATGCCTCTGGAACCAAGATAGGACAGAAGTTTGTCATTGGTAAGCGGCTTTACCGTCACATCCCGGAATGTGCCAGCTCGTTCATCCTGCAATTCAGACGGAATACGTTCCCTGATGACAAGCTCCGCCGTGGTGTAGTTCTGGATATGCCGGATTACCTCCATGATGTCGTTGGTATTATACATCATCTTGCCAAGGTCTATGATGTCACCGCTCTGCATTGTGGCGAGGTCGTACCAGCGGTTCTTCTTACGGCTGACCTTGAACGACGGATGTCGGTCCTCCCTGTACGGAGCATGGTAAAGCGCGTATGTCTGGTAATTGCGTACAGGGCGTATGCCTATCTTTTCAAGATAACCGATGATGTCGATTCGCTTGATTTCTCCGAAATTCACTGCCATGTTCAATTTCTTAATTCCGTTAGTTTGTTCTGCTCATATCTGTATTCACGGCTATCCTTGACGATGATGCCCTTTGACATAAGATGCTTCAACCACATCACAAACGAGGTGCGTCCGCGCCTGTAGCCGGTTTCCGCATACATTTCCCGCAATTTGCCGACCAACGCATTGTAGCCTTTTACCGGACCTTCGGCAAATACCTTGTCAAGAATCTCCTTGTGCTGCGATACGGTGATATTCTCGAATGTCACCCGTTCCTCTTCATCGCTGCTGAATCCCGGTATATCCTCCGGCAAACCGTCTTCATTGATACGGAAGGCAAAGTTTGAGAACTCCTTTTCCCTGGTTATCATCGGACGGACTTCGCTCACATCAGGATTTATCTCGCTTTTAATAATTTTCATCACGGTCTCCGCCTTGTTGTTGAGTTCCGTTCCGATATGACCTCTCGTGTTGTCATCGCTCTTGTTAAGGTGCAAGACAGTATGAATGTGGATATTGTACATGTTGGTCCACCGCATGAGGTCGTTGATTATCTCAACGGACTCTCCGGGAGAATTGATGTCATTGATAAGGTCACGGATGCCGTCGATAACAACGAAACCGATCTTGTCATCAACTTCCAGAGCGGAGTCTATGATATTACGGCGTTGCTGTGGCGTGAACTCCCTGAGCATAAGGAAATCCAATGACGACACTTCACAATCAGAGGGCAGTCCGGACATTCTGAGTATGCGGTGAAGCACCTTGAAACAATGCACGCGACTTTGCTCTGTATCTATATACAGCACCTTTGTCTTGCCTTCGGGCAGTTTAGCACGATAATGCAGCACTTCTTTCCCTGAAATCAATGCAGCGACTATCGCACTCACATTGAATGTCTTTCTTGATTTCGGCTTGCCTACGGACGCGCTGAAATTGCCTACTGTTGCCACCGTGATCTCATCGACCGTCAGTATCTCCGGAGGAAAGACATAGCGGTCTGTGGCACGGATGCGGACGTATTCAAGGAATTTCTTGAACTTATCCCGGTTGGCTTTTTCCTGTGGCGTCAGCTCCTTCTTTGCCGGAAATATCCTGTCGAATGGGATTTCTTCTATCTTCATTTCCCGGTCCCTTTCTTGGCTTTACGGTTTCCTTTGGATAAATCCGCCATGGTTTCGGCTGCCGCCCTGCGGTTCATCTCATGTTTGGAGTAGATGACATTGCGACGAAGCACGTCATCAAGTTCCTTGCGCTCGATATAGATGAACTTGCCACGGGGCTTGAAATGGGTTATCTCCCTGTTGGAAGTCATAAGATATATCTGGCTTTTTGATACCCCGATATATTCCGCCGCTTCTTCGACGGTAAGCATCTCACGGCACATGAAGAGCTTTGACTCCAGTTCCTTGAAATGCTCGAATATCTCACCGAGGTCGCCATAACGCTCCATGAACGCACAGATGGACTCGATACGCTGTACCGCCTCGTCAACAGTGCTTTCTCCCATTTTGGAGAGCAGATGGCTCACGTTTTCCACCCGTTGGAGAGTGGATATAAATTCTGATGTCATAACCATTTCCTCCCTTTAATAATAGCACTCATGTTGTGGTTCTGTCTCATTGATGAGGGCTGTTTCAGTCTCGATGTCCATGCGGGACTTCACCCATCTGTCAAGATCTTCCTTGTTGAAGAAAATGCGTCCGTTGGTCGGACGGCTGTGAGGAATGTCATATTTGCGCACCAGTTTATACAGGTGGCTCGGGGTGATGCCAAGATACAAGGCTGCATCCTCTACCGTAAACGTGCCCTTCAGATGGAAAAGCATCCCTATGAGCTGGTCAACACGCGACAACAATTTGTCGAGCTTGACGGAACACCGTTCTCCCCATTGGAAGTCAGTGACAGTTTGCTGTTGTTCATTCATTGTTTCTTTGCTTTTTTGATTCTACATTCAGAGCCGTCGCCCCACATGTTGAAAGCTTTCGACTGCAAAGGAACAATACAAACGGGTATTGAAAGCAATATTTTGAATGACACTTGCAAAGTCTCACTCAAAATATCACTATCACTTAAAGATTTGACCGTTTATTGGACATATTTCTCACGAATATGCTTCATAAGGATGTCTATGTCATCCTTATGGGTGAATATGCCGTTACTCCTTGCACGGCTTAGTGCGGAAGAGTAATTTGAACGAGACTGTGGCTTGTTCTTTCCTTGCAGCAGGATGGAGCCGCTGCGTCCGAGGACTGTCTGCCAACGGTGGTTAATCAGGTTCATGGCACTGAGACAGTCGAAGAAATAGGAAATGCACATGAGATTTCCCGCAACCAACGGCATGTCCAGCGTACCGCTCATAAGGTCGTTCATCTCCTGTACCGTGACTTTCCTCTGGAAGAAACCGGCACCATTGGCACAATCGGCAAGCAATGGCATATCTTCGGCTCTGATTACACAGGACAGCTTCAGTTCCGGCACTTGTCCGATATATGTCGTTTTGAATGTTACATGATCGGGATTTTCGTCATCATGACTTTCGGTATAGACAAGGACTATCATCTTATCTATGTCCGAGACATCCAGGGAAGGTTCGGAAAAGAACCGTTTTACAAGATCGGCCCTTTCCTGCAAGAGGATACCAATGGCTCCCATTGCCTTGCGGTGAATGTTGTTGCCGGCTGCATCTTTTTCATCGGTATAATGATGACCGTCGAGGAACTGCATAGCGAACACTCTCGGTGTCATTACACCTGTGACCACATAGTTCTGATACTCCCTGTGCGCTTCCAGCAACAGTTGGCGCAGGTAGTCCAATCCTGCATTACGATTAACGGACTGTCTGGAAAACTCTTTTCCTGTAAAAAAAAATAAAGAGCTTCCGGATGAGTGTATTTACTTCCATACTTAGGATGCTTTACCGATAGAACGGCGCGACTGTTTCCCCGTAAAAGGGAACAATCACGCCGTTTCCATTCTGTTTATAATTGATTCCAGTTGCCATCCATTATGTATGGTAACTTGTTCTTGATTTCTTCCATCGGCCAGTCCCACCATTTCAAAGCCTGCATCCGCTTTATTATTTTAGGACTGAACCGTTTTCGTATCTCCTTGGCCGGAACACCACCCACAATAGTATAGGGCGGCACGTCTTTCGTCACAACCGCTCTTGTGCCAATTATAGCTCCGTCACCGATATGGACACCAGCCATAATTACGGCTTCATAGCCTATCCACACGTCATTGCCAATCACGATGTCGCCTTTGTTGTCCCAAGCGGAGGCCACATCTGCCTTGTTCAATTCCCAGTCTTCATAGAACAGCGGGAATGTATAAGTGGACAACGATTTCAGTCTATGATTGGCACAGTTGAACAGGAACTTTGCTCCACACGCAATAGAGCAAAACTTGCCTATTATCAGCCGTTCATGGTTAATGGGGTAATGATACAACACGTTGTTATGCTCAAACAGGCGAGGATCTGATACAAAATCATTGTATATGGTGTAATCGCCAACCTCAATGGACGGATCGTTGATTACGGCATTAAGATAGACGGTTTGATTGTCGCCGGTACGGGGATATATCTTAGTCATCATAAGTTCGTATTTTTAGTTCTGTCGTTCTTTAGATAAAAGATGGACTGAATGCCAAGCAATGTCACAAACAGGTATTCCATCAGCCAATAAGTTGCCAGCGTTACATTGCAATGGCTTAATCCCCATAACCCCAACAGATAAACAATAATAGTGCTCACATGAAAGACAAACACCGCCCGTGTCGCCCCGGTTCCTACCACTGCGTTCAGATAGACATAGCTGGGCAGTGCAAGGAAATAGTCGAACAGCATGACGGCAAACGGCAGGCATGCGGCCTGCACAATGACAGGGCTATCCGTATAGGCTCCAATGACAAACCTGTGGAAAAGCAATGCGAGTATAATGAGGGGAATACCTATTGCATATCCCAGACGGGTGATTCTGCGGCAAAGAGGAAAAACAGCATCCCTTTCACCAGCTCCAATCAAATTGCTCACCAAAGAGCCGGTAACCGCCGATAACGCATTGACAATAACTGCAAATAGGGTGGAAACACTCCTTACAATATTGGAAATGGCCAATTCTGTCTCACCAAGACGCTCGATAGCCAGAAAGAAAACAAACCAGGCGGCCACACTTGTAAAGAACTGCAACATGCTCCATATCGAAACAGAAAATACCTCTTTCAGTATCTTTACATCAATACGCCAGTACAAGCCATACGCCTTTTTGTCAATATGCCGATACATATATACGGACAATATAGCCAGTGAACACAATTCTGCAAATGAGGATGCGATGGCAGCTCCGGATATTCCCATGTCAAAGCCGAATATCAGAAGCCAGTTCGTCGGGATGTTTACCAATACAGCCATGAAGGCTGCCACATTCAACGCTTTTGTCTTTGTGATACCCACCAAGAAGGAACGTAAGGCGAGGAAGGGGAAAGAGAACAGCAATCCCCACATACGCCAATCCAAATAACGGATAACCGCATGATAGATGTCTTCAGAAATTATCAGGTGCTTCAGCAAAATTGGAGAAAGAGTCTTGGACACCAGACAGACGGTCACTGCAAACATCGACAGGAAGAACAGTCCTTGAATGAACGCTTTCCCGGTTTCCTCATACCTCTGTTCTCCGTTACGACGGCCTATTACCACTTGCAACCCCATGCTGAATCCGAGACCAAGCATATAGATTGCCCAAAACCAAATTCCGGCAAGGGCGGATGCACCAAGTTCCACATCACCTACATGCCCGAGAAACAGGGCATCGGTAATGTTTATCAGTTGTTCGATAAGGATGCTCATCATTACAGGAAAAGCGATGAGCCAAATTTTCTTATATGTATAATTCATTTGTTCAAATCAATATGACACAATATGCCATGCCGCTTTACGCAGCGCGACAATCCTATAATTATTTGATAAGGGATAATGACAAAACAATAATTGACAAGTTTAAGAATATAAACCTGTCTATTGCTGAATAGCAATCAGATGTGCTATTCGTTGAGCGTAGCTATATGCACAACTGCCATTTCATATTGTTGAACAACTTTTCTTTTCTATGTTAGTTCTACAAAGGTAGCCCTTTTCCCTTAGAATCTATCCTAAGACTGCCTACGCCTCATGTTTTACACATATTATTTAGTCATATTTTACACATTTTAATCAAAATATCAACCTATGAGGCTTAATTTCCTATTTTGCTAAACACAGCCAAAGTCCTTCCATCACCATTCTGAAGGAACAGGAAACCTGGAGTCACTGTGTACTTTTTTATTCTCGGCAAGATGATTTTCATATCAATCTCTATGGTCATATCGTCACATGCCATTTCCGTCCATGCCATATTTTGGAATGACAGGAGAGAATCATCAACAGCAAAGTCCCCTGAAATGGAATTACAATCCGTCTTGCAGGAGAATGTACCGGTATCAAGAAACTGGAGCTGGCAACTTTTGTCACTTTTTACTTTAGCCAAAAACATGGATGAATATTCAACCGGATTATATTTTTCAAGCTGCCAACACCCATAGATGCTTCCAGAGACAATCTGCGTCAAATCAGATTCCATGCTACTGCCATCGCTATCTTTCACAGTGCGCTGTCCGCATGATACGATGAGCAGTGTCAATGCCAACATCATAAATAAACCCTTGCTCTTTTTCATGCTTATTTCTTTTTGATGGTTTGACTTTTACGCATGGACATTTCATCGGCATAAGCCTGTTCTCCATGTTCTTTGATATAGCGGATGCAGGCGGGCCTATCCGACTTAAACAGAAAGGCGAAAACCTTTGCTATCCAATTTGAAAACACTTTGCACTCTTGAACATTACGGGAACACTCGGCACAGGTGTTGAACTTGTTTGCCATACAGCACGAGCGGATTTTGCACCAGGTCGCTTTGTCGTTTTGTTTACATCCGGGACATTTCCCGTTTAGGAACTTGCGGCAAGCTCCGCAGTATAGACCGCAAGCGGCGACATGTCGCGTATCGGTTGTTACATTTTTCATAAGTCTAATTTATATATTACATTTTGATATTACAGGAACACATATATCCACCGTCAGCTTCTTATCCGGATGTTCTTCGGGATTATTCATATAAATCTCAAAGGCCAGCCCGCAACACTTACTGCCGTATTCATCTATCAAGTGGAACATACATTCCCATGCGTGATGAATCTCATCCCATGTGATTTCAAACTTCCCCACAGCGTATTGTCCGGCAGGAATGGTGTATGAGCTAATTTCTCCGTCGGTCTTCATAGGTTCCTTGACTACCAGACAAGCATCTGAAATGAGCTTCCCTTCTTCTGTCACACTCGGATTGTTATGATAGATGGATATTAAACGGGAATCGTGCATCGTGACCAATCCCTTGGAGTACGCCCAACGCATCAGCTTCTCAAATGCCTGTTGCATGTTTGAGTATGCACCATAATGGCGGCAATACACCACATGGATAGCATCCAAACGCTTGATCTCGAAACTGCAGTTCATGTTTATGCCTCCTATCTTGAATGTTTTTTGTGTGCAAAAATAGTGGGAATAGGAACGGCTTTGTGGACTCATTATGTGTTCTAATGTACGTTTCTTGCTATTCTCCTGTAGCCACTTGCTCCTGTAGGCCTCTGCGGTCATGCCAAAATGCTTCTTGAAATTGCGGCAGAAAACATTGACGGAGTTAAAGCCACATTCAAAAGCAATGTTCATGATGGGCTTTTCCACATCGTTCCGCAGCTGTATCGTCGCAAGTTCCAAACGCCGGCGCATGACATATTTAGCCAACGATTTGCCCATTGCCGCCGTAAATATACGGTGAAAATGGTACGTTGACAGATAGGTGTTCTGCGCCAATGATTTAATATCAAGGTCTTCGTTTATATGGGCATTGATATAATCAAGGACCATATTCACTTGCTTTGTATATTTGGCATAATCACTCATTGCGTATCGTCATTTATCACAATGGGAATAGATGTCCGTACTCATTTCCGAAACAGAGATATTCCCAAAGTGTTGTCGTTATTATCTCATGGACATTTTCTCCAGCGTTTGAGGGTTGGATAAAACTGTCGAAGCCAATCCTTCATCTCTTTCACGGTCATGTTTGTTCCTGACCACTCGTTTATCTCATCAGTGAACTGGGCACTGTGCTCGACCATCTGCTCCATAGTCATCTCTTGAGTGAACTTGCCATCTTTGTAGCAATCGAGACAGTAATCCTCATTGGGACTACCGTCAGCGTTTGTTCCTTTGTACTCGCCAGTCGGTGGCATTGGCATTCCACAGCTTTGACAAAATTTCTGTTCCATATCCTATATTATTTCTATTAAATGATTTAGCCGGCAAAATTAGTGAGAATATACTTTTTCCTGTGGACACATATTGTGCTTCAATGTACGTTTCTTGCTATCTTATTGCCGTTTTTTGCTTCAATGCGTTTTGGTCGCTATTCTATATGGCACAACGGGCATTAACTTCGGATGTAGTTATTATGGCAACCGTATTTATGCGAATGGTGGAGGATTATACCAAGCACCAAGCCACATATCTACAATGAACCGTCAGACACCTCAGTCGGTATAAATATATATGCCCCTTGACTGACTGACCTCAATGGCCCGCCCGCAATTTTTCGGTTAGTCGCTCTAAATATATACACCCTTTGACCGACTGACCTGTTTTGCTATTCAAATACGCCATCGAACAAAGAAACCGCCTCGTCTTTCTTTGTGTTGATAATCCGGGCATAACGCTGGGTGTGGCGGATGGTGGTGTGCCCGAGCAGCTGGCTGGTCGTGTAAATATCTATACCCGCAGTAAGACAGAGTGTTGCAAAGCTGTGCCTCCCCGCGTGAAAAGTGATGTCCTTTGTGATTCCGGCGTTCTTCATCCATGTGCCGAGGGTCTGACCGTAACTTCTTGTAAGCCGGGGGAACACCTTGTCTTCCGCCGTGGCATTCTCCGGTCGTTCGGGCAGCCATTTCCGGGCATTCATGTTCAGCGGCAGAAACAGTTCGACACCGGTCTTGTATTGGATAATCTCAACCTGCCAATGGGTAGCGGTCTTCACTATGTCTTTCCAATGTAGGCTCATGATGTCATAGATGCGGAGTCCGCTGAAGCAGGAGAACAAAAACGCGCCCTTGATGTCCTCTCTGTGGCATGGGGTAGCGATAAGCCGTTTGATTTCCTCGACCGTCAGATACTCACGCTTGTGCTCCTTGATGGACAGCGAAGATCTGGTTATACCTTTGAACGGGCTTTTGGGTATCACACTTTCACGTACTGCGTAATTCAAAGCAGCCCTGACATAGCACAGGTATAAGAACACTGTGCTTTTCGTTATTTTTTTTCGGTCTGTATTAAGAGCGGAACGGCTGGCAAGGTGTTCCATAAAGCCCGTAATGAATTCCTTATCCACATCACCAAGTGTGATTTCGGAATCATAACTGGCAACTTCTTCTACAGAACGGTCAAGCCATCTCTTCGATGATTCTGCACAGCTTTTCTTTGCGTTCTCGGCATAGATTCCCATCCATGAACAGAACGGCATTCTGGCTTTATGAGACTTATCTTTTATGCCTGCAATACGGTTGGTAAGGTCAAGTATCATTTCTTCCTTGATGGCATTGGCCTGCGCAAGGGTGTTGGCGTTCATGATCTTTGACGACATGTCTGTCTCAGGCACAAGATACAGCTTGAGAAAGTTGTACGTTCGCTTCCCATTATGGTATATATCCAAATATAATGAGCGGTTGCCGTTTTTCAACACCTGCTCGCGGAGCCTTATTGGTTCCTTCATTACTACTTGTTTCTTCGGTCTGCCCATTGTCTTTTAATCGAATAGTTTGTCAATCATGTAAACCGCATCCACTTTCTTCTTGTCGATAATTTTAGCATATACTTGGGTCGTTTCTACATCCGAGTGTCCCAACAACTGGCTTGTGGTATAAAGATCCGCACCCATTGTAAGTGTCATCGTCGCAAAAGCGTGGCGGCTCACGTGGTAGGACACCCGTTTGGTAATGCCGGCCTTTGATGTCCATGTCTTCAGCACATGGTCACAATCACTCAATGTGGGGACGTCGAAGACGGAATCGTCTGTATTTCCTTTTTCTTCCGGCATGAATTTCTGTGCCTGTTGACTCAAGGGTAGGTAGATGACCTTCCCGGTCTTTTGCTGGCGCAGTTCCAGATGGACTTTACCATTTTCTTCGATTACGTCTTTCCAGCGTAATCCTTTGACATCACTGTAACGCAGTCCACAAAAACACGAAAACAAAAACGCGGTCTTTACTCTTGGGCTTCTACATGGAGTATTGATGAGCGTCTGTACTTCTTCGATGGTGAGATACTCACGCTTTCTACATTCTCCTTGTATAGATGCCCAGTCAAATGAAAGCAGCGGATTGTCACCAAGGATTTCCAAGTCCACGGCATAATTAAGAGCGGCACGTATGTATCCACAGTAACCGGCTATTGTTTTTTTCGCCAATGGCTTTTTCGTTGTTCTTGCCTTGCGTGTTTCCAAATATTCTATGAATCCCTGCAAGAAATCCTTGTCAACCTCGTAGAGCTTTATACGAGGATTGTGAGCCTTCAGGCAAACCGACACGGCGTGTACATGGTCAACAAGGGAATTGCGTCCTTTTTTTCTTCCAAATTCAGCATATTCATTGAGCCAGTCGATAAGCGGCATTTTGGCTTTGTCCGAGAGAACCGCCATTGGCTTCTTGTTGGTGATGTCAAGAATACGCTGTGCTTTGATGGCATTGGCGGCTTTGAGCGTATTGGCATTTCTCTCCTTTGCCTCCTGCGATATTTCAGGGACGAGGAAGAGCTTGAGAAATTCATACCTCCGTTTACGGTCGGTATAAATATCCAAATAGATAGACTGGTTACCGTCCTTAAGCTGCTTGAAGCGGATGCGGACAGGTACCGATTCGGACTTTTTTGTTCTTGCCATTAATTGTCAATGCTTTATTCGTGTGCAAAGGTATAAAAAATAGCCCAAAATGACTAACAAAAAAGTAACATAATTGACCGAAATAACAAAAAATAACCATCCCGTCTTTAGAAATAAAGCAAAATCAGACATCCGCAAACCATTGTAAATAAAGGCTTTTATTCATACTTGCTTATAAATCCTCGCTCACAAATTCACCTTTTCACTTTACTTCCCATACTTTGAGACGGATGGTGTTATCGGAGAATCCGGAAGGACGGCAGATGTATATCCCTTCGTTGAGCCATGAATATTGTCCGTCGGATGATGCCTCGAATACGGGCGATGTGAAGAAGTATCTGTCGGTGGCTATGCCGATGTTTCTGACAAGAATGTATTCTCCGTCATCCGTCTGTATGCAGTATATGGCTTCCAGATTATTGCGCTTATGGGTATTGTCGTAAAGCTGATAGTCGGCACCGCCCGGTATTACGGTACCCTTGATTTGCGGACCTGAGAATGTGCCTCCGGTAATAGGGATGATTGTGCGGTTCCCTTTTCCGGTATCGCCAACTTGGAGCGGACTTCCGATATTGACAGAGAGCTCCATGATGAATTGCATTTTCGGAGTATCGTCGATCTCCGAGGCTCTTGCAGCGATACATGCAAGCAAAAGGATTGTAGAAATGATCAGTCTCATTTGATAAATGGTTAATAAGAGGTTAGGTCAAAGTCTTCTGTGGTAAGAATCTCAACATTCATATTCACTCAATAATTCATTTACATTGCGAGTTTTAATGGTCCCTTCTTGAATTTTCTTAACCTGACGAAATGCTTTTAGTACAGTTTCAAATTCAACTGGTAGCAGAATGTCATAATCAACTATTTGATGATTATTTGTGTGCATATACTTATTAGTCATTAAATATTAGCGAGGAACAACAATTAAGTTTTCTCCAAGGAAAGATTGAATCATAGCAATTGTCTTTAATGTGAAGTTTTGTGTGCCTCCCAGCCATTTGGAAACTTCAGCATCACTTTTCCCAAGACCATTTGCAAGATCATGTTGGGTCATGCCTTTCTTTTTTAGAATGGCAGCTATACGGTCTGACACATCAAATGCCAACCGAGAATGCTCTATGCTTTCAGGCGACAGCCGTGAAATACTTCTTTGTAAAACCGGATTATGTATCATTCTAAATTTGCTTCAAATCGTTCCAAAAATATTTGGAACTCTGGAATGCTCTTTGAAGTGAATTGGATAGAATAGATTGCACAGACATCTGATTCATCAAAAAGATTGACTTTGGCTTCCATAAAATTACGTATATATAACTCTTATACAAAAGTACGAATAACGTACCGAGTATAACTTGTGGGTTGGGTTAATTTTTAAGTTAAACTCTTTGTCGTTTAAACGTAGTTACGATACGAATTGTTGTGTGGCTCAAATGATTAATTTTGAACTTATAAGAATTGATTTTTTCGAAATATCCCTCAATTGTCTTATCATGATTTAGTAATCATACAAATACCATACTGTCAACTGGACTCGTCACCCCTCCATCGTTATTCGATTTTCCGTCCTGTTTTGTCGATGTAATACCATCCATCGCTTTCCCAATAATGATATTCCCCTCCTGATCCAGGTACCTCCTTGATCTCTCCGTAATCCGCAACCTTTGCCTTTCCATTCTCAAATGGGAAAGCGCATTTGAAACGGGGTGTTATCACGGTTCTGCCACTTTCATCTGCGTAACCTATTCTGCCGTTCTCATCAATGATACGTTGCATCCCATCCTCCACATAATCATCACCATTATCAAACTGATATGCAGGATAAGTTTTGCGCTGTCTCTCATCATAGTCAGAAATTCTAAACACTACGGGTAATACCAGACGAGTATCAACAGGTGTATCATCATATTTACCCGGTAAAAACCGTGGAAAGCCCGATACCAACCTTAATGCCTCAGCATCAAGAGTCGGATCCTTCCCCCGGACAATTCTTATGGAGTCAACTTCCCCCGTTTTACTGACCAAAAAGCTGACTACCACACGCCCTTGAATTTTATTGTCATACGCCTCTTTGGGATATTTCAAGTTGTCATGGATATATCGCAACATTGCTGATGGTCCGCCCGGAAATTCAGGTGTGGACTCATGTTCTACAAAAGCATCGCTATTTTCATCAGAGGCAGCTTCTGAGGCAATCTCGCTTACAGATATGTTCTGTGTCATATCCTCTCTTTGCGATCCCACTGCGACCCTATAAGTCTTTGAACAGGCACATATCGAAAGTGCAAGTATTGCAAACAATATATTCCGTAATCGTAGCATAACCATAACTATTTTTCGTTAGAACGCATAAATATAGTCAGTAGTTATCTCTGAATTGTAAATTTTAGTAATACTTTTTTAATTTGGTTGCCTGTTTCGCCTGTTTCGCCTGTTTCACCTGTTTCACCTGTTTCACTTGTTTCAGTTGTATCACACCGATACAACCGATACAACTGAAACGCACCGATACATCCTGAATCAGCCGTGTAGTTCATAAAAAACAATCAATACCATTGAAAATTGAAAAATACTTTGTAACTTTACGACGCAATCCTATAAGCAGAAGCCCGATAAAGTCGCTACGGGTATAAAACCATGCGGCTGAAGGGTCTGTGGGCGGGATTGCAGACATATTAAATACTCAACCATCATTGGCGATTTTGATAGAAATTGCAGTATTAAAGGAGTAGAAGTCATAGACCTCAAAATCCCAATAGATAATTAAAAGTTGAAATAATTGACTTAACACCAGTTTATTATAGAGATAATGGCAAGTATTCTTTCTTTAGATCATGAAGCAGCGTTTGACTACTTCATGGAATCGGAACATTATAATAATTTTGAGTTGCCGGAGTATTATTGCTTTGATAATATTCTGAAATATATACGTGAGCAAATAGGTAGGACTCCATATCTTGATTGTCTTTCCGAAGTGTGTCCGGAAGATTTGCCTAATGTGAATATGGATTTATTGTTAAATAAGGATGGTCGTTATGCAGTGCGCCCATTAACTTTGGCAAATCCATACTTGTATTATTTCTTGGTTAGGGAATTATGTTCAGAGGATGGATGGAAATTAACCAAGGATTGTTTTAAAAAATATAAGGTATCTCATATATCCTCTTGTGCATTGCCACAATTTAAGGAGCCGGATAAAAAAGAAGCATTTCATAATTCGAATACCATTTTGAATTGGTGGAATACTGTGGAGCAAAGGTCACTGGAACTTTCGCTTGAATATCGTTATATGTTTGTGACGGATATAACAAATTGCTATGGTTCAATAAATCCACAGTCTATTGATTGGGCACTTACATTCAAAGGAACCAAATATGAGAACGAAGACTATTTGCCAGTGGCTAAAAATATACGCATGTATCTTGGTGCTCTTCAAAATGGCAGGAATATAGGTATTCCTCAAGGAAGCTATATTTTTGATTTCGTGGCAGAGATTATACTTGGATATGCTGATTTGCTTCTTTCCGAGGCTCTTGAAAAGGAAGGAATCACTGATGGCTATGAAATTATCCGCTATCGAGATGATTATCGTGTATTTTGCAATGACAATGACAGGCTGGAGAGAATTTCATATACATTGCAACATGTGCTTGAAAAGTTAAATCTTCGTCTTAACAGTAGCAAGACTCATATTTCAAATTCAATCATTACAGATTCCATAAAATCAGATAAATTATACTATATAGAGAATACCCCAATCTTTAACAAGAAGGGATGCGATTTTGATGGATTGCAAAAACATCTGTTATATATACTGCTGTTTGGACGTAAATTCCCTAACGGAGGACAATTGCGTACAATGCTGTCTGATATTGATAAGCGCATAGAACGGCTGTTAAGACCGAAAAATAAAGAAAATACTTCAAAAGAAACTAAAGAAACCAAAGTTTGTTTCGGATTGACAGATGCCAATTCTAAGAATGAAAAAGGTTCAATCAAAAAAGAATTGACAGATTCTGATATTGAAGCAATGGATGATTTATTCAATGACAGCGACTGGGAAGATGTAGATATTGAGACCGAAGCAGTTGATAGTTCATTTGAATCTGAAGGATTGACGAATGTCGATTTTGATAAAGTGGAGGCTTTAATCCCAAAAAACGAAACAGAAGATTTTGGTTTATCGGATTCTGATTTTGAAGCAATAGAAGCAACCATTAATTCCGAAACAAAAGATTTAGAGTTGTCAGATACAGACTTAGAAGGAGTAGAAGGCACTATTAAAAAAGGCACTATTAAAAGGAGAGTTTTAGGTGAATCATTATTGCGAAAGCATAATAGAAAGATTGTTGAGAATATCACAGCGATGTCAGCTATTTGTGTTCAAATAGCTATTGAGAACGTAAGTTGTGTTCATTATGCACTAAGGGTGATGAGCCGTATGGTCAACTCAATTGAGGACTCCGAAGAGAAATGGTCAATCTTTGATAAGGCATGTGCAAAACTTGTGTCAAGACCAAACTCAGACTATGATAAAATATGGCTACAAAATATAACATATCAGCGAGACAAAGCCGATGGTAAATGCCCGTATGATGTACGTTTATGTCAACTTGCAAGTGGATCAGATGTTAAGCTATGGGACAACTCTTGGCTAAAACCTTTGTATACAGAAAAACTTCCTATGAAATCTATATGTGACAAGGATCTTCTTGTCAAAATAACTCCGGTAATCACTTTCCGTGAAACCAGAGCATACTACAATATGTAAATCTCCTATTTTTTGATAGGAGATTATAACTTAGAGATTAAATTGAAAGAATAGATTCAAATTGTATTATGGCAAAGAAACAAGAAGAAAGAACTATCATACTTGATAATGGAGAGGTTGTTAAAGCTACATTCCCTATTGTTGTATCTGCAAGCCGAAGCACTGACATTCCGGCATTTTATTCAGATTGGTTTTTTGAACGTCTAAAGAAAGGTTATTCTGCATGGACTAATCCATTCAATGGGAAGAAAAGTTATGTAGCTTATGAGGATACTCGTTTTATAGTTTTTTGGTCGAAAAATCCACGCTCTCTTCTTAATCATATAGATTATTTGAGGGAAAGAGGTATCGGTTGTTATATCCAGTACACTCTTAATGATTATGAGGAAGAGAGATTGGAACAAGGGGTACCTTCACTTAAAGAACGTATTGAGACATTCAAACTTCTTGCTAATAAACTTGGCAAAGGTGCAGTAGTATGGCGTTTTGATCCTCTTATTCTGACAGATAAAATAGACATAGATAAACTTTTGCAAAAAATAGAAAGAATAGGAGACCAACTTCAAGGTTATACTGAGAAACTTGTTTTTAGTTTTGCAGATATATTATCATACCGCAAGGTTAAGGCAAATCTTGAGCGTAATCATATTAACTATATTGACTGGTCAAAAGAGCAGATGATGGATTTTTCACAAAGACTTGTTTCTATGAATAAAGCAAAAGGTTGGAATTATATTCTTGCTACATGTGGAGAAGTCGCTGATTTAGATGGTGTGGAACATAATCATTGTGTGGATGATCGTCTTATGGTACGCTTTGGTTATAAATCTAATGAACTGATGAATTTCCTTGGAGTGGAAATTATAAATCCTACGTATAATTTATTTGCAGAATCTGATATGGATGAGATCCCACAAGATGCTATTTGTTTGGGGAATAATCAGTTCGCAGTCATTAATAAAAATAATAAGGATAAAGGACAGCGTGCTGCATGTGGTTGTATGAAAAGCAAAGATATCGGAGAATATAACACGTGCCCACATTTGTGTGAGTATTGTTATGCAAATGCAAGTAAGGAATTGGCTATAGCCAATTGGCGGAGACATCAATTAAATACTAATAATGACACAATAACCGGGAAATAAAATGTATAGAGACGAGATTGGAAGATATATGCCACTCACAATAGAGAACATAATTCATACGGCAGAAGAAGATATTCCTGAACGTTTCCGTTTTAAGCCGTGGGCATATTGTGATGATTTTGGTCGGAATTTGAAACATGGAACCGCTATACTTGAAACCGAAGAATTATGTTCTGCATATATGGCTGCCTATGGTAGAATGCATAGACATAAACTCAATTACGCATTAGATAAATCTCATGATAAAGGTAAATTTCCTTATAATGAGGTGATTAATGGAGTGGAAATATTTGATTGGGGGTGCGGACAGGGAATCGGCTCATTAGCTGTTATTGAAAATTTAAAAAGAGAGGGATTGTTGTCTTGTCTGAAAAAAATAACGTTAGAAGAGCCATCAGATATAGCCCGTAGAAGAGCTGTCTTGCATGTTAAGCAAGCACTTGGCATCAATTCTCACATATTGATAGAAGAGCATTCTGAATATTTACCTTCAGATAGTTCCTCTGATAATACGATACAAAGTATTAAGGTGGAACAGCCGTGTGCTATTCATATATTCTCTAATATCCTTGATATAGAATCTGTCAGTCTTAAAGGTGTATCAAAATTGATCACTTCGTCAGGAGATAGACATATTGTGCTTTGTATTGGTCCGGCAAATCTTAATGAAAGTAGAATAAATGCTTTTAAAAATTATTTCAAGGATAAAGATATACAAGTATTTGCCGATTTTAGGGAAACAAATTTTGGAAAACATCCCAATGGACGTGATTATGGTTGTTTAATTAAGGGTTTTACGTTCTCATTAAAGTCGGCTGAAAGCGTATTACATAAATACAAATTTTTTGCCCCTATACAGATGTTTGCTTGTTATGCCGAAACAATGCCAGACTCAAAGTTTAGGGATATAAAAAATGGTGCTTTTGAGATAATGGCTCCATTTGATATGACTGTACGAAAAGAATTGAATCCAATTTTTGCACTTATCAGTAACCTCATATCAAGAGGCATACCAACGTATGCAAGTGAATATGTTAGTTCTGCTCTGTTACATCAAGAAACGGCAAAAAGGGAAATATCATTAAAGGTGATAGCTCAAATCCAAAAGACTATCATAGAAGCTATGATAACTGGACGGCTTAGCATACAATCCTCAGCATGGAATATTTTGATTATAGAAGATGTAACGGATGTAGCTAATTTGGCAATCAATGATTTTGTGGAGATATATAATAATCTCATTGCAATGACAGATGGCTATAGTGATATGTTATTGCCTCAAATAAATCTTAGCGCAGCCCCTTCTCTCAATACAAATGACATATTTGATATGGTCATTGATATATCGGCAGATAAATATGCCGATTATGAACATGTGGCTTTTTCAAAATATAAGGTTAAGAATGATTGCTATTTTATTGTCCGTTCTTCTAAATCGGTTTACGAATCACGTATGCTTTATACAACAGAGCGTATTAAATATAAACCGTTTGTAGCGAAAAATTCAAGTGGTAAATACATTGTAAACGAAGAAATAACATCACATCTCAGATATTTTCTCAAACTTATTTTTCAAAAAGAGGATTTCCGTCCCGGACAATTACCAATTCTAAATAGAGCATTAGGATTGAAAAGTGTGATTGGTCTTTTGCCAACTGGCGGTGGTAAATCCTTGACTTATCAGTTGGCTGCAATGCTTCAGCCTGGAGTGACATTGGTGGTTGATCCATTAAAGGGTTTGATGAAAGACCAATACGATGGATTGCTTAAAATAGGTATTGATTGCATTTCTTATATTAATGGCGATATCACAATTAATAAAGAAGAGGCACACAAACGAGAGCAAGCTCTTACCGGATCTCAAATACAAATCATGTTTCTCTCTCCAGAACGTCTAAGTATTTATCGTTTTCGAAAAGTATTGCGTTCTATGAGAGAATCCGGAGTTTATTTCTCTTATGGAGTAATTGATGAGGTGCATTGTGTTTCAGAATGGGGTCATGACTTCCGGTTGGCATATCTTCATTTAGGCCGTAATCTGTATAACTATGTTTTGCCTAAAGAAGTTGAGGGTGCAGATAACCATATATCTTTATTTGGTTTGACGGCGACAGCTTCATTTGACGTTTTGGCGGATGTAGAACGAGAACTTTCCGGTGCCAATTCTTATTCATTAGAAGATGATGCTACGGTCAGATATGAAAATACCAACAGATTGGAATTGCAATATAATGTTTATCATGTAGATGCGACTAATGCAGGAGATGAGTGGGGAGTTTCAGACATTAAGGAGGAAATACTTCCTCAGGTAATAAATGAAGCAACGAATCTTTTAGAGAAAATACAGGATGAAAGTTCCATCAACTTCATAAAAGAAAGTTTTTTGGTGCGAGAAAATATCACAGATAAAGAAATAAGCGATGCAATACGGACATCTGATATAAAAATAGATGTGGAGAAGAATTGGGTGGATTCTTCAAATACAGAAATGGCAGGTATTGTTTTTTGTCCACGTGCTGAAAATTGTAGTGGGGGAGTTCCTCATGTTGCAGAAAACCTTTCAAGAAAAGGTATGCGATTTATAACACAATATAAAGGTGGTGATAATGTAAAAAATCAAGATGTTTTTCTTAATGGAGAAGCCAATCTTATGGTGGCGACGAAGGCTTTTGGAATGGGCATAGACAAGTCTAATGTTAGAATGACATTCCACATGAATTATTCCGGGTCTTTGGAGTCATTTGTTCAAGAGGCTGGACGAGCGGGACGTGATAGGAAAATGGCTTTGGCGACAATACTGTATTCTTCAAAAAAGTTTCCCTATCAAAATATAAAGACTCGTCAAATACAAAATTTTTCTGCAGACTATATTGCAAATAAATTTTTCTATGATAGTAATTTCCTTGGAGAAAACTTTGAATTATTTATTATGGAAAAATTAATAACGTATCATCCGATATTGATAAGTAACGAAGAGTTTGGAAATATTGAAGTGCCTATTATTAAGAATGAAAATGGAATTACTAAATTTATTGACAAATATCCAAATGGAAAGATTCTGACATATTATATATCGTATAAAGAAGATTCAGCCTTATTGGAATATTATAATAATCAACTAAAACAAAATAATTTACCAATATTTTTAACGGAGAAACAAAAAAAAGAAGATAATAGATATAGAAGAAAATATGGATACGGGTATGCAGATTACAAAAATGCCATTCAAAAGGCAATATATCGGATGTGTATTATTGGACTGATAGATGATTTTACGGAGGATTATGCTAAAAAAGAATTCCGTATCACAACAATTTGTCAGGAAGAGTCGCGCTATAATGAATATCTAAGTTATTATTATAGTAAATACTATTCTAAAGATAAAGTAGAAACGATGATTGAAGAAGTCAAAGAGATGGCGCAGACCGATGGTGTCATTATGGCCTGCCTGAAACATCTGACTTCATTTATATACAGAAGTATTGCAGATAAGAGAGCCAGAGGTATTTTGGATATGGAACAATTCTGTAATACTGCAATTACATCAAAAAAAGATTGGAAAGAAACAAATGAGGATTTAAAAGACTTCATATATTACTACTTTAATTCAAAATATGCCAGAGAAGGATTCGTCACTTATGATGCAAGTGTAAACATGGAAGTGCCTTATTCTCTCAAGGATGATACAGATGTCAATAAACATTTAGAAGCGGAAATATCAAGTTTTGACTTGGTTAGAAAATATATGAGAGTAGTTGATGCAGACATTGTGAACAATGATTCTCAAAAGGACAATGTGAAGCATCTTCAGGGTGCAGTGCGATTAATTCGTAGGGCTGCTCCTAAGAATCCGGTTCTTAATTTGCTTAATATTTTCTGCATACTGTTCCTTGGGCAGCAAGAGAATGAGATGTTGGAGGAGGAAATATGTAATGACTATGAAGAGGTCTTAGCATATTATTCAAATAATGGAAATTTGAAATTACTTGATGAATATGCGGATTTGCTTGTAGCTCATGCAGCTATTGATGAGTCAAAAAAGGATTATCTTCAGAAATTACATACATATATACAGTTGAGAAAACATTTGAATAGCTTGAATAATATAATTTCTAAATATACAAGAAGATGATTGATGAAAAGATAAACCAAACATTATCAGAGCTGGAGAATAGTCTTAGAAACATTGATTCGGCTCGCCAGCAGGTGGAAAATACGGTCAATTCATATAGTGGTCTTAAAGTAGCAACATCCGACTATGTAAGGAGCCTTTCTTCCATAAATGATAATTTGCAGGAACTTGTAACTGCGATTGATAAAGATTATCGTAGTAAAGCTGAATCATTTGACAAAGATCGGAAAAATATTTCAGAGTCATGTCAAGCAACAATTTCCGCTATCAATAAATCAGTGGAAGATATAACAAATAAAGTATCTTCAAACATTGATAAAATACATAGAAAGTTTACGTATCTTTTGATATGTAATTTCATACTATTTGTCACAATGATTATACTTTATTTCTTATCGAAGTAGGAGAAAAGAGTCATTCAGATGTACTTCATTCAGAAATAAACACATCTTTAATAGGTTGATGTCTGGTAATTTTGTGTTAAGCAAGATTACACAGACTCAATCTTTTTTTGATAAAACAATAGATGAAAATGGGAGATACAAGCGGTTTATATTGTTGCTTTGAGGCAGCAAAAGAATATTTTGCTCAAAAGGATTATCTTAATGCTGCGATTGAGGCACATTGGTGTAGGATGTATTGTAAGTATGGTGAACCTTATGGTATTGGTGATATAACAGCGTATGAAAAGATTGCGTCTAAAATTTATTTTGACTCGATTAAGAAACTCGGTTCATTCCAACTTTCGAAGTCAATGTTTATTATGGGTTCGCAATGTGAAAAGTCACTGTGGCTTTATCGAAATAAGTACAAGGAGCGTAAATTGTCAGTTGATACTTAAAAGAAATTTGATAGAGGGCATTTGATTGGCGAACTGGCTCAACATCTTTTTCCAGGAGGTGTTGATGCTTCACATATTTTGCGAGGAGAATGTTTTGTTGATAAATTTAAGATGTCGCTACCATTCAATCTGAAACAACATAGTTGGATTGAAAACACTAAGGTTGCCATAAAGAACAATCTTCCTATATATGAGGCAGCTTTTGTGTTTGAGGATGTTTTTGCAGCTGTTGATATATTGACATATACAGATAACGGTTTTGTTGCATACGAAGTAAAAAGTTCTACAGATATAACAGACACATTTATTTTAGACAATGCTCTGCAATATTATGTTATCAGTAATAATCTGAAACTCTCTGATTTTGTGTTGATATATCTTAATAAGGATTATATCGCAGAATTAAATATTCCTTTAGATCAACTTACTATTGATAATTGTGACATAACTAAACTATTTGTTAAGGAATCAGTCCTTGATAAAATACTGCCTATACAGTACAAAGTGAAATCAGATATAGTTAGATTTAAGAATATACAAAAGGTTGGGGAGCCAAAAATTAAACGAGGAGACCATTGTTCTATTCCATACGAATGTGCTTTTATTGATTATTGCTCAAGATATTAGGCTAATCTATTAACTTAGGATATAGGTTAAAGTTATAGCTGATTCCATAGTGTATCTAAGGAATATGTTTTGCCATCTTTGGCTTCTTTTATGGAACGTGCTATGCCCGACAGAATTTGATCTTCTGTTTCTGATATGGTGGTGGATAAATTTTGTGGTAACATAAAGATTAATTATGGTGAAAATCTATGCCGTTGGTTCTATTTTTCTTTGAGTTGCTTATATAAAATATATTATTCTTCAACGTTTCTGTGCTTTAAATAAAAGATTTCTTTTTGACGTTCTATTTCAGCTCGCAATTGTTCAGTTGTCGGCATATATAACATATATTTTGACGCAAATAAACGGTCATTATCATGCAATACCGAAAAACGTGCAATGTCCTCATCTGTTTCTGAGCATAATACGATACCAATCGTCGGATTATCACCTTCGGTGCGCTTTAGCTCATCATACATACGTACATACATATCCATCTGCCCCACATCTTGATGCGTAATTATTGATGTTTTAAGGTCTATCAATATAAATGATTTAAGGAAATAATTGTAAAAGACAAGGTCTATATAATAATCTTTCTTCTCTGTATGAATATGCTGCTGACGGGCAACAAAAGCAAAACCTTTACCCATTTCCAACAAGAACTTTTCAAGGTTGTTGATTATTGACTGCTCCAATTCAGATTCTTGGAAAGAATTGTCGGCTGTGAATCCAAGAAACTCGCCGATAACAGGATTCTTTATAAACTCTGTGGGGTCAGTGCTTTGTAGCGGTGCTGTAAGTTGCAGCATTTCCTGCTCTACAAGATTTTTCCTTTGAGAAGCAAGCAAACGAAAGTAATATTGCGAACTTATGTTTCGTTGAAGTGTACGCACGCTCCAACCTTGTGTAATAGCTTCTTGCTCATACCATGAGCGTGCATCTTTGTTAAATTCTTGAATTAGTGTGCGATAATGTGACCACGAAAGCAATATTGAAGATTTTCCACACACTGTGTGGAAAATCTCTGGAAACATTTCGTAAAACTTCGCGTATGCATAAAGGCTTGTCTTATTAAAGCCTTTACCATAAGCATCGGTAAGCCGCTTAGCAAGACCGGTTATGATGTCCATTCCATAATTGGAAGCTCTGTCTTTTAATTTTAATTCTTGTTCCGCAATAAGTTTCCCGAGCATCCAATTGCGACGAACAAGGGCTTCGTTAATCTGTCGATATGCTGTATCACGAGCCTCTGTAATTATGTCAGAAGCTTGTGTGTACATTTTATCAAAGTCAAAAACAAAAGAATCGTTAGTCTTTATAGAGACTTCTGTTCTACCATTAAATATTGATTTCATAACCAAGTTTTTTGAATACATTAAGGACTGTTTTACCGATCTATACTTCTTGACGCAGTATGTCGGAAAGGTTTATGCTTGCTTGGATTTATTGTGACAAGCAAAGCATCATACGCTTTCCATAGCATCCTTCCATCAGAAGATTATCCTTTTATATTAGTCGCTTCTTTTGCCATATTCAATCAGTATTACCGCAATTGATGAGCAGATGGGAATCTACATTAAAAAGTCTGTAATCCTTTATTTTGAGATTCCATATCCCTTTATTTGCGTGATGATTGCAAATGTTTGACATATAGTGCAAAATTACCCATTATTATTTAATACGCAAAAAATTGAATGATGTTTTTTGGGACGTAGGTTGAGTGGATGTTGTGAGTGGTCGGGTCGGGTGGGGTAGAACAAATGCAAGAATGGGGGCGTTATATATACGTGCGGCGATATAGCCGTAGATTCCCAATAAAATTATATGACTGATGAGCGATTCGACTACAAAAGTTCCCACCACTGTGGCACCCGAAAGCAAGGCACGCAGATATACAGCCGACATATCGCATGGTATAGTATTGATTCTATCATTGTTGCTGATAGTCTACATCTCATACGATACGTTTGAGGATATCCCATTCTTGAGTAATCATACCTATATGACCTTCCAGTTTTGGGTCTGTGTGGTGTTTCTTGCAGATTTCTTCATAGAGCTTATAATGTCGTATGATAAGAAGAAATATCTCAAGTCACGATGGTTCTTCTTCCTCATATCAATTCCATATCTGAATATAGTAAATCTCACAAACATACATCTTAGTCCGGAGTTGCTCTTTTATGTTAGATTTGTTCCGTTGATGCGTGGCGCGTATTCGCTTGCAATGGTCACAGGGTATATATCCCAGAACCGAGCGACATCTCTGATGACGCAATACGTGGCAATACTTCTCTCAATGGTATATATCATGTCGCTTATATTCTTCTATGAAGAGTATGGGGTCAACACCAATGTGAAGACATTCTGGGATGCCCTTTATTGGTCGGCAATGAACACCACTACAGTCGGTTGCTATTTCAGTGCAGTTACGCCTATCGGTAAGATAATATCCGTGATTCTTCCTACAGGTGGTATGCTGATGTTGCCGTTGTTCACGGTCTTCGTCACTAATAAAGTGAAGGCATTAGACGACAGTCGTCTTTTCAACGATTTCTTTTTCATCAAAGGCAAGAAAGACGCACATGAGAAAGTTGTAGAAGAGAAAGCCGTAGAAAATAAGTCTATAGGAAAAAACGAGGATTAGCGCAAAATCAAGTTGAAAATCCGACTCCTGTTTAATTATGAAATGAGAGTCGGTTTGTATATCCCTACCCAAGAGGGTATGTCCATTCCTGTGCGTTCCATCAGAGGATGGTCGGTAAGTATGTCGTATACCTGTCCATCCGCTGCTATGTGTCCGCTATCCATAAAAATGGCACGGTTGCAGAACTCAAGTGCCAGTTCAAGGTCGTGAGTCGCTATCACTACAGTATGGGTCAGAGTATTGAGTATTTCAATGAGTTTTCTTCTTGTCGCCCTGTCAAGATTGGCTGTCGGTTCATCAAGGATAAGAATAGATGGTTCCATAGATAATACAGTAGCTATTGCCACAGCACGACGTTGCCCCCCTGACAGTTCTTGCGAACTATGCTTACGCAATTCCATGCATCCGACAGCCTCAAGCGCGGAAGACACTCTACGTTCCACCTCCTCTTCAGGAAGCATCATATTTCGCGGACCAAATGCGACATCATCCTCAACGGTCGGCATGAATAGCTGGTCATCGGCATTCTGAAACACCATCCCAACTGTCTGGCGTACCAAAGGGGCTGTTTTCTTAGTTACAGGTATACCTCCCACATTGACGCTTCCCGAATCCGGTATACACAAGCCATTGGTATGGAGCAATAATGTGGATTTGCCCGAACCGTTAAGTCCGAGGAGTGCCACGCGCTCGCCGTGGACTATGCGGAAGGAGACCCCTTTAAGGGCATCTGCATTACTGCCGGGGTAGCGATAATGCACATCGGTGAATTGCAAATAATGATGGCTCATATCTTTATGTAAGATGAGTTGATAGCCACTTGTCGATAATGGCTGAGATATCGATGAAACGTATGAATAATATTATTGTCGTCCATGCCGCGAGATAGATCCAGTCATTTCTCGTAAGCTTGGGTCGTTTCGCTTTATGAATACGTTTGCTGTCATATACTCTTGCAAGCATTGCGCGATTTATGCGTGACGCGCGGTCAAGCGACCTCATAAGAAGTTGCCCGGCAAACGTAGCCCACATCTTCAGTGGGTAGCTTTTGCGTCCGAATCCCCGTGATTGCCGGGCGCGATGCATGATCAATGCTTCCTCCATGAGCACACCCATAAAACGGTAGAGCATCTGAAGCTGTGTCACGAGCACAGAGGGAACACCCACTCCATGAAGAACGCGGCAGATATTGTTGAATCCGCATGAATCCACAAGTATCAGAAGAGCCTGCACCGACAGTAAACCTCGGAGAACTACGGATATAAAGCTTATCCATCCTTTGCTTATCACGATATTGCCTATTTCCCAAGCTGGTTGGCGATCAATGATTGGATTGAAGATTCCGATAAGGATTATAAAAGGCAACAACCATAGGGATCGGCAGAACACGTGGGCGTATCCGATTCTGAGAGCTTCCGCCATTATCACAGGAAATGCAAAGAACCATATAAGACGGGCGGGATCAACCGTAGGGACGCTTACCACCGCCACGATAAATCCTAGCGTGACGAAGAGCTGAATGCCCGTGTCGATTGCTGAATGCCTTGAGCCGTAGCCGTGTAATGTCTGAAGAGCTTTTTCAAGACCGTTCACTGTCGTGGCTTTTGCTGTGGTTTACGCCTGAATATCATCATCGACACCGCCCATAATATCATCATCACGATAATGCCTCCGACGATGCCCGACAGATGAGATTCATAGTCCGGCATAAAGGCGGTGGAAGGGGTGGCCGACGGTGCCAGTTCGGTCGAGCCGGTGAGTTTCATGATCGCCCATTCAAGACCATCAGGATTTTCGGAAGCAATCCATGCAAAAGCGACAGCAAGAATCAGTGCTGCCACCGCGAAGATGACTACCATGCTGCGTCGGCTCTTTCGCGTGGCGGCTGAGTTTTCCGGCACATTCCACATCATCATAGCCGGCGCACGCTGGGATACAAACACGAGTACCAATCCTGTTGCTATCCCTTCGCATATACCTATGGCGAGATGTATCGGCAGCATGAAAAGAATGAACCGGTTCATCGGAAGAGCGGAGATTCCTGACAATACGGTCTCCACACTCACCATGAATGCTCCCAATTCAAGACCGACTACACTTGCAACTACAGATGCAAGCATTATCCTGCTCTTGTTCAGATTCTGTCCCAACAGCGGCTTAAACACGAGAGGATAGGCCACAAGGCAACTCATGGCTGCCATATTGATGATATTGCAGCCTAATGCCAGGAGTCCGCCGTCGGCAAATACGAGGCATTGCACGATAAGCACCGAGCATAGCGTGATGAAACCACGCCAGGGTCCAAGGAGAGCTGCCAGCAGTAGCCCTCCGATTATGTGTCCGCTTGAGCCTGTGCCCGGTATGGTGAAGTTGATCATCTGAGCTGCGAAAACAAATGCTCCCAGCACTCCCATCAAAGGGGCGTCCCCATCCCGATCCTCATGCTTTATGCGTGAAGCCGACACTCCAATCAGGAGTGCCGATACGATTCCGGCTGACAAGGCGACGGGGGGAGAGAGCAATGCGTCTGACATGTGCATCGTGGTATTCTTTTTTAATTATTATTAATCAGATTAAGGGCTTTCCCATATATCAAGGAGATAGCCGCCCCTGCTATCATCACAAAGAAGGAGACAATAAGCACGAGCTTTGCGCCTCCTGCCTCAAGCAAGATAGGCATGATAATCACCCCGGTCACTGCACCGACCTTGCCGATCATGGCGGCGATGCCTGTGCCTGTACCACGGTCTTCCACGGGATATATCCTGGAGGGTATAATGTAGGTGATGAGGTGGGGTCCCGCATTAAGTGTGATTTCAAAAATTATGAATCCTATGATCATGACCAGGTCCGGCATGTGGAAGACGTAGCCTGCATACAGGATACCGAGTCCAACAGCACTTCCGATGAACCCTAATGAAAGGAGTCTGACATGATTCAGGCGATTCATTAATAGAAGACCGATGATGAATCCGGGAAGGATGAAGAAATTCACGAGTGTTGTGACTTTCACCGAATCGATTATTTTGGGCATCCCTTCGACTGATGAACTCTCTATGCCCAATGCCATTACGAGCACCGGAAGAAACACTCCGAACCCATATACACCGAGACCTTCGCACGCCCATGGTATACCACTGAAGATTACGCGTTTGAAATTCTCTCCATGAAACATCTGAGCTATGCCCACATTAGATTTAGCCTGAGGCAGTAGAGGCTGAGGGGCTATCGCGACACCGGGTCCATAGAATTTTTCCAAGGCGGCTTGAGCCATAGCAGTCTTCCCTTTCGATAGCAGCCAACGCGGACTTTCCGCCCAGTTTATCCTCAGCAGCAATGTCAGCAGTCCGGAGGCAGCAATTATCAGCATCAGCCTGTTCCAAATTTTCGGGTTGGGATCTTTACTGAGTATAAGCCAGCATAAGAGAGCCACGACAATAAATCCGAGAGAGCATGATGCCTTTGCAACGCCTACCATTATCTGCCGCCATTTTTCCGGCAAGAGTTCCGAGATATATGCTGAATCAAGTGAATATCCTCCGCCTACTCCGATGCCGGCAATCAGCAATCCGGCTATGAGGCATGGGGTGTCGGTGAGGAAATAGCTTATCAAAGCGCCAACCATAATCAGAATGGGGCATATCCTGAACCATTTCAGATAGCCCTGCCGGTCGCTCAGTTTACCGATGATCATGGAGCCTACAGCTATGCCTATCAGTCCGGTGGCTCCTATAAATCCCTGAAGAGCGGATGGCATTTGAGGCTGAGTCACCAATTGTATCATAGGCAACATTATCCCTATGACGGTCGACAGTCCTGCGCCAATAATCTGCTCCATGGAGCTTACGGCGACAATGTAGCATCCACGTCGCGTGAGCGGCATGGATGCTATTGAGATACTTTTTGTTTTATTGCCAGCCATTATGGTATGCTATTTCTTTTGGTTGTCTGTAATGCCTTTATCCTTTTCTGTGATGTTGTCAATCGCATCGGTGAGATCAGTGTCCACTCGCTGCTGGACCTCCTTTATTCTTGAACGCCAACGGCTGAAGTCTTGTTCACCCTTCCCGAATTTATATAGGGGGAGAAGGAAAATCCAGGTGGCCACGCAGAAAGGACCGGTCAATGTTGGTAATCCCCAAGGCTCCATCATCACGTCCATACCCGCCTGGATGAAGAATGTGGCAATGATTCCGGCTATTGCCCATAGAGCCGTCTTCCAATTCACCTCATAGAATGTCATTCCTATTGCAATGCCGGTAAGCACGGGGCTGAATCCGAAGAGTCCGTTGGCAATGTCGGAAGGGTTAGCCTTGAAGAGTATGGCAAGTGCGAGGGAGAGTGCCGATCCTACGGCAGCCCAGAGTGCCGCCCAACAATTGCAGATAGCGAGCCCGACGAGGAATAGGATGCCCGTCACCCATGAATTTATCAGGAAGACTTGAGAGATGCCTTTAAGCCAATATTCTACCAGAGAGAGGAACGATGTGTCGAGCGAAAAACTGAAGCTTTCCGGCAATTCCGCGTGCGACAGTCCGATAGGCTGTATGCCGTCGAATATCCTTGAGGCGAAGAGAAACATCCAAGTCAGGAAAACGAAGGGGAACGTAAGGGAATTGATCTTCCACGGAGCCATTATATTGTTAAACCCTTTCCGAAGCCAAGTGGATAGCATTGAGAAGAAGATAAGGGATGCCCACATAAGCCATGTATTTGCACAGAATGTGGGGAAAGCGCATCCCACGAGGATGCCGTTGAAACCCCATAGACCCTCATCTCCATCGGAATTTTTCTCTTTCAGGAGGTAGCCTGCCAATGTGGATGCGCAAAGACCGGTGACTGCGCCCCATGCCACCTGCTGAGTGGCTGCAGAATACGCGCCCCAGAAGATTCCGGCGAGGAATAATAAGCCTGTCCATGATGAACATTGAAACATCACCTGTCCTGCTCCCCTAAGCATTGTCCTTACACACAACATCATTTGTGAAGGCTCTTTATTGGATGCTGCTGTTGCCATATCGAATGATTTTGATGGTTTAACACTTTATGATAACTCACGTATTGACTCTTTCCGCTATCGCCAAGGGAATTCCGGAGGCACCGGTTTCCCTTTGACCGCCATACGCACCCGCGAGCAGAATTCCCTCACGAGTGCCTTTACCGGTCCCGGCTCCATGCCGAGCACCTTGAAGAGTAGTCCTGCGCCACCCGGAAGGTGGGTGATGCCTGCCGCCAGCCTGCGTTCGCGATCGATAAACGGCTCAGTGGCTTCATATATCTGCTTGGCAGACTCCTCGGGCGTCATCACTATTACGTTGGCAAAGACATCGTAGCCATGTATTATGCCGATATCGCGTATATGGCTGCGGTGAGGGTCTATGATAAACTTCTCGCGGAAGAGATCGGAGCCGTCAGGACGTTTGCCGCGTGTACACACGGAGAGTATGTCATATTCAAACAATTCACCGTTGCCATAATATTTCCTTCCTCCCATGTATATTTCGGAATAGAAGACGGTGGCGGAGGGGTGTACTGTCATGGTAGTGTTGCAGATAAACCGCGTATGTCGGCATGGAATTATCGGCTCGGGGAGATATTCGAGGTAAGCGTTCTCCTCCAGCACGATATTCTGCATCATGCCGGAGTAGTTACGCTTCATTTCCGCGAGTTTCGTAGCCGCACCAGTGCTGATGAAAGCCATTGCTCCGGCACCAACCCGGAAATTCTGGGCATAGCGGTCGCCGTCGACGTTCGGACCACCCGATGAAAGGATATAGACGCACGGCATCTCCGGCAACTCCTCGTCGAAATAAAGCTCCTGCTGCACGATGAGAGGGGCACGGCGGTCGAGTTCGCGGAGAATCGACTTACCGCTCTTGTCGAGCACGAAGCCCAGGTTGAGATAGCCGTGCTTGCCGGGGCAGCCCACATACATAGCGTCGGGCTGCTGGAGATAGGGAGCCATTTCCGGCATTGAGTCGAAGTTTACCTCGGGAGAGTCAGAATATTGTCGGTTGACAGCTTTCATAGCAAAGGGGTTGGTTATGGGTAAGACCTGTAGTTAATGGCGTCACTCCGCCTTGTCAAACAGAGCCATCTTGAAAATAAGGTCGACAAGCTCGTCGATGCCTTCGCCGGTCATTGAATTTGTAAATACAAAAGGTTTGCCGGGACGCATAAGCCTGGAATCATGATCCATCACTTCAAGCGAGGCGTTGACGTAGGGGGCAAGGTCGATCTTGTTGATGACGAGAATATCGCTCTGCGAGATTCCGGGACCATCCTTACGCGGGATCTTGTCGCCGGCGGCGACGTCAATCACGTAGATGAAGAAATCCACCAGCGCGGGGCTGAACGTGAGGGTGAGGTTGTCGCCTCCCGATTCTATAAGCACCACGTCGGCATCCGGAAACTTAGCCTCCATCTCCTCCACGGCTGCGATATTCATAGAGGGGTCCTCGCGCACGGCGGTGTGGGGGCAGGCGCCTGTCTCGACGCCGATTATACGGTCTTCCATGAGGATGCCTTTCAGTGTCTTACGCACGTGTTTGGCATCTTCGGTGGTGACAATGTCGTTGGTGATGATAAGCACGCTCATCCCTTTCTCCATGAGTCGGGGAGTGATGGCCTCGATAAGTGCGGTCTTGCCGGAGCCTACCGGACCTCCGACGCCTATTCTGCAGGTTGACATAATTTATGATGGATTTTTATTCGTTTTTTTACTTGGATTAATTCATGAACATACGCATCATGCCGCGTTCGTGGAGCGATGCGAAGATATCCATTTCAGGCACGAACGAGTTCATGTCGTCAAAGGTCATCTCAGATGCCCGCTTGAAATGGGTCATGGTCTCTTCCGAGAGTTTGAAGAGTATCTTCTGAGTGTCGTAATGCGATACTCTGACGCAACGTAGAGCCGCGGAGAGCACCATGTTGATTACTCCATACTGATGGCTTGCGTAGAGCGATTTCTCATCAAGCCCCGCCAGGGCGAAGGCGATCCCTTGTGCCACGGGATACGATCCCGGAGTTTTCCCGGCGTCGATATCTTCAAGCCAGCGCCGGAACAAATCGTCGTCGGGGAAGAGTTTCGTCCCAAGTTCCGCAAGTTTCTTACCCATGCGTTTCAGCATCAGCCTTGCCTCATCGTTCATCTTGAATAGCATTATCTCATGGTCGATCTTCACGATCGAGTCATAATCTTTTGTGGAAGCTGCGCGATGAGCCATGAGTGAAGCCACGCCGTCGCTGTATGCCGCCTGTAGGGATACAGACCGGGCATACTGCTCGAGAGTGTCGGCATCATGCACAATGCCCATGTGGGCAGCGGTCTCGAGCCCGTTGGAGAATGAGAATGTGCCTACGGGGAATGCCGAGTCGGTGAATTGCAGGAGGTGCATCAGGGAGTTCATCTTCTGATTGAATTTTGGTTGCGTAATATAGTGCTTAGTATGCGATGTGGGCGTGGGCATGTTCGCCGTCGCCATGAATATGGTGGTTGCCGTGGGATGCCCCTCCGAAGAGGCGGCGAATCTCGTGAGGTGCCATATATGGGATCACCTCTGTGCCCTCATGGAAAGTGTATTCGATATCGTCGATGTTGTGGGTCTCCATAACGCTCAGCATCACCTTCCTGTCGACCGTCAGCGGCACGTATACCTTAGTGCCTTTCACCACGGCGGGCCAATGCTGGTTGCCGATAGCATGACCGAGTTCTACCGAGATGCGTATGATCTCTTCGGGAGTCTTACCCTCGAGCTTCGAGAGGTCGATCTCAAGCACGGGATTCAGACTCAGACGCAACACAATCACCTTTTTCTCGTCAGGATTATAGTAGACCACGTCGCCGTCTACAATCTGCGACTGGCGCTTGAGTGCCACGGGATATTCGTTGCCATGGTCGCTCTTGGCGAGGAAACGGCTCTTCTGCGCAGTCCATTGGTCAAGAATGATTGATTCCACATGGAATCCATCTATTTTCTTCTCCCATTCGGGAGAGTGGATATTGCCTAATATCTCAGTGAAGATTTGCATAATTCAGGACTTGAGTATTGATTATGGGTGTGGAATATAAGGGGTATTTTCAAATGTGTCTTGAGAAACAGGCACACGGATGGTCTGTTTCCCAAGACACACTATTGGAATAATACTTATCAGCTGAACCAGTAAAGCTGTCCGAGCGACAGTTCCTTGGCCGGCGGCACGTAGGCGAGCTTACCGTCTACGTATACGTCAAAGGTTTCGGGATTGACCTCGATCTGTGGAGTGGCAGTGTTGAGAAGCATGTCGGCTTTTCCGAGCTGACGCACGCCGTGCACCGGGTAAAGGATATTGTCTGTGCGGATTATATCCTTCAGACCGTTCTCTATGGCAGCCTTCGACGTGAAGCGGACGCAAGTGCGGGGCATAGCCTTGCCGAAGGCCCCGAACATCGGACGCATCATCACCGGCTGCGGCGTCGGGAGTGAGGCGTTGGGATCGCCCATCTGTGCCCAGTTGATTAGTCCGCCTTTGATCACCATCTTTGGCTTGGTGGCGAAGAATGCCGGCTCCCAAAGCACGAGATCCGCCATCTTGCCCACTTCAATTGAGCCTAAGATATCGTTTATGCCATAGCAGATAGCCGGGTTGAGGGTGATCTTCGCAAGATAACGGAGCACTCGGAAGTTGTCGTTCTTGTCGGAATCCTCGGGAAGTTTACCACGGGCATCCTTCATGTAGGAGGCCATCTGGAATGTACGCATGAACGATTCGCCGACGCGACCCATAGCCTGGGAGTCGGATGAAACCATCGAGAGCACGCCGAGATCGTGGAGAATATTCTCCGCGCTCTGGGTCTCGGGACGCACACGGCTTTCGGCAAATGCCACATCGGAGGGGATATTCGGGTTGAGGTTGTGGCAGACCATGATCATGTCGAAAAGCTCAGCCTCTGAATTGATTCCGAATGGGAGTGTGGGGTTGGTGGAGGAGGGTAGCACGTTTGCCATTGACGCCACCTTCAGGAGGTCGGGGGCATGACCGCCGCCTGCACCCTCGGTGTGGTATGTGTGGATTGTCCTTCCGTCCATAGCGGCAATTGAATCCTCCACGTAGCCCCCCTCGTTGAGGGTGTCGGTGTGGATTGCCACCTGCACGTCATATTGATCAGCCACGGTCAGGGCTGCGCGTATTGCAGCCGGGGTGGATCCCCAGTCCTCATGCACCTTGAAACCCATGGCGCCCGCCACGATCTGCTCGGAGAGAGTCTCCGCCACTGAAGAGTTGCCCTTGCCGAGGAAACCCATGTTGATGGGGAGTCCTTCGGTAGCTTCAAACATCTTGCGGACATTCCAGATTCCGGAAGTGATTGTTGTGCCATTAGTGCCGTCGGTAGGACCGATGCCGCCTCCGATAAGGGTTGTGATACCGTTGCTGAGGCAGTTATAGGCTTGCTGCGGAGCGATGAAGTGTACGTGTCCGTCAATACCGGCGGCAGTAAGGATAAGATGCTCGCCGGAAATGGCATCAGTCGAAGGACCTGTGCATAGGTTAGGGCTGACACCCTTCATAATGTTGGGGTTGCCTGCCTTACCGATGCCGGCGATCTTGCCATCCTTTACGCCCACGTCGGCCTTTATCACGCCGAGCACCGGGTCAAGGATAGTGACGTTGGTGATCACGAGGTCAAGTGATCCGCTGTCAGAAGTGACGGTGTTGGCGGTGCCCATGCCGTCGCGTATTGTTTTGCCGCCGCCGTAAACTACCTCATCTCCGTAGACGCGGAGATCTTTTTCAATTTCAACGTAAAGGTTGGTGTTGCCAAGCCTGATCTTATCGCCTACGGTAGGACCGAAAAGATTGTTATATTCTTGTCTTGATATTTGAGCCATGGCGCTTATTTCTTAGTGTTGGATGGGGTTGGTGTGGTGAACTCGGCTTCAGCCTCCTCCTCGGAGATATTCTTGAAGCCATATTCCTGCATCTTGCGGAAAGCCTCCATCTTACAAGGATAGTATGAAGGAGAGTCTTCGTATCCGGCATATCCATTGGTGAGGTCGTTGAAGCCGATGATGCGGTGCTTCCCGGCAAATTCTACGAGCTCCACCTCTTTCTCCTCACCCGGCTCGAAGCGTATAGCCGTGGTAGCCGGTATGTTGAGATGCATTCCGAATGCTGCCTCACGGTCAAACTCCATGAATCGGTTCACCTCGAAGAAATGGAAGTGGCTGCCGATCTGGATGGGTCGGTCGCCGGTGTTGCGCACTTTCAGGGAGACGGTTCGGCGGTCGGTGTTATACTCGATGTTGCCTTCGGCAAGGATGACTCCGCCTACGGGTACAGGTGTCGACGGTTCAAATCCCGGGGTCTTGGGATATGCTATATCAGGTTGACCCTGGAAAACTCCGTTAGGAGTCGTGTAAGTGTCATTAGCCATGATGATAAAATCTTTTTACGTTGTTATACCTGTTACTTGATAGGCTTGTGGATTGACACGAGCCTGGACCCATCGGTGAATACGGCTTCTACCTGCAGGAGCCCGATCATATCGGCGACACCTTCCATCACCTGATCCTTTGTCAGCACATTTGCGGCGTCGTGCATGACTTCCTCCACAGTCTTCCCCTCGCGGGCACCCTCAAGTGCGCAGGAGGTGATGTAGGCGACTGATTCAGGATAATTCAGCTTTAGTCCTTTTTGCAGACGGCGTTCGGCAATCATGCCGAGAGTCAGCAGCTTAAGTTTGTCTTCTTCTTTTGGGGTAAGATGCATAACCTTTTATTTAGTAGAGTGAAACAATACGGACATGAGGTGCCGTGCGTCCTCGGTCCACCTATGGATGTATGGCACGTTCAGAGTTATAACGTTAAGAGATGCTAAATAGTTTTTAACGTCATACAAAAATAAGTTTTTGCAATCTTATTTTCTGATTTTGTCCGTAGGGGTTGTTAAAAGGATAAAGGGATTGATGACGGTGGCGTCATCAATCCCTTATCTGAAGATGGAAATGTTATTTCCCGCAGTTGCAATCATTGCACTTGCATCCGAGTTGCTCACGCACTTTCTGTTTGAAAGCTTTGAACTGAGGTATGAACTCAGCAAAGAGAGGTGAGTCGGCGTTTTTCTTGAGAGCATGGTGGAGGAGGCGCATACCAATCACAAATTCCTTGGCGTGCTTGTCTTTTGCAAAGATGCCTGATGCCTTTGCATTTTCCACCATTGCGGCAAGGTCATGATGACCGCCGAAATTGAAGTTCATCACTTCGTTCATTTTCCCATCTTTGGCTTCAATCACATTGAAATAGTAAGATTTCTTTTCTTTATCCATAACTGTGTTTATTTATAAGACAAGAGTGAAATTTCTCTTGTAGTAATTATAAAACAATGGGTGCTGATAAAAGTTAGATTACGTAATGTTAATGATTTCTAATTTGAGAATACCAAAGATGCTGCAACATTCGCGTTCAGAAAGGGCAATAGTGATTCAAGTGATTCATGCGATTCAGGTGATTCAGTGATTCAGATGATTCAAGTGATTCAGATGAATCAATAATATAATAGAGGGACCCCATTGATGAGAATAACGATATAAAATTGATACCATCTATGATAAAGAAGGTTATAAAAATTGAAGAATTTTACAAAAAAAATTACAATTACATTGAAAATATAAAAAAAACTTTGTAATTTTACCACGCAAACCTATAAGCAGAAGCCCGATAAAGTCGCTACAGGTATAAAACCAAGCGGCCGAAGGGTCTGTGGGAGGGTTTGCAGACATATTAAAATAGAGCGTCTTTGTGCGCTTTGTTCTTGACTCGTTGAAACTTGGCGGTTTTATGTATAGGCAAGACAAAGGCAACAAGGTCGCTCACGGATGGTAATAGCCTGCCATGTACCCTTATGGGTGCATGGTACACCTATATTCCAATACGTGGGCTTCTGCGTTGCTCGTTCTCCTATACCGGGCAACGCCAAGGCCTCAACGAGTGGGACGAGCAAGGAAAGTGGATCCCACGTTTTCTGTTTTATATGCCATGAACTAACCACTAACAATCATCCGAGTCGGGATTCAATCGGAAAGAATCTACAAAAACTCAAAAGTATGGTGAGACTTAGACATTTGTCGGTATTGTTAATGCTATGTGTATTGGGCGTGTTCAGTGCAAATTCAGGTTTGATAGCTAAAACGTTTGAATCAAATGGAATATCTTATGTGGAAGAGGATATTGCCAACCAGACAGTCAGTGTTACGAAGCATAGAAATGCAGGTTCCAAATATTCCGGACTTGTAAATATCCCTGCCAGTGTGGAATATGATGGTAAGACATATACCGTAGTCGGTATTGACAATGAAGCGTTTAGGGGGCAGGTAGAACTTACGTCGGTTGTATTTCCCAAGACGCTGGAGTTTATCGGATATAAGGCATTTCTTGGTGCATCAAATCTAAAGACAGTTGCGTTTAGCAGTTCAGGAGTCCTGACGGAAATCGGTGCTCAGGCTTTCAAGAGTTGTAGATATCTTTCCAATATCAACCTTCCAAATTCATTGAAGACGATAGGGGAGTACGCATTTGAGGATTGCGAGGCATTAAAGACTATCAAGTGGGGCAATTCTCTTGAAACGATTGGAAAAGCTGCATTCAAAGGATGCGGAAATCTTGAATCGGATTTGATTATCCCGAACTCAGTCAAATCAATTGGTGAATTATGTTTTATGAATTGTGTCAACATAAAGAGGGCTGCAATCGGTTCATCAGTAGAAATAATCGGAGCGGATGCGTTTCTGCAGTGTACTGCATTGGAAGATGTGTCGCTTCCTGAATCATTAAAGGAGATAGGCTATGAGGCATTTCGCGGCTGCTGGAATCTGCCCAGTATTGAAATACCTGATTCTGTGACTAAAATGGGATATGGCGCATTTAGATATTGCGTATCTCTTTCAGATGTCAAGTTGGGAGAGTCATTGAAGGAGATTGAAGGATGGACATTTGAGCAGACAGCCATAAGGAAAATAGATATTCCTAATTCCGTTACAACAATAGGAGCGTATTCATTCATAGAATGTGTTGATTTGCAAGAGGTGAATTTTGGTTTAGGATTGGAAGCTATATATGATAGTGCATTCCTTGGCTGTGTTTCAATTACAAATATAGATTTGCCTGAATCGCTTAAAACTATAGGTAGTCTTGTGTTTGCCAAATGTGAGAATCTTCAGTTTGTTACTATTCCGTCTTCAGTCTATGATATATCTGACAGGGCATTTGCTTTTTGTCCCAATATCATGGGTGTGTATAATTTAGCTCGGACTCCACAAAATATCTATAATCGGGAGGTTTTCTATCAATCTGGTATTGACGGGCATGTCGTGGTTCATGTATATGAGGATCTTTATGATTTATACACAACTACAATAGGATGGTACGACATAGGTACAGATTATTTATGCGGTATAGAGATTGTGGCTGATATTGAGAATGCCAGTGTCGAGAGTATTGTTTTTGCGGAGGATCCGATTTATTGCAAGATAGGGGAACAGAAGAAGCCAAATGTGGCTATTTATCCGCTTAATGCTTCCAACAAAGAGCTACAATGGATTTCAAGCGATGAGTCAGTGCTTTATGTTGACATGTATTCAGGCGATATAATTGGACTTGAGGAGGGCGAGGCTTTCCTTACAGCTACGGCAACAGACGGCAGCAATGTGTCGGCATCCGTTAAGGTGATTGTTACTGATGAGGCAGGTATAGGCGACGTCATGATAGACCGCCCGACTGAGACTGTAATCTATGATCTTTATGGACGTAGGCTTAACCGTCTGCAACGAGGCATTAATATCGTAAACGGAAAGAAAGTCTACGTGAAATAAATTTCATTCGTAATGAAAAGGTCAATATTGCTATTCATTATCTCAATATTTGCTTGTGCAGTCTATGCGCAAGCAAATATTGAGATAACTTCCAATTATCCTACCGGATATATTAAGTCGGACCAGCCATATTATCTCGGTTCATCGGATGGAGTTTTGTTCATATATAGTGGCTCTCAGCCATTAGTGCTTGTGAAATATCCGTCATGCGCCACTCGTGAAGAATATACTATACCTGAATCTGTGACTCGTATTTCTCGTAGTGCATTCCAAGGATGTAAAGGTCTCAAGACACTCATTATTCCAACCTCAGTGGTATATATAGGAGATAATGCCTTTGAGAATGCAGAGATCCAATCATTTATAGTGGCAGGTAATGATCACGCATCAAATTTCTTACCTTCGGCATATAGTTCGGAAGCGATGGGGTATTACGACCTATCCGGGCGTAAAACATCCACTCCCGTTTCAGGAATAAACATAAAAGTGTCAGAAGATGGGGTAAGTAAGGTGTTGGTGAAATAATAATTTATCCGCTGTATGGATTCATTAAGAGATAATGAAAAATAAATTGTGAAAGTTTGATATATATACCCGAAGGATTTCAGAGTGATGAATCCTTCGGGGATATGTTATAAGAAACTACCCAATAACCGGTCTTATCATACCCTTCTCGACGAATTAACCCTAATTCCTTTAGCTGCTTAATCCGATTTGCTAAGGTCCTCCTTTTAATTCCCAATTTTTCTGCCAATTCCGTATAGGATGCATTGGGATTATTATTGATGCACTCTAAGGTGCACTCTAAATTGCACTCTAAACCGGTATGTAAACACAGAATGGGCGAGAAATTTCATTTCTTTTGTTCTAACAATCTGAAAAACATTAGAATATGATTACTATAGATGGAACATTCAACTAAAGTGAGTAAGAACCATACTTTTCAGGGAAGGTCAAGATAATAGAATCTATTTTGATATAATACATATTTTGTTTATTTTTGTACAAATAAATATATGACTTTATGGATAAACCAGCTATTCTAAACAGAATTAGAGTTATCCTTGCCGAAAAGCAACTAAGTAATCATTGGCTTGCTGAAAGGCTTGGGGAAAACTGATATGACTGTATCAAGATGGAGCACTAACAAAGCGCAACCATCATTATCACAATTAGTGGAAATTGCAAAAAACGTTCTTCAAGTCGATGCAAAAGATTTGATTGAGACTACTTTACAGAAATAACAAAAAATAAATCTTTGCAAATGAGCGCAAACAGTAACAATCAAGGAAGAGCATACGAATTTATATGCTTGCATTCACTTCATTCTGCAATAAAAACTATCAGACCTGCAGAAATCGTACACAACAGCAGTTATGATGCTGCCGAAAATGCTTGGCAGACATTGGATGCCAACGAGCAGGCACTTTATACACTAAGTGCTAGGTCAACCATAGATACTATCTTTGCGATGGAGCCAAATATTGTGGAGCAAAGCGATGACATACTGAAGCTTTACATTCAGACAGACAAACATGGCGAAGAGGCCGATGTGCGTGACATCATCATTGAACGCAAGGATATTATGTGGGAGATTGGCTTGAGTATCAAACACAACCACATGGCAGTTAAGCATAGCCGTTTATCGAAAGATATTGACTTTGGGGATAAGTGGTATGGTGTCAGTTGTTCACAGCAATACTGGAATGATGTGAATGGTGTATTCTCCTTACTGGCAAAAGAAAAAGCAAAGGGATCATACTTTCGTGACATGGATTCAAAAGAGGATCAAGTATATGTTCCACTTTTGAATGCTTTCGTAAAAGAGGTAAAAGCAAGCATTGAAAAAGATACTTCAGTTCCTCGTAAACTTGTAGAATATCTGCTTAGTAAGTATGACTTCTACAAAGTAATCAGCATAGATAGTAAGCGTATCACTAGTATACAATCATTCAATATGTATGGAACGCTTAATCAGGCGAGTAAGGTCAAGCAGCCTGAAATTGTTGTTCCTGTGATCAATTTGCCAACAGAATTGCTGTTTATTGGTTTCAAGAAATCAAGCAAGACAACAGTACTCCTCAGTTTTGACAATGGCTGGCAATTCTCTTTCCGTATTCATAATGCAGAGGATAAGGTAAACACCTCTTTGAAGTTTGATATTCAGATTGTTGGTATGCCTGCTGATGTGAATATTAAGTATAATTGTAAATGGTAATCATTCAATATTAAGATGCGACTAATCAGTCTTTTTTCTGGAGCTGGCGGTCTTGACCGTGGCTTCCATAATGCAGGTTTCCGCACGGTAACCGCGAATGAGTTCGACAAAAAAATCTGCCCTACGTTTAGGGCAAACTTTCCTGATGTGGATTTGATCGAGGGAGACATTCGTGATATTCCTTCGGAGAGATTTGAGAATCGACCTGCTGGTATCATCGGTGGTCCACCATGCCAATCATGGAGCGAGGCTGGTTCTTTGAAGGGTATTGAGGATGCTCGCGGACAATTGTTCTATGAATACATTCGCATCCTTCGAGATAAGCAACCATTGTTCTTCGTAGCAGAAAATGTGTCTGGTATGCTTGCACGGCGTCACGCAGAAGCAGTTCAAGGCTTTATGCTTCTCTTTGATGAAGCTGGCTATGACGTAAATTTGAAGATGCTCAACGCAAACAACTTTGATGTGCCGGAAGACCGTGACCGTGTGTTTTACATTGGTTTCCGCAAGGACTTGAATATCCATGATTACGAATATCCGACACCACAGGCGCACAAGCCTACTCTTCGTGAAGCAATATGGGATTTGCAGGAAACTGCGATACCAGCTCGTGAGAAGAATCATACAAATGGCGATGCTTGTCAAGTGGCGAATAATGAATATTTCATTGGTGCATATTCTCCAATCTTTATGTCTCGTAACAGAGTGCGCGGATGGGACGAGCCTGGCTTTACCGTACAGGCAAGTGGTCGTCAATGTCAGCTCCACCCACAAGCACCAAAGATGGAGAAAATAGAGAAGAACCTTCAGCGCTTTGTGCCTGGTCAGGAGCATCTTTATCGCCGTATGACTGTACGTGAGGTGGCTCGTGTGCAAAGTTTTCCTGATGATTACATCTTCCTTTACGATGACATCAACATGGGTTATAAGATGATTGGTAATGCCGTACCTGTAAATCTTGCATACCATGTGGCAATGAGTATAATAGAAACATTTGACCGTCACGGCATTGACATAAGAAATTACTAATATGGAAAAGTTTACATCTAAGTAGCAACTCACAAGAAATTCTTGTAAGTACAAAATGAGAATAGTATCACTTTTTGCAGGATGTGGTGGTTTGGATTGGGGCTTTGAGCACGCTGGATTTGATGTGGTGTGGGCAAATGAGAATGACCCTACCATTCACGAAACGTATCGGCTCAATCATCCAAAGACAACACTTAATATTCAGGATATTCGTACCCTAACAGGTGCGGATGTGCCTGATTGTGATGGTATCATTGGCGGTCCACCTTGCCAGGCATGGAGTGAAGGTGGCAAACAACGAGGAATAGAAGATCCACGCGGTCAACTTTTTCTTGACTACATTCGCATAGTCAAGAAAAAGAAACCTAAATTCTTCTTGATTGAGAATGTCCAAGGTATCTTGCAAGATAAGCACAAGGATTCACTTGCAATGTTTATGAGTAGTCTTGAAGAGGCTGGCTACAACATTACTTATGAGTTGCTGAATGCGGCAGACTACAAGATTCCGCAAGACAGATTCCGCGTATTCTTCATTGGTATCCGCAAAGATTTGAATAATGAGTACATCTTCCCAGATGCAGCCACCGTTATACCTATTACGTTGAAACAAGCTATTGGTGACATAGTCGAGCAGCCTTGTTTCTTTGGCGATGAAAAGATGCAACAAGGCAACCAGTTGCGCAAGAATCACGATGTTTATATTGGTGCGTTTGATGCAAAGTACATGGCTCGCAACCGTGTGCGCGGTTGGGATGATGTTTCGTTTACGATGCAAGCACAGGCACGGAATGCCCCTTTACATCCGCAAGCACCAAAGATGACCTTTGTAAACTCAAACCTGCGTCAATTCGCAAAAGGCTATGAGCATCTATACCGCCGACTGAGCGTAAGAGAGTGCGCACGTATTCAGACGTTTCCGGACAATTTCCATTTCATCTACGACCATGTAACAGACGGCTATAAGATGGTTGGTAATGCTGTGCCTCCTCGTCTGTCATGGTTCTTGGCTGTCCAGATGAAACTCGCCTTTGCAGAAGAGTTTAACATGAGCGATAAAGAGCGCAAAGATATGCAGAAAGCCAATACCGCATCTGTCCCAAAGCGCGTTGTGGCAACTAAGATTAAAGAGGAATATCCGCAGAACATCGTCATGAACAAAGTGCAAATTGCAGATGTCAGCGACCTTGATCTCACAAAGAACGTACTCATCAGCCTTGTGAAGCTCGACAACATTGAGCACTACATTCGTCAAGAAGCACGCATCTACTATACTGGCAAGCACTTCCCATCAACCGTTGCACTCAACAATTTGTACTACTTCATGCCCCACATTAAGGGCAAAGGTGTAAAGGACTTGTATCTGATAAAGATAGCGCGTGTTGGTTCAAAGCATGAGGTGCATCCTGAGTGTGATGAGAATGATTTCCGCTTGGTCTTTGAGATTGAGTACATCAAGGAATTGTTCAGCGAATACCGACCAATACATTTGAACATCTGGCACACATTTACTGATACAACACTTGACAAACTGGTAAAGATGAATGAGATGGATGACGAAATATAAATTCTCTATTCTCGGAAATAATATGATAGATGATAAGAGTAAGTTTGAACTGTCCTCAAAAAGTTAGACAAAAAACTTTTTGAGGGCAGTTTATTTATGAAAAGGACATTAGAAGAAAAACTTATAGTTCACGCACAAAGTAAATGTGCATTTTTTAATGATTGAAAATTGAGCGTCAGTAAGGAACTGACACCGGATTTATGATTACAGAAATCATCCTCAAAAAATGCCGTAGAGCTTCATGGAAATTGTCCGGAGAGTCGAAGTGCTTTCCAGAGAGTACAATCGTGTGGGGGAAGAATTGGGATCTGATGTTTCCGATTGAAGCTTTGAAGGATGGTGATTTTTAGTGTGGATCTTGCGGAATTTTGGTGTTGGCTGAATGTTTAAAAAAAGGTTGCAATCACAAGAATTGCAACCTTTTTTATGATGCTGAATTAATGGAATGTCACTGTCCATTCGCCGCTTTGGGATGTGGCGGGGAGAAGAGTATTCATGTATTCCTTATCTTTGAACTCACCGGAATAGCCGGTTCTGTCGGTGCGTCCCCACCATGGCTCGATGCATACGAATGGTGCGTGAATCTCTTTGTGGGGTGCCCATATTCCGAGTGCTGGGCATCCGCTGGTGAAGGTGAGTACCGGTGTATTGTTGCGGTCGCACATCACTACTTCCTTGGGGCATACCTGCTCGAATATTATGGCATCATTCCGGAAAGTGTCGTGAGTGATTATCAATCTGTCTCCTTGGAAAGGGATGTTGCCCGGAGCTACACAACCTTCTGATTCAATCTGAGTGAGGTTGTATCTGTCTGTTCCGATAAGGTCGATATATCCGGCTACTTCTTCGTTATCGTCAATATTTGGAAGCATATAGGCTGGATGTCCCCCAATCTGGAAATGCATCTCTTCTGCTCCAATGTTGCTTACGGTCCATTTGGTTGTCAGACTTTCCTTGTCAAGGGAGTGCTTTATTCTTAATTCGAAGTCAAAGGGATATTTCTCTTTTGTGTCAGGGTTGCTCCGGAGAATGAATTCTGCTGAATTGTCGTTGACTTCCACGGCTTCGAATTCCATATCACGGGCAAACCCATGTTGCGACATCCTGTATTCTTTCCCTTCATGGCGCATGGTGCCATGCCAGAGGGCACCGACGATCGGGAACAGAATTGGGGTGTGGCGTTTCCACCATTCAGCGTTGCCGGTCCAGACACATTCTCTGTTGTGTCTCAGATCGGTTACTGACACAATCTCTGCTCCAAGTGAGTCAATCACCACTCGAAGCACATCATTTTCGATAGTATATCTCATAGTCTTTTTTCTAATGCAGTTGGTTAGTCTACAAAGATAGATAATCCCATTAAAAAATCCTCATATCTATCATAAAAAATGGTGTTTTTTATGGATAGATTATTGAAGTTGTCTAAGATTCCATTTCTATGAGAGATGGGATTTAAGGTGGAGAGAGTGGTAGGTGAGAGGTGTCATACATCAATTGGCAGAATAGTTTGCGTTTTTTCATAGATCAGAATCATTTGGTTGCACAATTAGACAATAAATTTGAATAACTTGCAGTATGAGATGGAAAACTGTCGGAGACAAAATGGAAAAGCATGATTGCGAATTTCAATTCGCAATCATGCTTATTCTATTGAGAGGGGAGGGGATTAGAAGTTGAATTTTTCGAGGGTGAGGGTGCCGCATGATTCAAGGATGGGGACGAGTCGGCTGAAGTGGTCAGAGTCCATGTGAGCTTTGAGTGAGGACTCGTCTTTCCATGTCTCGATGATTTCTATATGATTGTCGGATGTGAGGCTTGAGAATGCCTCGTAAGAGATGCAGCCTTCATCGTGAAGGGAGAGCTCCACGAGTTCTACAGCAGCATCAATGGCTTTCTGACGGAGAGAGCTGTCGGAAATTTCAAGGAAACAATTTAATCTAAGCATATCTTTATTGCTTTAGTTTTTTTGTTGTAATAAGGTTCGGATAACTTGGTTTATTACATCTGCAAGCTGGATAGACAGCTTTTCAGGTTATTTGCCGAAGATACCGCCGAACATCTTTGATGCCTTGCCTTTGAGTTCGTCGATTGTGGATTCCACTTTTCCGTCGCCGTCAAGGTCGCCGAGGATGTTGCCATCCTTTAGCTTTGCTATGATTTCAGTAAACGACATTTTTGAATGGTCGAATCCTTTCAGTTTCTCTGTGATCTGCTCCACATTGATAGAGTTGCCGAACTTGTCTTTCAGCTGACTGATGATTTCATTGATTTCCATAGTAGATAAAATTAAAGATTATAAATGATTCTATAAGAAAAGATGCGGGATGCATGCCCCGTCGGGTAGCATCCCGCATCTGATTATCTTTTTAGAAGTGGCTTATTTCACTTCCTCAAATTCTACGTCTTCTGCGCCACCGTTCTGCTGCTGGTCATTAGCACCGGGCTGAGGACCTGCCTGCTGTCCGGCTGCTGCCTGCTGAGCGTTGGCGATATCCTGTGCAGCTGCCTGGAATGCATCCTGGATGGCTTTCTCTGCGGAATCGATCTCATCAATGCGCTGAGCCTTGTGGATCTCTTTCAGGCGGTCGATGGCTGCCTGGATGTTGGCCTTCTTGTCGGCAGGGATCTTGTCGCCGAGCTCGTTGAGCTGTTTCTCACTCTGGAATACCACAGAGTCAGCACGGTTGAGCTTGTCGATTCTCTCCTTAGCCTTCTTATCAGCCTCCTCGTTGGCTTTAGCCTCGTCGCGCATACGCTGGATCTCTGCGTCGCTAAGACCGCTTGATGCCTCGATACGGATTGACTGCTCTTTGCCTGTAGCCTTATCCTTAGCTGAAACGTTGAGGATACCGTTGGCGTCAACTTCGAAAGTCACCTCAATCTGCGGCACGCCACGCGGTGCGGGATTAATGCCTGAAAGGTTGAACTCACCGAGAAGTTTGTCGTCAGCTGCCATAGGACGTTCGCCCTGAAGCACGCGGATGGTCACTTCCGGCTGGTTGTCGGCTGCAGTGGAGAATGTCTCGCTCTTACGGGTCGGGATAGTGGTGTTAGCCTCAATAAGCTTGGTCATCACGCCACCAAGAGTCTCGATACCGATTGAAAGGGGCACAACGTCAAGAAGAAGCACGTCTTTCACGTCGCCGCTGAGCACACCACCCTGGATAGCTGCACCGATTGCAACCACTTCGTCAGGGTTAACACCCTTGTTGGGTTCCTTACCGAAAATCTCTTTTACCTTAGCCTGGATAGCAGGGATACGAGTAGAACCACCTACGAGGATCACCTCATCAATCTGAGAAGCGGAATATCCGGCATCCTTGAGAGCATTGCGGCAAGGTTCTGCCACAGCATCGATAAGGCTTGAAGCAAGCTGTTCGAATTTAGCACGTGTGAGAGTCTTCACGAGGTGCTTCGGACCGGAAGCAGTAGCCGTAATGTAGGGGAGGTTGATTTCAGTAGAAGTAGAGCTTGAAAGCTCGATCTTAGCTTTCTCGGCAGCCTCTTTAAGACGCTGCATAGCCATAGGATCCTGACGGAGGTCAACACCCTCATCAGCCTTGAACTCGTCAGCAAGCCAGTCGATGATCACGTGGTCGAAGTCATCACCACCGAGGTGGGTATCACCATTTGTGGATTTCACTTCAAACACACCGTCGCCGAGCTCAAGGATAGAGATATCGAAAGTACCGCCACCGAGGTCGAATACTGCGATTTTCTGTTCCTTGTCAGATTTGTCAAGACCGTATGCAAGCGCAGCGGCAGTAGGCTCGTTGACGATACGGCGCACTTTAAGACCGGCAATCTCACCGGCTTCCTTGGTGGCCTGACGCTGAGAATCGTCGAAGTAAGCCGGCACTGTGATGACAGCCTCAGTCACCTCCTGACCGAGATAATCCTCGGCAGTCTTCTTCATTTTCTGAAGGATCATGGCGGAAATCTCCTGGGGGGTGTAGTCGCGACCGTCGATGTCAACCTTCGGCATATTGTTCTGGCATACTACCTTGTAGGGTACGCGCTTGATCTCATCCTCAACCTTATCGCAAGTCTCGCCCATGAATCTCTTGATAGAGTAGATGGTGCGAGTAGGGTTGGTTATTGCCTGACGTTTTGCGGGATCACCGACCTTACGTTCGCCACCATCGACAAAAGCCACTACGGAAGGAGTGGTGTTGCGACCTTCGTTGTTAGGAATTACCACAGGGTCTTTACCTTCAAGAACAGCAACGCAGCTGTTGGTGGTGCCCAAGTCAATACCAATAATTTTAGCCATAATAATTTCTATATTTTTAGTTTATAAATTCAGATATTAAAACTCGCGGATTAAAAAAATCTTTTTTTATCCGCTCACTCAACATATAAACAAATCTCGTGCTAAAAGTTTCGGTCAGGGATAAAATTTTTATTTAAATTATGTAAAATAATGATATTGCAGCAATTGAGAAATAACGATTGGGATGGTGGAGGCGTGACAAATATGTGACAAAAATGACAAAATACATATTTCGCCGATCAAAGTTTTGTCAGGGAGTTTAATAATAGAGGTCTAAAAAGTCAATAAAATGAGTAAAATATGATAGAATATCACAAAAAATGGTTAACTTTGCAGCCTGAATATACCCCACCTCATGAATTGGGGCGACGAATGAGACGTCCACGGGGGAGGTCAGCAAGTAAACACCTTGAATAAATATGAAGCTTTTACAAGAGAAACTGTCGCGCTACGATGCGCCCCAACGTGCAAAGGCAGCGGGCATCTACCCTTATTTCAGACCAATTTCAAGTGAGCAGAACACGGAAGTGCTGATGAACGGAAGAAAAGTGCTCATGTTCGGTTCCAACAGTTATATGGGCCTCACGAATCATCCGAAGGTAATAGAGGCAGCTGTAGCAGCAACGAAAAAATATGGCACAGGCATGGCCGGTTCGCCATTCCTCAATGGCACGCTTGACATCCACAAGCAGCTTGAGGCTCGCCTTGCGGAATATGTCGGCAAGGAGGACTGTATGCTCTACAGCACAGGCTTCGGCGTCAACCTCGGCGTTGTCTCCACGCTTACAGGCAGAGAGGATTACGTTATACTTGACGAGCAGGATCATGCCTCTATAATAGAGGGCCGTCGGCTTTCCTTCTCAAATTATCTGAAATACCGCCACAACGATATGGCGAGTCTTGAGACTCAGCTTAAGAAATGCGATCCCGACAAAGTGAAACTGATAGTGACAGACGGTGTCTTCTCGATGGAGGGCGATGTGGCGAATCTTCCGGAGATTGTGCGTCTTGCCAAGCAGTATAATGCTTCGGTCATGGTAGATGAGGCACACGGTATCGGTGTGTTTGGAGAGGGTGGACGTGGCACGTGCAACCATTTCGGCGTCACTGATGATGTAGACCTGATCATGGGCACGTTCAGCAAGTCGTTTGCATCGCTGGGCGGCTTTATCGCCACAGACAAGGAGGTGACCAACTATCTGCGTCACAATTCACGCGCCTATATCTTCACGGCAAGCATCACGCCTGCCTCCACAGCTGCAGTGAATGCCGCGCTCGACATCATGATAGCCGAGCCGGAACGCCAGACGCATCTTTGGGACATCACTAATTATGCCCTTGAGCAATTCCGCGCGATGGGCTGCGAGATAGGCAACACTTCGACCCCTATCATCCCCTTGTTCATAAGAGACGACTACAAGACCTTCCACGTCACTCATGATCTTCTAGAGGAGGGAGTGTTTGTCAATCCGGTGGTAACTCCGGCAGTGGCTCCGCAAGACACGCTGATCCGCTATTCACTCATGGCTACCCACACGAAGGAGCAGGTGACGCGTTCGATCGAGGCAATAGAGAAGGTATTTAAGAAGTATGATATAATCCACTGATCGGTTTCCGCCGCATCGGTCCTGCATCATCAGGCTGACGGCTTTTTTTAGCCGGAATAATGGATAAAAATCGCAAAGCAGGCGACAGACAGAGGTCTTCGCCTGCTTTTTTTTGCATAAGTTGGCAAAACTGCATAAAATAATTGAAAAATTATTTTGCATCAATTGTGAAATAGATTAATTTCGCAATATAAAAATCGCAATATAAAAAACTATATAAGATGGTATATAAATTTAAACTTGTAAGCGATGAGGTGAGCAATTTCTCACGTGAGATAGAGATTGACGCGAGCGCTTCTTTCCTGCAGTTGAGAAATGCCATACTCGACAGCGTGGATTATTCAAAGGATGACATTGATTCATTTTTCTTGTGTGACGAGGAGTGGCAGCGTCAGGAGGAGATTACTCTTGAGGATATGGGCACATCGAGCGACCAGGACGTGTGGCTTATGGAAGACACCCCGCTCAATGAGCTTATAGAGGAGGATGGACAGAAGCTCGTCTTCGTGTTTGACTATCTGACGGAGCGTTCATTCTTCATGGAGATGAAAGAGTCTATTCCGGGACGCACGCTTGCCGACCCGATCTGCACAGTGAAGCGAGGCAAGGCGCCGGTGCAGAATGTGGATATGGATGAGTTTGAGAAGCAGATTGACCAGAATCTCCAGAAGATGGTGTCAGACGATCTCGATATAGAGGATCTCTATGGCGACACCCAGTTTAATGACGATGAATTGGGAAGCGGGTTTGACGACCTGAATTTCAATTGAGATCAGGCATGAGTGGGAATAGGATGCGACAGCATCTGCAGAGGGAACGATAAAAGGAGGATGATCTGCCGAATTAGGTGGCTGGATTGCCTGTAATAAGAAGCGTCTTCGGATTCAATCCGAAGACGCTTCTTATTGCATTTGGAATGCAATCGTTATACCAAAATTATATTTTTTCTTAGCCTCTTCCAAAGATCTTATCAAACAGGGATTTTTTCGGCTCCGGACGCATGTGCACCCTCATCTGGTTGTCTTCCTTTCCGAGGAAAAGAATATGAGTGCGAAACACGAATGCAATCATCTTGTCAAACTCAAGAATGGCGTTCAGACTTCTTATAAGGAATCGTCTGAATGGGTTGAATTCTTCAAGATCTTCAAGGATTATTTCCGTCTGATCAATAGATATGGAATGATGTTGTTGAAGCATTGGAATAAAATACTCCAATTGCAAGTCCTCACGACGTTTGTGAGGCTTGCTGAATTTCTTGTAAATCTCCTTTATGACGCTGTCGGTTATCATAGTCCATATATTTATAGACAGCCTTAAGCATCACTGATCCCGATTGATCATGATGTTAGAATCTGCCCGTGTATTTGGTAAACAAATTTACGCATGAATAAGTTCGCCAAATGTTAAAGAACATGAGTCTATTTGAGAAAAAGAGCGGGAGGATATGGGAAATATCCTCCCGCCCGTAGTGCATTCTCTCTATAATGCTGTCGGGGTTATCCCAGGAAGCTCAGGAGGACACCTGCAGCCACAGCCGAACCGATAACGCCGGCCACGTTGGGACCCATGGCGTGCATCAGCAGATAGTTTGACGGGTCATACTCAAGACCGAGATTATTGGAGATGCGGGCAGCCATAGGCACTGCCGACACACCTGCATTTCCGATAAGCGGATTGATTTTCTTGTCTTTCTTCAGGAATAAGTTGAAAATCTTCACGGAGAGGACACCGGCAGAAGATGCGATGATGAATGCAAGGAAGCCGAGACCGAAGATCTTAAGCGTGTCGAACGTGAGGAACTTGTCGGCCTGAGTGGATGCACCCACCGTCAGACCGAGAAGGATGGTCACGATGTCGGTCATGGCGTTGCTTGCAGTCTTGGCAAGGCGGGAGGTCACGCCGCTTTCACGCAGTAGATTTCCGAAGAAGAGCATACCGAGCAACGGGATGCCGGAGGGCACCACGAAGCAGGTCAGCATCAGACCTACGATCGGGAATATTATCTTCTCGTTCTGGCTTACCACGCGCGAAGGCTTCATCTTGATGAGACGCTCCTCCTTGTTGGTGAATAGTCGCATCAGCGGGGGTTGGATGAGCGGAATCAACGCCATGTAGGAGTAGGCGGATACTGCCACCGCACCCAATAGATTGGGATTCAGCTTCGATGTGGTGAAGATTGCGGTCGGACCGTCGGCACCGCCGATGATAGCCACACATCCTGCGGAGAGCGGGTCAAATCCGCAAAGCAGGGCGAGCATGTATGCACCGAATATACCGAACTGCGCACACGCACCGATTATCATCAGCTTAGGGTTGGCAAGAAGGGCGGAGAAGTCGGTCATTGCGCCGATGCCGAGGAAGATGAGGGGAGGATACCATCCGCGTTCCACACCGTTGTAGAGTATGTTCAACACCGATCCCGGCTCATAGATGCCTATCTCCATTCCCGACTGGAAGGGGATATTGCCGATGAGCATACCGAAGCCGATAGGCACCAGCAGGAGCGGTTCGAAATTCTTCTTTATCGCGAGCCATACAAAGAAACATCCGACAGCGAGCATGACGATATTTTCCCACTCGCAGTTGTAGAATCCGGTAAACTGCCAAAAAGTGGATATTGTCTGGCTCAGGAACTCGCCGAAGGAGTAAGTCGTGTCAGCTAAAATCATAATATCAGGAATTATTGTGAAATCAGCTGTAATTATTCTATAATCATGATGTCGCCGTCTTGTGGCACAGCATCGCCCACATTCACGAGAATCTTCTTGACAGTGCCACCTTTTCCGGCATGAATGTCGTTCTCCATCTTCATTGCCTCAATGATGCAAACAGTAGCGGAATCGGCAATGACGTCGCCCTCTTTCACGTTGAAGCTCATGATTGTTCCGGGGAGAGGAGCCTTGATTACGTAGCCGGATGTGGGAGCCTTGGCGGGAGTGGCGATGATTCTCTCGCCGGATTCAGTTCTCGGAGCTTTCATGGGGCTTTTCACGGGTTGAGATACTGAGGTCTTCTTGTTAGGAACCTTGTCAAGCTCAACGGTGTAAGGCACACCATTCACTTCAACGTGCACTTCATTATCAACAACTTCCCCGATTTTTACGGAAAATTTTGTGCCGTTGATTTTATATTTGTATTCTTTAAGTTTCATGTCTGTATTGTCTGTTCAAAATGAGTATAAGAGTAATCAATGTCTCTTATATTATTTAAGGTCGCGGATTGCGGTGAAGTTCCGGCATGACACGCAGATTGTAGATCTTTGAGTTCCATGGGGAGTAAGCTCTCTTCATGCGTCGGATCGTCAGGATAGTGTCTTCAATGTCATGACCCTCTCCGAAGTGCTCGGAAAGCGCGGCAACGATAGCAGCGATAGCCTCACCGGAGTCTACTGCATGATGCTCCTCCTCGGTCATTCCTGCGGGAGTGGCTTTTGCTGTCTGGCGTTTGTTCTTCTGGATGATAGCCTCAGAAATTTTGCCGAAGCCGAGGAAAAGGAGAGACAGGACGACAAGGGCAGAGATTACGATTACCATTGCGATTATCGTGATAGCGCCACCCCAGGGGTCGTTGATGGCTGCATTCCTGGCTTTTTCTGCCTGGGTCATTTTCTTAGCGGTCGGAGCCATGGCGATTTCGTCATACTCATCGACAGCTGTCAGGGCATTATCTTCCATTGATACGGAAGTGGTCTCGACGGCTACTACTGTCTCCATCCCCTCCGCCTGCCCTTTGTCAGGCGCCGCAAATGCGCCGCCTGACAAGGTTAGGAAGATTGCCGCAGATAAAAAGAATCTTTTCATATAGCGGAAATGTCAATGTGATTAAAGAGGAATGTTTCCGTGTTTCTTCGCGGGGTTCGTCAGCTTCTTTGTAGCGAGCATCTGAAGCGCACGAATGATGCGGAAGCGTGTGTTACGCGGTTCAATCACATCGTCGATATATCCGAATTTGGCTGCCTGATATGGGTTGCCGAAGAGTTTGCGGTATTCCTCCTCCTTCTCCTTGATGAATTCGGCGGGGTTCTCCGCAGTCTTAGCCTCTTTAGCATAAAGTACGCCCACGGCACCCTCAGCACCCATGACAGCGATTTCGGAAGTGGGCCAAGCATAGTTGACGTCGCCACGAAGCTGCTTGCAGCTCATCACGATGTGAGAGCCGCCGTAGCTCTTGCGCAGGGTTACAGTCACTTTAGGCACGGTTGCCTCGCCGTAAGCGTAGAGAAGTTTCGCACCGTGAAGGATGACGCCATTGTATTCCTGACCTGTGCCGGGAAGGAATCCGGGCACGTCGACGAGAGTGACGAGAGGGATGTTGAACGCATCGCAGAAGCGCACGAAGCGAGCAGCCTTGCGGGAAGCGTTGGAGTCGAGCACGCCGGCAAGCACCTTGGGCTGGTTTGCCACGATTCCGACAGACTGTCCGTTGAAGCGGGCGAATCCGATGATGATGTTCTTCGCATAGTCTTTCTGCACCTCGAGGAACTCACCGTTGTCGACGATTGAGCTGATCACCTCATACATGTCGTAAGACATCTTCGCGCTCTCCGGGATGATATCGTTGAGATTGTCGTCAAGACGGTCGATGGGATCGTCGCAAGCCACGAGAGGAGTCTCTTCCATGTTGTTCTGCGGCATGTAGCTGAGAAGCTTGCGGATGATGAAGAGAGCTTCCTCGCCGTTCTCTGCAGCGAAGTGGGTCACGCCGCTCTTGGTGGAGTGTACGGAAGCACCACCGAGTTGCTCCTGAGTCACGTCTTCGCCGGTGACGGTCTTCACTACAGACGGACCGGTGAGGAACATGTAGGAGATGCCTTTCGCCATGATGGTGAAGTCAGTGAGGGCAGGACTATATACAGCACCGCCGGCACAAGGACCGAGGATTGCAGAGATCTGGGGGATCACGCCGGAAGCAAGGATGTTTCTCTGGAATATCTCAGAGTATCCGGCGAGGGCGTTGATACCTTCCTGCAGGCGTGCGCCGCCGGAGTCGTTAAGACCGATTACAGGCGCGCCCATTTTCATTGCAAGGTCCATCACCTTGCAGATCTTTAATGCCATTGTCTCGGATAGGGATCCTCCGAATACGGTGAAATCCTGAGCGAAGACGTATACGAGACGACCCTCGATAGTGCCGAATCCGGTTACTACGCCGTCGCCGAGAATATGTTTCTTGTCTTGTCCGAAGTTTGTGCAACGGTGGGTGACAAACATGTCAAGCTCCTCGAAGCTTCCTTCGTCGAGAAGCTGGGCGATACGCTCGCGGGCAGTGTATTTGCCTTTGGCGTGCTGTTTGTCGATAGCTTTTTCACCGCCGCCGAGACGGGCTTGCGCCCTTTTTTCGATGAGCTCGTGAATTTTTTCCTGTGATGTGCTCATATCTGTAAAATTATAGATGATTCGAAATGAGATTCCTCGACGCTGTTATTTGTTGGGATTCTCGCAGAGTTCGGTAAGAACAGCTTCAGTGGATTTCGGGTGAAGGAAAGCGATTTTCAGACCGTCGGCACCATTTCTGGGAGCCTTGTCGATGAGCTTGACACCCTTTTCCTCAGCCTCGGCGAGAGCTTCAGCCACACCGTCTTCCACAGCGAATGCGATATGGTGCATACCACCGCGTCCGCCGTTCTTCTCGATGAATTTGGCAATAGTGCTTTCAGGGGATGTAGCTTCGAGAAGCTCAATCTTAGTGTCGCCCACCATGATGAATGCAGTAGTCACTTTCTGATCTTCGACCACTTCCTTTTTGTAGCATTTAAGCCCGAGAACATTCTCGTAGTATTCGATTGCCTTCTCAAGATTCGGAACGGCTATCCCGATGTGCTCGATGTGAGAAATTTTCATGTGATTTAAGTATTTTTGAATTAGAAAAATAATATTACCTATGTTTTTTCATAGGTGAAAACTCTGTGCAAATGTAGCAATTTTTCTTTAAATGGTCAAAAAAAACTTGAATAATTGTAATTATAAGTGTTCCGGTGTGCAATAGTGGGGTAATCTTATGGTTATTTATAAAAAAATTACGATATTTGCAAAAAAAATTAATCCAGACCAAATTATGGAGATAACACCGAAGAGCCTTGCAGCTCTGACCGGGGGGGATGTGGAAGGAGATGAAAACGCAGTTATAACCGGCTTTGCCAAGATAGAGGAGGCAAGGCCGGGCGATCTCAGTTTTATAGCGAATCCCAAGTATGCCCACTATATAGAGACTACCGGTGCGACGGCAGTACTTGTAGGCAAGAATTTTGTAGTGGATAAGCCAGTTACGCCGGTGTTGATAAGAGTGGCAGATCCATACGCCACGCTTGCACAGCTTCTCAGGATGGTGGAGGGGATGAAGCCACAGCCTGAGGGCGTGGAGCAGCCGTCTTACGTGTCGGAGGGTGTAGCTCTTCCGGAGCATGTATATATAGGAGCGTTTGCATATATCGGGAAAGGCGTGAAATTAGGAAAGAATGTCAAGATCTATCCTCAGGTATATGTGGGCGACGGCTGTGAGATCGGCGACGACAGCGTGTTGCGTTCCGGAGTGAAGGTCTACGAGGGATGCCGCATAGGCTCACGCTGCATACTTCATTCTGGCGCGGTGATAGGTGCCGATGGGTTTGGCTTCGCCCCTCACGACGGCAAGTTTGAGAAACTTCCGCAGACGGGCATCGTCGAGATCTGCGACGACGTGGAGATCGGAGCAAACACTACCATAGACCGCGCCACATTCGGGAGCACCGTTATCGGCGAGGGGACCAAGCTCGACAATCTAATACAGGTAGCCCACAATGTTACGATCGGCAGAAGCAACGTATTTGCCGCCCAGACCGGCATAGCCGGGTCGACGCATATCGGCGACGGCAACATGGTCGGTGGTCAGTGTGGTTTCGCCGGGCATATAAAAGTGGGAGATTATAATGAGATAGGTGCGCAGTCGGGGATCCCCAACAATGTAGGCAGCAAACGGCGTATTATCGGCTACCCTGCGATAGATGCGCGCCAATTTGCCAAGAATCAAGTGTATCTGAAGAATCTTGGCAAGCTTTATGACGAAATTAAAAACATCAGGAAACAATGAAACAGATGACACTAAAGGCACCCTTCACCGTCAGTGGCAAGGGGCTTCATTCAGGGCTGGAGATTACGGCTACATTCCTTCCGGCTCCGGAAAATCATGGTTATAAATTCAAGCGCATTGACCTTGAGGGCGAGCCTATCGTTGAGGCTCTTGCTGAAAACGTGGTCGATACCCAGCGCGGCACCGTGTTGGCTAAGAAGGATGTGAAGGTAAGCACGGTTGAGCATGCCTTGGCTGCCCTTTACGCATCTATGATCGACAACTGTCTCATTGAGGTGAACGGACCGGAGCTCCCCATCCTTGACGGAAGTGCGATAAGCTATATCAATGCCATAGAGGAAGTGGGAGTGGAAGAGCAGAAAGCCGATAAGGATTTCTATATAATAAAGGAGAAGGTACGCTTCCGCGATGATGCCACAGGATCGCAGATCACAATCTATCCCGACGACCACTTCAGCGTGGAGGTGATGGTGGAATATAATTCCAAGGTGCTTCCCAACCAGTTTGCCGTGCTTGACGATATGGCGGAGTTCAAGCAGGAGGTAGCAAGCGCACGCACCTTCGTGTTTGTGAGGGAGATCGAGGGTCTTCTCCAGCATGGACTCATCAAGGGTGGCGACATCGACAATGCAATCGTGATTTATGATGAGCCGGTAAGCCAGGAGAGCATCGACCGTCTTTGCGACCTTATGAACGTGGCTCACATGAAAGTGGGTGAGCTTGGCTATATCAATCCACAGCCATTGACGTGGGATAATGAACCAGCACGCCATAAACTGATGGACGTAATCGGCGATCTCTCGCTCATAGGCCGCCCGATCAAGGGCAGGGTAGTGGCTATCCGTCCGGGACACACAATCAATAATAAGTTCACACGCATGATCCGCAAGGAGGTGCGTCACACGGAGATACAGGCTCCTTGCTATAATCCCAACATCGAGCCGATTCTCGATATCAATGCAATCTGCGGCATGCTTCCCCACCGCTATCCGTTCCTTCTCATCGATAAGGTCATAGAGATCGACAAGAAGCATTGCGTGGCAGTCAAGAACGTGACGGTCAATGAGCCATTCTTCCCCGGACATTTCCCACAGGAGCCGGTTATGCCTGGAGTGCTTCAGATCGAGGCAATGGCACAGGCGGCAGGAGTGCTTGTATTGAATTTCCTTGAGGAGCCGGAGAAATACAGCACCTACTTCCTGAAGATCGACAACGTGAAGTTCCGCCAGAAAGTAGTGCCTGGCAATACTTTGCTTCTCAACGTCAGCCTTATGACGGAGATCAGACGAGGCTGTGCCGTGGTCAAGGGCTATGCGTTTGTCGGAGAGAAGATAGTTTGTGAGGCAGAATTTATGGCTCAGATAATAAAGAATAAGTGAAAATGAGCAACATGTATTATGTTCATCCCGAGGCAAAGATCGGGAACAATGTAACGATAGGCAATTTCACCAATATCTATGAAAATGTAGAGATAGGCGATAACTGTGAGATTGCCGGAAATGTTACAATTTATCCCGGTGCGCGTATCGGTTCCGGTGTGAAGATATTCCCCGGAGCAGTCATCTCAGCCATACCGCAGGATCTGAAATTTCGTGGGGAGGAGACATACGCCTACGTTGGCGACGGCACCACGTTGCGTGAGTGTGTCACTGTCAACCGAGGCACAGCCTCCAAGGGTAAGACTGTTGTCGGGAGCAATTGCCTTATTATGGCTTACAACCACGTGGCGCATGATTGCGTGATAGGCAACAGGGTCATCATATCTAATGCGTGTCAGCTTGCCGGTGAGGTGGTGGTTGACGATTATGCAGTGATCGGAGGCGGCAGTCTTGTCCATCAGTTCTGTCATCTTGGTAGAAACATCATGCTTCAGGGTGGTGCGCTTGTCAATAAGGATATCCCTCCTTACGTCAAGGCAGCACGCGAGCCGATATCTTACGTCGGACTCAACACCATAGGGCTGCACCGTAATGGCTTCTCTCAGGAGGATATCCAGAAGATAGCGGAGATCTATCGTGTATTGTATCTCAGCGATCTTAACGTGACGAATGCCATAAAGCTCGTGCAGGAGACTCTTCCGGAGTCATCGTATAGGGATGAGATTGTCAAATTCGTCGTTAACTCAGAGCGAGGCATTATCCGTTCGGCGGTATAAGCCTTTGGCGAGATATCCTTCGCGATAAATATTAACCGGGCTGTCATCGGGGATTCCGATGACAGCCCGTTTTTTTTTTCTTTCTTTTTTGGGGAGTTTTTTTGCATGATATATCATGTTGCAACATGATACAACATGATATATCATGATGGATCATGTTTTATCATGATAGGGCGATAAAAGAGATCGGGGGAACTGCGCCAGCGTAGTTCCCCCGATCAGGATTATGAATTGAGAGTTGGAATCATTTCAGTGCAGCCTGTACTGCGTCGTTTGGCACCATTTCCTCTTTGAAGATATAAGCGCCTGTTTTAGGAGATTTCTCCATTACGATGATTTTGCTGAAAGTACGTCCTTCACCTTTTTGAAGAGACGCGACGGTTTTCTTTGCCATGGTTCAGTGGTGCTTATTTTATTTCTTTATGAATGGTCATTCTCTTAAGGATGGGGTTGTATTTTTTCAACTCCAGACGTCCTGTTGTATTTTTGCGGTTTTTTGTGGTGATGTATCTCGACATTCCGGGCATCCCGCTGGCTTTGTGTTCGGTGCATTCAAGGATTACCTGCACTCTATTGCCTTTCGCTTTCTTTGCCATAGTTTAGAAAATCTGATTAAAGAGAAACAATTGTGATGTCTTTAAAGTCGAGGTTGCCTTCTTTCTCGGCTTTTTTAAGAGCGGCGTTAAGACCGATCTTGTTAATTGTGCGGAGAGCATGAGCTGACACGAGAAGCTCGATCCACATATCCTGCTCAACCCAATAGAATTTCTTCTTGTGGAGGTTGACGTTAAATTTGCGTTTTGTGCGACGCTTTGAGTGGGAAACGTTGTTGCCCACAGATGGTTTTTTGCCTGAAATCTGACAAACTTTTGACATGGCTGTTGTTTTTTTATTGAATAAAAAATCACTTGGGGAATGAGGCCGCCATCTCATTTCTCATATCGCTTCCGTCTGCATCATTACGGTCGCTTTCAAGGATGTGCCACAAACCGGGTGCAAAATTAGTTAATTTCGGTCAAATATGCAAACGGTATTGGCGGGAATTTTGAGAAATTGAATAAAAGTATATAAAAAATGACATTTTTCAGTCGTCGTTGACGTCCTCCTGCATCACGTAGCAGTTTTTGAGGAGATTTATCAGCATCACCATGCCATGATTTGTCGCGCTTTCAATGACGGTGTTCCTGTCGCCCTTGAAATGGATGCATTCGCTGACTACGGTGTCACCATATTTTGCGGCAAACCATACGGTGCCTACCGGTTTTAGGGAAGTGCCGCCGTCGGGTCCGGCAATTCCGGATGTGGCAATCGCGCAATCCGTGCGCATAAGTTTCGCCACCCCCTTAGCCATAGCCTCCACCACGGTCTTGCTTACGGCTCCATGCCGGGAAATCTCCTCCTTCGGCACTTTAAGCACGTTGGTCTTGACATCATTGGCATAGCTGACCACGCTCCCTAAGAAATAAGACGATGATCCCGGCACTTGCACAATCCTATGGGCGAGATTGCCACCTGTGCAGCTCTCGGCACACGACACCGTAAGCTCGCGTTCATGCAGAAGCTCTCCGAGAGTCTGGGCTATCGTCTTGTCTTCCATAGCCACCACGTCTTGCGAGAAAATCATATTGAGGGTGCTGTGATACCTGTTCATGTTGAATCTCAGCAGCTCCACACCGGAATCCACTCCCGTAAGAGTAATTTTAGTGACGAGATTAGAGGTGTCGATTGATATTTTCACGTATTCGGGCAGATGAGCCGCGAAATGCTTCAGGATTTTGTTGATCTCCTGCTTCGTGTATCCGTATATCACGACATGGCGAGTCTCGGTATGCTTGTCCGGGTCTGCCGATGTTTTTGAATTTTGTTTTTTATTGACCATAAGCGTTGATGTTCAGACAGTGACTCTGGAGTAGGGAGGTAACGAGAGGTCGCAGAAGTCGTTTGAAAGATATTTGAAATAGCCGGCAGCAGCCACCATGGCAGCATTGTCAGTGGTGAAGGCTCTTGGAGGGATCCAAGCCTGTATCCCCCTGTTGTCGCAAAAGCGTTGTATCGCCTCCCTTACTCCGGAATTTGCCGATACTCCGCCACCGATCGCGAGATGCCTCACCTCCTTCAGTTGGGGCGTTTTTGCGAGTTTGTCGGTGAGTATATCTATTATGGTGTGCTGTAGGGAAGCTGCGAGGTCAGCCTGATTGTTGGAGATGAAGGCCGGATCCTCTTTCATTCCATCCCTGACGGTATATAGGAACGAAGTCTTTAGTCCGCTGAAAGAATAGTCAAGTCCGGGGATATGCGGCTTGCTGAATCTGAATCTCTTCGGGTCGCCAATTTTCGCGAGTCGGTCGATATGCGGACCTCCGGGATAGGGTAGCCCCATCACTTTCGCACATTTGTCGAAAGCCTCTCCGGCAGCATCATCGATTGTCTTCCCGATTATTTCCATGTCATACGGACTCCTTACCATTACAATCTGTGAATTTCCTCCGGAAATCAGCAGGCACAGGAATGGGAATTCCGGCACTTCGTCATTCTCCTCCGTCTTTATGAAGTGCGAGAGTACGTGGGCATGCAGGTGGTTTACGTCTACGAGCGGTATGCCCAGCCCGATAGCCATCCCCTTTGCAAACGATGTGCCCACGAGGAGCGACCCGAGGAGTCCCGGTCCTCTTGTGAAGGCAATGGCTGCAAGATCTTTCTTTTCAATCCCTGCCTGGCGTAGCGCCTCGCTGACTACCGGGACTATGTTCTGCTGATGCGCACGCGATGCAAGCTCCGGCACCACGCCGCCGAAGGCTTCGTGCACTTTCTGGCTCGCGATGACGTTGCTCTTCAAATACCCATCGCAGATGACGGCAGCCGATGTGTCGTCGCATGAAGATTCGATACCAAGGATGTAGATACTCATTTCCTTTTTTAGTTTTATGCTACAAAGTTAATTTATTTAGTTGGAATGACAAAATACGTAAGTCTGAAAGTTGGTAAGTTTGCGGCAGTTTAGAATGGTAAGTTTGGAATAGTTTAGAATAATGGTGGGATATAGCGGATGTTTGGTTTAAAATGATTAAATTTGCATGGAATTATGTAATAATAAAGTTAGTTCCCGGTCACGTCTGCCTGACTGCTTCCGGAGCTTTGTCCCAATCGCTCATTATGCTAAGCTCAATCGCTCAAGACTCCGGAATAGACTCAGGGATGTGACTGTTGCGACCTTTTGTTATGAAACTGAGCCTTAGAAACGTCTATAGGGTGGCGCGCAGCCTGCTGTTTTCGGTGATAGTGCTTGTCGCCGCGCTATATCTCATATTATATATATTGTTGTCGGTCCCTTTTGTGCAGAACGAGTTGCGCGATATTGCCCAAAGGGAGGCATCGAAATTCATTAAGGGGGATGTGAGGATAGGCACGCTGTCATTGCATCCGTTTAATGAAGTTGTTATCCATGACCTTGACGTCTATACTCCCGAGAAGGAGCTATGCCTTCATGTGGAGACTGTCGGTGCGGGCATCAATATCCTGCGTCTTATAGAGGGTGACGGGATTGAGATAACGTTTGGTGAGATCATAGGTCTGGATGGAAGGATTGTGCAGGAAGCGGAGCATGGTCCGCTCAACATCGCGTTTATCATCGACGCATTCAAGCCAAAGGATAAAAATAAGCCGCCGACGCCTTTTGATATTAATCTCCGCAACGTGGTGTTGCGACAGTGCGGCATTACGTTCGACCGTCGGTGGATGCCTCATGATAGCCTTGGAGTGAAGACCGACTTCAACCATCTCCGAATTTCTGACCTGAAGGCAGATATAACATTCCCTCGCCTAAGCAATGAAGACTATAAGATTGACCTTCGGCGTCTATCATTCCGTATGTCGGGCGGTCTTGTGGTGGATAAGCTTGCATTTCGTGCGCATGTTACGCCGCAGTCCATATCCGTTGAGAATTTCATATTGCAGCTTCCGGCTACGGAGCTTCGTCCTTCGGATTTTGTCGTGGAATTTGATGATTTTTCCGGTATTGCCGAATCCTTGAAAACTGGAGAATATAATCTTGTGATGCTTGACAACCGGATTACAGCGGCTGATTTCAGTTGGATTGTCCCGGAATTGAGGCGTTACGTCATGCCGTTTGACCTGTCGGTCGATCTGCATGGTAATCTGAGCGACATCGATGTGTCGCGTTTTGCATTAAGCAGTCGCGACGACGTGCTGATTGAGTTTGAAGGTGGTTGCCGGAATCTCGACAGCATAAAATCTGCTGCTTTCTCGCTTGATAATCTTAGGATGCGTCTCTCCGATATGGGAATGTCGGAGCTGGTGAGGTCTGTCACCACCATTTCACCTCAGTTGGTAGGTTATCTTTCAAACCTCAGGTATCTGGATGTGGCTGCAACCGGACAGGGTAATATTGCAGATGGAGCGTATGAGGTGGATTGCCGCCTCACGAGCGGGTGTGGCGATCTTAATGTCACGGGCGTTGCCAACGGAGTCTCCGAGGGGAAGGGACGCTTCTCAGGAGAGATAAGCACCGGAGGGTTCGATGTCAGACGACTTCTCGGCAAGGGTAAAGTAGGAATGGTCAATGCCACAGTCAATCTGTCGGGTATGTTGTCGGGTAGAGATGTTGACGGGGAGGTTGACGTATACGTGCCGGAGATTGAGTTGAACGGTGGTATTTATGGAGGGGTATCGGCTTTCCTAAAGAAATCGGACAAGGACTTTGATTTCACGACATCTGTATCTAATGATATAGCCATATTCTCGGCTGACGGCACGGCACACGTGGATGGAGAGGAATCATGGATGAATCTGCGCACGGATATAGAGCGTCTTTATTTGTCGGAATTTGGATTCCTTCCTAAATATGACGGCTATAATCTCAAAGGCAGTCTCATAGCGGATCTGGAGGGGAACACCGAGGATAACGTCAGAGGCGAAGTGCGTCTCACGGATATATCCTTCCGAAAGAGTGCGTCAGAGGGTATTGACCTTGACCATCTCGTGTTGAGGTCAGATGCCGGGGAGGATGAGCGTCATCTCACCCTCATGAGCGACTGGATTGACGGCGAGATTTCGGGAGCCTTCAGGTTAAAGGATCTTCCGCCTACGCTTGTCGATATGGCTTCCCCTGTATTGCCGAGTCTTGTGATACCCAAAAATCATGAGATGGATCTGAAGCCGGAGATGGAGTTCTCGTTCCAGATAAAGCCCGACAATACGTTGCCCGACTTTCTAAAACTCCCGGTCAGGTTGCTTGTGCCGGTGTCTGTCGATGGAGATGTAAGAGGGGAGGCGAACACAGCTTCGCTTGCCATTGACATACCATATCTTCAGCAAGGGAAGTCAAAATTGCTTAGGGACAACCGATTGATAGCCAATATCGACGGTAATAACCGAAGCGCCGATGTGGAGATAGCCACCACTTTCCCGGTAAAGAAAGGTGAACTTACTGTAGGCATAAACCTGTCGGGATGTGATGATGACATCTTTGCCGATGTGGATTGGATAAACACAGAGAACAGTAATTTCAAGGGTTCACTCTCGCTTAACGCAGGGATAAGCCGCAATGAACTGTCGGGCAACCCCGACGTATCGGTAGAGATCAAGCCCTCCATGTTCAGTATGGGTAGCGCGAAATGGAATATCGACAAGTCGGCTTTGACGTATTCCGGGAATGAGATAAGGGCAGACGGAATAAAGATATGGCATGATGGTCAATTCGTGGGAATCAACGGAGTGGCATCGTCATTGCCTACGGATTCCATCAGCGTGAAACTTGCATCCATAGACTTGGGCTACGTGTTTGACACACTCAATATAAATTATGTCACTTTCGGAGGTACTGCCACAGGCGATGTGACGGCATACGGAGTATTGAGCAAGGAGCCTAAGGCGTTTACCGACAATCTTTCAGTAAAGGAGTTCGCCTATAATGGAGCCGTGCTTGGAGATGCCGTCATTAAAAGCGAATGGGATAACGACGAGAAGGAGGTGGCGATATCTGCCGATGTAAGACAGGACGGACGCCGGAAAGCTTCGATAGGCGGAGGTATATGGGTGACTCGGGATTCACTTAGCTTCTCGATAGATGCCGACAGGGTTCCGGTTGGATTCCTCGCCCCGTTCATGGGAGCCTTCTCTTCAGAAGTGAAAGGTTATGCCAGTGGAAATGCCAAGCTGTATGGCACGTTCAGCGATATAGATCTCGCCGGACGCATTCTCGGCGACTCCATATCTATAAAGCTTGACTATACCAACACCACTTATCATGGCACGGATTCCGTATATCTTGACCCGGGTCTGATACGCATACCATCATTCCGTCTGTATGACCGTGACGGACATTCCGCAATACTGTCGGGAGAACTCAAGCACCGCTATTTCCACGACCCGAGCTTCACGTTCCGCATAACCGATGCACGACAGCTGCTCTGCTATGACACAAACAGCAAGATGAACCCCGACTGGTATGGCACCATCTATGGCGACGGCAGTGCATCTGTGAAGGGATGGCCCGGCACGGTGTCGGTCTCCGTAGATATGGATATCACTGACCGTTCCGCGTTCACGTTTGTGCTCAATGACACGGAGGCTGCCTCCGATTATCATTTCCTTACGTTTACCGACAAACGCAAGAAGGAGCTGGAGACGCAGCAACGCGACAGTGTGCAGGATCTTCTTGCATCATTCCGCAAGAAGATAGAGAATGAGGCATCTGACCCCACCAGATTCATGATGGACATACGCGCCACCGTATCACCATCGGCACTGATGACCCTCGTGATGGATCCGGTGGTTGGCGACAAGATAACGGCACGCGGCAACGGCGCGATACAGATAGACTATGAGTCGGATTCCGACGAGATGCAGATGCTCGGGAAGTACACGCTCTCGGAAGGGAGCTATAATTTCTCATTGCAGGACCTTATCCTTCGCAATTTCTCCATACGCCCCGGCAGTTCCATCTCCTTTAACGGCGACCCTCTCAACGCCTATCTTGATATAACGGCAAGCTATAGGGTCAACACCAATCTTTCGGACCTTGATAAAAGTTTCTCCACCGATCCGGAACTTGCCCGGACAAACGTGCCGGTGGATGCCCTCCTTAATGTAAAGGGGGAGATGCAGCATCCCGACATCACGTTCGACATTGACCTGCCGACGCTCACTCAGGACGTGGGGAGAAAGGTGAAGAGCATCATATCTACCGATGACATGATGAGTCGCCAGATAATCTATCTTCTTGCCCTTAACCGGTTCTATACTCCCGAATATATGGGTTCGTCGGGCAATGGTGGTGAGTTGGCGGCTGTGGCATCCACGACCCTGTCGTCGCAATTGTCGAACATGATCGGACAACTCACGGATAAGTTCACGCTTGCCCCGTCATTCAGGAGCGACAAGGGGGATTTCTCGGATTTTGAGATGGATGTGGCTCTTTCATCACGCCTTCTCAACAATCGTCTTCTTGTCAACGGCAATTTCGGATACCGCGACAAGAGCACGTCCAACACCACGTTTGTCGGTGATTTCGACATAGAATACCTTCTCAGTCGCAACGGCAACCTGCGACTGAAAGCATATAACCATTTCAATGATCAGAACTACTATCTCCGTGAGGCTTTGACCACACAGGGTCTTGGAGTGGTCTACCGCAAAGACTTCGACAATCCGTTCACCTTCCTGCGCCGGAGACGTCATAAAAAGAATGATGTACAGGATAAAACAGACGGTATTACTAAAGAGAACCGCTCCGACAGCATCCTCGATAGCGTTAAGGATAGTGAGGATTAGAGAACTTTGATGCGTATTATATGCAATTTTTTGGTAGAAGAAACAAAATTTATTATATTTGCGACCTAAAAATAAAGCGGACTACCTGGTCCGCAAACCGGAATTTACATGGTCTGGAAAATAGATGGTATATTAGAGCGTTTTGGGTTCTTGAAAGACAATACAGTTGGTCTGGCTCTTAGTGGAGGCGGTGCCAAAGGCTTTTCACATATAGGTGTGCTGAAGGCGTTTGAGCAATTCGGAATACAACCCGGAATAATATCAGGAGTTTCGGCAGGGTCGATAGCCGCTGCGCTATATGGATCCGGTCTTACCCCTGATGATATCATCCAATGCTTCACGGAGGCGGACAGATTTGGCGATTTCACGGAATGGTCTTTGCCTAAGGAGGGATTCATGCGTCTTGACCGCTTCGGGAAGTTGCTCGATAGCTGGCTCCCGGTCAAGCGTCTTGAGGATATGCGTATCCCGACAGTGATCTGTGCCACCGACCTTGATAAGGGCACATCGGTGGGATGGTGTAAGGGAGAGATTGTTCCGAGGGTGTTGGCATCATGTAGTATCCCGATAATTTTTAATCCGGTGAGAATAAATGGCGTCAGCTATGTTGATGGCGGCGTTCTCCGTAATTTGCCGGCGTGGGCGATACGAAATTACTGCGGAGTGCTCTACGGCAGCAACTGTAGCCCCATCCGGAAGAAGGGGGAGACCCGCAACTCAATAATCGACATAGCCTATCGCTCGTTTCATCTCATGATGAAATCCAACACGCCGCAGGACCTGCGTTTGTGTGACCATGTAATAGAGATCCAGAATCTGTCGAATGTACGGACATTTGACTTATCCAGCCTCCGGAAAGGGGTCACAGTAGGATATGATGCTGCTTGCAGGGTACTTGAGCAGATACAAAATAAGCAGATGCACAACAAATAGTCGAAAAAATTACTGACATGAACGATTTAAAGGAAAGACTTATTATCTATCAGCTGTTTCCACGAATATTCGCCAATCAGAATCCGAATTGCGTGCCTTGGGGCACATTGAGGCAGAACGGTAGTGGAAAGTTTAATGACTTCACTCCCCACATACTCCGTTCTATAAAGGAATTGGGCGTCAATTGCCTTTGGCTCACCGGCGTCATAGAGCATGCCACCAAGACGGATTTCAGCCAATATGGCATCACTCCTGACAACCCTAACGTGGTGAAAGGTGAGGCGGGATCTCCGTATGCGATAAAAGACTATTATGACGTGGATCCGGCTCTGGCAGAATCTGTGCCGGACCGTATGAAGGAATTTGAATCACTCGTGAAGCGCATTCATTCCGAGAATATGAAGGTGATAATAGATTTTGTGCCTAACCATACGGCGCGTATCTATCATTCAGACGTTGCGCCTGCAGGCGTCGAGGATTTCGGCAAGAATGACGATATGCGGATGAATTTTGCGCGCGACAACAACTACTATTATATATCCAACCAGCAGTTCTATCCGTCGTTCGACCTTGGAGCGGAAGGTAATGTGCCCTACGTGGAATTTCCTGCAAAGGCTACGGGTAACGACTGTTTCACGGCTTTCTGTTCGAAGAATGATTGGTATGAGACGGTGAAACTGAACTATGGTCATGACTATAACGACAATTCCGACCATTTTGATCCCGTGCCTGACACGTGGCGCAAGATGCTTCACATATTGAAGTTCTGGGTGTCGAGGGGTGTTGACGGTTTCCGTTGCGACATGGTGTTTATGGTGCCGCTGCCATTCTGGCATTGGGCGATACCGCAGGTTAAGAGTGTCAATCCCGATGTGTTGTTCATAGGAGAGATTTATGATGTGGGTCTTTACCGTCCCTTCCTTGATTACGGATGTTTCGACTATCTGTATGACAAGGTTAATCTCTACGATACGCTTGTCGGCATAGAGACCCACGGCAGGAGCGCGGCACAGCTGACAGGATGCTGGCAGACCGTGGACGGCATCGGCGACCGTATGCTCAATTTCCTTGAGAACCATGATGAGGTGCGTTTCGGTTCGAAGGCATACGCCGGCGACTCTCTTCGCGTGATTCCCTCTCTTGTCACCGCCTCGATGATTTCCAAAGGACCGGTGATGATCTATTACGGTCAGGAACTCGGCGAGCAGGCGCGCGACAACGAAGGCTTTGCCGGAGATAACGACAGGACAACGATATTCGACTATTGGAGCATCTCTACCGTAAGACGTTGGATCAACGGAGGGAAATGCGACGATGAATTATTATCCCCCCACGAGCGTTGGCTCCGGGAGGTCTACAAGAAGGTCCTCACCTTGTGTAATGAGCGAGCGGCATTGCGGGAGGGTGGATTCTTCGACCTCATGTATGCCAATCTACAGCATCCGGGTTTTGACCCCCACCGTCATTTTGCATTCCTTAGATACAAAGGAGATGATGTGCTTTTGATCGTGGTCAATTTCTCACGCGAGGAATCCCATGTCAGTATAAATATTCCGGCAACGGCGTTTGATATGTCGGGCATGATGCGTGGAGAGATTATAACCGAGGATCTCCTTTGGGGCAAGCCACATAAGTTGAATCTTTCGGTCGACCGACCGGTTTCCGTCTATCTGAGTGCCGCCGATGCCATAGTGTTGCCTGTAGGCAAGTTACGCGGGCAGTCCGGAGGTAAACTGACGGGGTCGCAATTGCGCGGCAAAAAGAAATCGGTTTGAAATTGCGGATAATTCAAAAATTAGTCTTAATTTTGTAAACCAATTTTTACCAATTCATATCATGAGCAATTATCTTCCGCCCATAAAGGTTTTCGCAGGCACTAAGAGTCATTATCTCGGGGAGTCAATCTGCAAGGATCTGGGCATAGAGTTAGGCAAAATGAAGATCGAGACATTTGCCGACGGCGAGTTCGAAGTTTCATTCGAGGAGTCGATCCGCGGTGCCGAGGTCTATCTGGTTCAATCAACATTCCCGAATACGGACAATCTGATGGAACTTCTCCTGATGATCGACGCCGCCAAGCGTGCGTCGGCAGCCACGATTGTGGCAGTGGTTCCCTATTTCGGATGGGCGCGTCAGGACAGAAAGGATAAGCCGAGAGTGTCGATCGCGGCAAAGCTTGTGGCAGACCTTCTGAGTGTGGCGGGCATTGACCGTCTTATCACCATGGATTTGCACGCAGATCAGATTCAGGGATTCTTCAATGTGCCGGTTGATCATTTATATGCCTCTTCAATTTTTATCCCCTACATTGAGAGCCTACACCTTAAGAATTTGGTGATTGCTTCTCCCGATGTCGGTGGAGCGAAGAGAGCCAATTCATACGCAAAATATTTCGATGTGCCTCTTGTGCTTTGCCATAAGCAGCGTGCCAAGGCAAACGTAGTGGAGAAAATGACAGTCATAGGCGATGTGGCTGGCAAGAACGTGGTTCTCGTGGACGACATCAGCGACACCGCCGGCACAATCACGAAAGCCGCCGACCTCTTGATGGAGAACGGGGCAGAGTCAGTGAGAGCATTGTGCAGCCATGCAGTGATGAGCGATCCTGCTACAGAGAGGGTTAAGACATCCGGACTGACCGAGATTGTATTTACGGATTCAATCCCGTATGTTAAGGAGAATCCGAAGGCAGTGGTGCTCCCTGTTGCAAAACTGTTTGCCGACACAATCCGTCGTATCCACAACAACCAGTCGATTTCTTCACAATATCTCTTCAAATAAAATCAACGGTCAATACTTGACTATGTAGCGATACAAAAAATGGACACGATTCAATCGTGTCCATTTTTTTGTATCGTAATTTGTGTGGGATTACCAGATGATCACGCGCTCGGAAGCGGGACGGAACATCGGATCACCCTCCTTGATGCTGAATGACTCGAAGAACGGCTCAAGATTCTTAAGCGACACGTTGACACGGTTCTTGCCAAGGGAGTGTACGTCGCCCGACGTGAGTGAACGGATCTCCTCATCGCGGATGTTGTTTGCCCAAAGATTAGCGAAGTTGAGGTAGAAGGCCTGTTTAGGAGTGAAGCCATCGATCATAGCCTCTTCTGATTCCACATTCACGCCTTTCTTCTTCTGGGAGTCAAGAAACGCGGTCATTGCTATTCTCAGACCACCCTGGTCGGCAATGTTTTCGCCGAGTGTGTACTGTCCGTTGGCATGAAGACCGGGAAGAACTTCCACAGCAGAAAATTGCTCCACAAGACCGTTGGTCAGTTTGGCAAATGCCTCGGCATCTTCCGGAGTCCACCAGTTCGACATATTACCTTCAGCATCAAACTGGCAACCCTGGTCGTCGAAACCATGGGTAAGCTCATGACCGATTACCACACCAATGCCGCCATAGTTCTCCGCATCGCTTGCCTCCGGATCAAAGAACGGAGCCTGAAGGATACCTGCCGGGAACACAATCTCATTGTTGAGCGGGTTGTAGTATGCATTGATTGTCTGCGGAGTCATGCCCCATTCAGTGCGGTCAACGGGTTTGCCCCATTTCTCGAGAGCCTTTTTCGTCTGCCACATATTGGCATTATGCACATTCTCCCAATAAGAGAGGGCGGGATCAATCTCAAGTTCGGAATAATCCTTCCATTTGTCGGGATAACCGATCTTTACTGTGATGGAATTCAGCTTTTTCATGGCCTGCACCTTAGTGTCGTCGCTCATCCAGGGAAGGTGGATTATGTGCTTGCCGAGAGCTGTGCGAAGATTCTCCACCAGTCCGATCATATAGTCTTTTGACGACTGGGGGAAATATTGCTCCACATATAATTCGCCGATAGCTTCACCGAGATAACCTTCAGTGACTCCGAGGGCTCTCTTCCAGCGGGGTTGCTGCTCCTGAACTCCGCTCATGACCTTGTTGAACTCAAATGCTGCGTCAGAGAAACTGTCGCTGAGGAACGGTGCTGCATTTCTGACATACTGCCATAGGTAATAGTCTTTCTTCTCGCGGTCAGAGAGTGATGCAAAGAGATTGTCAGCCTGTTTTACGGTATTGATCTCAGTGACAATCACCTGCTCCGGAGTCTCTATCCCCATAGTCTCGATGAAGAATCTGTCCCAAGGCAGATTAGGATACATCTCCTTGAGCTGTGCGATTGAGCGGGGGTTATACATTGCCGGAATGTTGCGGCTCTCCTCACGGGTCCAAGTGGAATCGGCGAGAAGGGTCTCCACCTTCATCACGTTTTTCACGATTCTGCGGGCATCCTTCTTGCTGTAGCCGGCATTCATCATCTGGCGTTCGATAAGCTTCTGGTAAGCCTCTCTGACGTCTTTGTTGCGCTTGTCGTTCTTGAGATAGTAATCCCTGTCGCCCAAAGAGAGACCACCGCCGCTTACATACATGGCATACTCCTTACTGTTGGCAAGGTTCTCCATCGGACCGCCGCCAAAGAGGGGAGATGCATAGTTCTTGTGAAGCCAGAGGAAAAGGTCGGTCATGCCGTCATGGTCGGTGTTCTCGATCTTTGCAAGGTCAGCCTTTATAGGTGTGGCACCGAGCTGGTTGCGACGTACGGAATCCATAGCGGCATCGTAGAGTGATGCAATCTTATAGGCATTGGTACCCTTTGCCGGATTCTTCTTTGAGAGATTTGTCACAATACGACGGATACGGTTATTGCTGGAATCATTTAGGATGTTAAACTGACCATAGCGTGCATATTCCGGGGTGAGGGGATGACTCTCCATCCATCCTTTGTTGACGTGCTGGTAAAAATCCTGTGATGCAGGTGTGTTCGGGTCGATTCCCTTGGGATCAACGCTTTTCAGATGTTCGGCAGAGGCAGTGAATGGAATCGCTGCCATAGCCAAAATAAGAGCTAAGCTAAAAAATCTCATAATTATTATATGTTGGTTTTGATAAATGTTTCAATCATTCAATAATCAAGGCATCTCTTATGGTGGATGCTTTCGCCTCTGTCTCTTGCCATTCCGCTTCTGTATTAGAGCGCAGGGTTATGCCTCCCCCGACATAGATGCAGAATCTTTCCATCTCGATGCAGCAGCATCGTAGAGTGACGAACAGGGAGAAGTCGGCTGGCGATCTGAACGGACCGCAGAAACCTCCGTAGCATCCACGGTCGAAGCGTTCGGTCTGACGGATTGTATCCAACGCCACATCTCGCGGGGTGCCGCATAGAGCCGGGGTGGGGGATAGTTGGTGGAGAATGGATTGTATCCTGTCCGTGGTCATCGGTTCATGGGAGGAGGCGGATATGTCGGTGCATAGATGCTCCACCTTCCCGGCGTTGCGCGTGTATAACGGTGATATGGATATGTCAAGACCGTTTCCTGAAAGAGTTTCGGAGATGAAGTCTGTGACCATCTGCTGTTCCTCAAGATTCTTGCAGTCCCATTCTCCCGATTCACCCGCCGCCCGTGTGCCTGCGAGAGCCATAGTCTTCACTCCATTCCCGGAGGCTTCAAGCAGCAACTCCGGCGATGCGCCTATCCAGCATCCGGTCAATGGTGTTGAGAAGCAGAATACGAACGCATTCGGATGCCGTCGCGACAATTCCGCAAACGTGCTCCCCACATCGATTCTGCCGTTGTTGACAATTACCCTCGATGCTACAATCTTTCCCGTTCCGTAAGTGGAAAGGGCGGATTTTATGGCGTCAATCTCTGCGGCATGCTCCTCTCTTGGAGTGGATGTTGAAGGGAACCGATATTGAAATCCGTCAGCCTTGATGTTTCGCTTTGCCGGACGATAGGGTATGGTCAGTATAGGCATATCGGGCAGAAACGGGGCTATGACGAATCCACGTTCACCAATCCCTTCCACAACGTGCTCGGAACTTCCGAAAGAGATCATGAGGTCTCCCGGCATACGGTAGGCATAAAAAGCCAGTTGCGACTCTATCGCCCCGCGTATCTCTTCCGACAGCGACACCATGGCAGATGGGTCGGAGAAGAAAATCATCGGACCATTAGTGGCTCTCCGTGCGTCTTTGTCAAATCTTATCGACATTGCAATGAGTGATTTGTATTATCTGACGGTCTCTCCCACCAATTCAAAGGGGAAGGCTTCCGTAATTCTGACATTGACAAACTGACCCGGCGACAACGAGGAATCGTTGATTATCACTTCCGGATCCACTTCCGGAGAATCGAATTGGGTCCTGCCGATGGCTTTGTCCCCCTCGATACGGTCGATTAGGACGCGTTGCACAGTCCCTATCATCTCTTCGTTGAGTTGCAGTGCAATCTCCTCCTGTATCTCCATTATCTTGTCAAGACGGGATTGTTTCACGTCGTCGGGGATAGAGTCGTCAAGATTCTTTGCGGCATACGTATCATCCTCCTCGCAGTATGCGAACGCACCCATACGGTCGAATCTCTGTGTCCGCACAAAATCCACCAGTTCTTCAAACTCCTTCTCACCCTCACCGGGGAATCCTGTCATGAGAGTGGTGCGGAGCTTTATCCCCAGCACTTCCCTCCGGATGGTCTCTATCAGTCGGAGGGTGGCATCCTTGTCGATATGCCGGCGCATGTTGTCGAGCACCGGATTGGCGATATGCTGCAATGCAATGTCGAGATATTTGCACACATTGTCATACTTCGCCATCACCGGAAGGATATCGGTGGGGAAATCGGCTGGATAGGCATAGTGCAGGCGTATCCATTCCACACCGGGAGTGAGAGCCATCCTCTCGATCAGTTCGGCAAGGGCATGACGTCCGTAGAGGTCGGTGCCGTATGACGACAGGTCTTGGGCAATGACGTTGAACTCCTTCACGCCTTCGTCAACGAGCGACCTCACCTCCTCCAAGATCTCTTCGATAGGTCGGGAGGTGTGGCGTCCGGTGATGATCGGTATGGCACAGAATGCACAGAAACGGTTGCATCCCTCCGATATCTTCAGATACGCGCTGTGAGGGGGAGTGGTGAGGGTGCGTTCCCATTCCTTCGGACGGTTATCTTCTTTCTTTCTGTCAGGCAGACGATTGATAAACTCTTTCCAATCAAATTTGCCATACCATGTGTCAACCTCGGGAATCTCTGCCTTCAGGTCGTCCATGTATCTTTGCGAGAGGCAACCCATCACGATTATCCTCTTTATCTTCCCCTCCTCTTTCAGTCGGGCGAGGTCAAGGATTACGGATATGGATTCCTCCTTCGCGTCGGCGATGAATCCGCAGGTATTGACAACCACGTATTCTCCACATACATCGTCGGAATCGTGGCATACTTCATACCCCTTTGCCGATAATTGGCGAATGAGCCGCTCCGAATCGATAAGATTCTTGGAGCAGCCCATTGATATTATGTCTATTCTGTTTTTCTTGAACATAAGGATTATTTTTCGGCAAGGAATAATGACCTGACAAATTCTTCAGCACGGAAAATCTGAAGGTCTTCCAATCCTTCGCCGATACCGATATATTTTACGGGTATCTTGAACTGGTCGCTGATGCCTATTACGACGCCGCCCTTTGCGGTGCCGTCAAGTTTCGTGACGGCAAGGGCATTTACCTCTGTTGCAGCCACAAACTGGCGAGCCTGTTCGAAAGCGTTCTGCCCGGTTGATCCGTCAAGCACGAGAAGAATCTCCTGCGGAGCTGCGGGTACCACGCGCTTCATCACGTTCTTGATTTTGGTAAGCTCATTCATCAGTCCGATCTTATTATGCAGACGTCCGGCAGTGTCGATTATCACTACATCGGCACCCTGAGCCTTTGCCGAAGATAGGGTGTCGAATGCCACAGCAGCCGGATCACTACCCATTTTCTGCTTCACGACGGGCACACCGACTCTCTCTCCCCAGATATCGAGCTGTTCGATGGCAGCGGCACGGAAAGTATCGGCAGCACCGAGCACTACCTTATTGCCGGCTTTCTTATACTGGGCAGCCAGCTTACCGATAGTAGTGGTTTTGCCCACACCATTCACCCCGACCACCATGATCACGTAAGGATCACCGGTTTTCTTAATCTCGAAATCATCCAGATTGTCGCCGTCGTTATCCGGACGAGCAAGCATATCAGAAATCTCCTCACAGAGCAGATTGTTAAGCTCCTCAGAGTTTACATACTTATCGCGCGCCACACGTTGTTCGATCCTCTCGATAATCTTCAGGGTAGTGTCAACCCCTACGTCGCTCGTGATGAAAGCCTCTTCAAGATTGTCGAGCACCTCATCGTCAATTTTGCTTTTCCCTGCGACGGCACGGGTGATTTTACTCCATACCCCTTCTTTCGTTTTCTGAAGGCCGGTGTCAAGCTTTTCCTTTTTTTCTTTTGAGAACAGTTTTTTGAAGAATCCCATATTTACGTGAGTTTTGATTCAGTTAGAGGTGCTTATGCTATCCATCCACTTGCCTGTATCAGTCGGAGAAATGACTCTATTCCAGGCAAGGGGTAGCGTATTATTATGCGAAGTTAATCAAAAATCCTCTATTCTGAAAATTTTCACACAATTAAGCTCCCATTTTCACAAAAATAGATGCTATTGTAAATGCAAGATTGCCCCGCGGAACACTCTGCGGGGCAATCTTGCATTATTTCGTGGAGGAAGGGGTCTTCGTTGAGGTTGAATCCGGACTGTTTGTCGTGGTCTTGGATCTTGCTGCCGGAGTCTCTTTTTTTGTCGAGGGGGTACCGGTAGTGGTCTTCTCTGTTGTTTTTGTAGACTTTTTTGTGGTTTTCTTTTGGGGGACGCTGTCGGTTGCGGCGGTTGATGCTTTTGATGTGGCAGTGGTGGCTGCTGTCTGACTGTCGTCATCTGATTGGGGATATGCGAGTTCACCCCAGTCGGCTATGTCGTCCCAATCGGCGTTTTCATCCTGCGATTGATTCTCATCCAGCAAACGCTGCTCCTTCTCCCGTCTCTCTTTTCTCTCCTGATTCCATCGGATGTTTCGTTGACGATCCTGTTCGGTTGCGAGATTGATGATTCTTCCGGCGGAGGTCGCACCGAGAATGAACCCGACAGCCCATATCACGGAGAGGGATAGCTTGACATTTTTGGATAAAGGCTGACGGTCTTTCTTCAGTCCCATACGGATGAGTAGGAAAAGGGGTATGCCGAGAGCAATAAGGCTACCTATTCCGCATATTACGCCCCAGATTGGGATTGTGCCGGCTTCCTCCATCCAAGAGGGATTATCCCCGAATAGAGTTCCTCCCCAGCTCGTGCTGAACGCGATTAGTGCGAAGATGCATCCTATCAGTCCGACCGCCATTGCGAAGAGGATAGGTATGGCTATCACGAGCCCTAAGATTACCAGCAGGCGTGCGCAGACACCGAAGAAAGATGCGAGGGAATCGCTGAAATTGATATTCCTTGAATTGATTGCAGATTGTGACTGCATGTTCTCCTCCTTAAAGTTGTCGGTCACAGTCTTGCCGATATTCTCCACGGTAGGCTGTTCGCCCATCATCAGCATCCTTTCGAGAGGAGTGCGTGCCTCAGGCACCACGAGCCAGAGTATCAGATAGGCAATGCCCATTGTTGAGATAGAGACTATTGTGAGTAGCACTGTGAGAAGCCTGACGGCTGTAGGGTCGGTGCCGAAATAGTGGGCGAGACCGGAGCAAACGCCACCGACCATAGCATTCTGAGGGTCGCGGAATAGCTTCTTGTTTCTCTTCCTTAGAGGGGGAATGAATGGGGGAGGGGTGATTGTCTCGGAAGTGAATGATGAATAAGATGAGGAATTGTCGTTTATCTGTATTGATTCATCCTCCTCGATCATATCCTCCGGTTGCCCCACGCGTTTGATAACCTCTTCCACATCCTTTGCGGTGACGATTGCGCTTCCTGAGGCGGTGCATTCCAAAAGCAGCTCAGCCACACGGCTCTCAATGTCGCTGACGAGTTCGCGAGTGTCGTCCTGACGGGCGAAGGCATGCTCGAGGGTGTCGAGATAGTCGTTGAGGAGGGTATATGCGTCGTCATCGATTGTGAAGGGGAATCCGGCGACGTTTATTGTGAATGTTTTTTTCATGAGTTTAATGTTGATGGTGTGTAAGGAAAAATAAGGATAGTTGTAAATATTACTGCATGTTCCTGAAATGGTTTACGTTTGCCACAATCTCGTCCCATGCTTCCGACATCTCTTCGAGAGTGTCTTTCCCGACGTCGGTGATGAAATAATATTTCCGGGGGGGACCTTTCGGACTCTCTTCCCATTCGTGGTTGAGCTTACCCTCCTTCCTTAGCCTGTTGAGGAGAGTGTAGAGAGTGCCTTCCACCACTATCAGCGATGCTTCCGAGAGTCCGTTGATTATGTCGGAGGGATAAGCCCGTTGTCTGCTGAGCAGAAGGAGCACGCAATATTCCAGTATCCCCTTACGCATCTGCGCGCGGATGTTGGAGTCTGTTGTCTTTGTTTTATCAGTCATAGGTTGGGTTCATGTTTATATGAATAACTTATGGATTAGGAATTATATTATAGTCCGTTTCCGGATTTTGCTCCGAATGAGGATTTATCATCGTTGTTGATTGATTTGTCGGTCTTCTTGACGTCGCTCTTCAACGAACCGAATCTCCAGCTGAGGGATATGCCGACATTCCAGTTGGAATTTTTATATTCGCCGGTGGTGCGGATCCCTTTTGTGTCGGTTACGGTGCGGTAGGTGTTGTGCCCCTGGAGGAAGTTGTTTGCACTCAATGTGACGGTCATAGCATCATTTTTGAGGAAATCTTTGCTGATGCCGAGTCCGTAGTAGTAGTAGCCGTCGTTATACCCGGTGAGGTTATAGCTTCGTGTTTTTTGACCGCCGTAGAGGTTGAACTTGAAACCTGACTGGAGAGAATAGTTCCAGTTGGCACCGTAATTCAGATTCCATCCCTTGTTGCTCATCTCCTCTGCGGAGAACATCTGGCGGGTGAGGCGTGCGTTGACCATGAACTGCATGCGCGGGATTATCGTCCAGTTGCACATCCCGAAGATTGCGATACGGCGGTCATGACCCATGTTGCCGTAAGATTCATACAGCACGTCATCGATCATCGTGTAGGTATGTGCGATGGAATTGTCGATAGATGAGTATTCAATACCGATGTTTCCACCGAATACGCTTCCGAAGTTGGTGTAAGTCAGCGAGACTTTATTGGATTTCTCACTCGATAGATTGGGATTACCCATTGTGACCTGGTTTGGGGTGAAAGTCTGTTTGAATGGGTTGACCTGACTGAGAGATGGGCGTGAGATTCTCATCTGATAGGCGAGGCGTAGGTTAGACGTATAGGAGAAAGAGTAGGTCAGTCCGGCATTAGGCACCACGTCGTTCAGATGGTTCAGGAAATCGGGAGTGTCGCCATAATGGAAGTTGATGCCCATGCGCGTGTGCTCGTATCTTACTCCGGCGTTGGCGGATAGATTGCCGAATTTGCCGGTATAGGAGGCGTATGCGGCATAAATATCCTGAATCTGTGTCAAATCGCTTTTGTCGGTCAATTCTGCAGTTGACCCGCTATCGCCGTTCAGATTATAGGAATCGGTGTTGTTGCGACGCCACACTGCCTTCCCACCAAGCTCGAGCTTATGTTTCCCGTCGCCGAAAGGATTCTCATAATCAAGCTGTATGGTGTGTTCATTGTTGAAATCCTTGTTAAGCATTTTTTCATACGGGTCCGCAAGACTCACTCCGGAGGATTTCTCCGTAAATAGATTTCCTTCCAGCTTATTATAGCCATGGTTGAAGAGGTAGGAGAGTATTGTCTTGTGGCCGTTGCCGTTGAAGTCGTGCTGCCATGATGTGCCGGCGGTAATACCGGTGTTGGCAATCTGTGCGTCAATTCTGCGGAACACTTCGCCACGTATGGAGTTGTCGGCATTATATATGATAGAGGAGTAGGTTGACTTATCTTTCAGCAGATCCCCTTTTACGGCATATATGTTGCTGTTGACGGTGATGAGGTCCCTGTCGGAGAGGTCGTAAGAGAGATTTAGTCCACCGCCGATGTAGTCGAATCCCACTCTCTGTTTCATGCTGTTGACCTGTCTGCCTGCATCCGAGGAGAGGGTGTTTTCAAGTGTTGTGATGTTGTCGGAATGTTGAGGCACGAGTCTGCCGTTGGCGTAATCGAAGTTGGCACTCATAGTAAGTTTCCCCTTCTTCATGCGCCCGTAGAGCGAACCGCCTGATTGAGCTTTCGACAAGGTAGCCTGTATTGATCCTGAATAACCATCTGTTGAATTTTTAGTTATGGTTATGAGGTTGAGGATTCCGGCAGTGCCTTCCGCGTCATACTTTGCACCCGGTTCGGTGATGACCTCAACCTTTACGATGGCATCGGCAGGCATAGCCTTGAAGATGTTCTTATAGTTGGCTGATAGGGAGGGGTCTTCCTTGCCGTTTACGTAGATTTTGAAATTCTCTTGACCATTGATTCGGATCTTGTCCTCACCGTCTACGCTGACCATCGGCACCTTTCGTAGTGCGTCAAGAAGAGTGTTACCTTTGGTTGAGGGATCCTCTTGCAGATTGTATGTCAATTTGGCACCGTCGGATTGCACAATCGGTTTGTCAGCCACCACGACAAGATCCTCCAGATCATAGGAGCTTCCGGCGGTGGTGTCGTTTTTCTGAACGTCCTGCGCGAAGGCGGCGTTTGCGGAGAGGATGAGAGGGATAGCGAAGAATGAAGTTTTCATAACTTTGTGGAAGTTTAGTTTAGCGTTGAATGTTTTTCCAGCGTTGAATGCAAATTAGAATCGATTTATCAGCGTTGAAAGTTTCAGCGAAGAATGTTGAATGTTTTTTGCGGAGAGAGATGAATGTTTTTTGTTTTGGCGTTGTGCGGAATGAATCCGCGAAGAGTGAAAGTGGTGAGTCCGGCAAACGTACTTCGTCACGCGTTACGGAGTGGTGTTCCCTGATTCACGATGCAAAGTTATAAATAAATTTAGTACTATGCAATACATAGTAGTAAAAAAATGTCGGTAGTAATGTAAAAATAATAGCCGTCAATAAAGGGTACTTGGTTAAAGCCATTGAAACAGTGAATCTTGCATAAAAGAGGTCAGCAAGCAAATTTTTTTTGAAAAAATTAGAAATCCTCAAAAATATTTTATTCTGCTTGCTGACCATCTATTATATACCCATCATTCAGCCTCGAATTGGCTTAATTCTTTAAGGTTTTCATTTATCTCAGCCAGTTCCTTTTTCGTTTTCTTATAGCCCCATGATGCGCTTGCTACGACAAAAGCTATTGCAAACAGGAATATCCCCTGATGAAATGTATCGCTTTGAAAGCCTTTCCCCTCCAAGGAGAAGAACAGTATTAGGGCGATACCGATTACAGACACCATGACTGGTGCATTGAAAGTGTATAGCTTCTGATAGCGTGCGATGTTTTTCTGCAAACCGATAACCCCTGACCGGTAGTCTTCGCTCTTGGGAAATGCTTTCAGCACAAAGAGGGTGTAGAAGAAAAGACCTACGATTAGAGTCTCGATTACAGCGAAGGAATACCAATGTTGGATCGCTCCCGTCGCGTATTGTATCGGAAATATGATTGCGAAAAGAATCATGGCATAAAGATTTCCCTTTTCTTTATTTCGGATTTTATCGTAGCCACCGATTGCCTTTTGGGAAAGCAGTTTCTTTATGGCTTCATTATTAACAGTTTCTCTATTTTCGAGACGCTCGTTGAGGGCATCCCAATTTTTTTTCATTGCGTCTATATCCATAATCATATTTTATTTAGGAGTTTGACATCTCTTTTAATTTGTTTTTTACTCGGTTTATTTTAGTTGCAACGTTGCTTCTTGTGATTCCTAAGATATCGGCGATCTCCTGATAGTTCAGATCATCGAGCCAGAGAAGTATAAGGGCACGATCATACTTATTTAATTTTTTGATCATGTCATACATCTCCTTTATTTGCCCTGTCTTGCCATCTTCATTTGTTAGGATATTCTCCAATTCGGATGTCAATTGAATATTGGAGTGATGCTTGGTCTCTTTTCTCAATGAGGAGACCGCAGTATGCAAAGACACCTGGTAAATCCATGTTGATAATTTGCTCTCGCCTCTGAAAGAAGGATAACTTCTCCATAGATTGAGGAGTATATCCTGATAAAGGTCATTCATCTCATAACTGCCGGTAGCGTAGGCATTGCATACCTTATAAATAAGGCTTGAATGGCTTGATACCATCTTTACAAATTCTATATGTAGCTGTTCTGCGGTCATCTATCATTGTTTTATTGTCATTGTTTTTATTTGTTTGTCACATTAGTCGCACAATCTTCAAAAAAGTCACAACGAAACATCAATTTTTTACAAAAATAATGAAAAGACACGATGATTTATAAAAAATGACCCGCTGGCAGAGCTTACGGTATGCCAAACGGGTACTGTTATCGTTGATTACGGTCAAAGCCGTATATCTTCTTAAACATGTTGCAAATATCCGCTAATCAGTACATAGGAGCGGTTTGAGTAAATCCTCTGTCTCATATCCCATCTTCAAAGACTTTTATAGATTGAGTCAAACTGTAGAGTGATGAATTTAAAATCGGCAAATCTTTTTGAATATTGCCAATATGAGCCAAATCGCCGATGAGGCAGACGTAATCGCCAATCCGACACAAAAGAGGTGTTTTGAAGAATACTATAGGCGATATTTATTGGCTGATGCCTGATTATTGGGAATTTATAGCTAAATTTGCATTTGTAATTACGCAAATATATGAGGGAGAGTCAAAACATAGAATACAAAGAATCATGGCGTGATGAATATCTGAAATGGATATGCGGCTTCGCCAATGCACAAGGTGGCAAGATTTACATCGGTATTGCTGACAACCATGAGGTTGTAGGTGTTGCCGATGCCAAGCGGCTTATGGACGATATTCCAAACAAAATAGTAAATATGCTTGGTATTGTCGCCGATGTCAATCTTCTCGAAAAAGAAGATAAACAGTATATTGAGATTTCAGTTGAGCCGTCGGCAATCCCTATTTCCTTAAAAGGGGTTTATCATTATCGGAGTGGTTCAACCAAACAAGTTCTCAATGGTGCATCGCTGCATCAGTTCCTTATGCGAAAGATGGGCAAGACTTGGGATGATGTGGAGCGTATTCCATATTCTGAGGATTTGCTTGATCGTGGAGCCATAGATTATTTCCTTCAAAAAGGTATTCAGGCAGACCGTATTGATGCCTCGCTTTTGAATGAGGATACAAGATCTGTTCTTGACAGCCTTGAATTACTCTCCGACAATGGTTCTTTGAAAAATGCAGCCATACTTCTCTTTGGCAAGCGTCCGCAAAGATATTTCACAGGAGTACAGTTCAAAATTGGTCGTTTCGGCAATGACGAAAGTGATTTGATATTTGATGATATAGTTGAGGGAAACATCTTGCAGATGGCTGATAAGGTAGTGGAATTGCTGAAATCCAAATACCTTATTTCCCCGATACATTATGAGGGTATGCAACGAGTCGCCACTCTTGAGATTCCGGAGAAAGCACTACGTGAGATGCTATATAATGCTATAGTGCACAAAGACTATCGGGGCTCCGCCATAATGATGTGGGTTTATAATGACCATGTTGAGTTATGGAACGAAGGAGAGTTGCCGGAAAATATGGATGTTTTTACTTTATTGAAAAAGCATAAGTCGCGTCAACGCAATCCGAAGATTGCGAACGTGTTTTATCGTGCCGGACTAATTGAAATATGGGGTCGTGGCATAAATAAGATACGCACTGAATTTGAAAAAGTAGAGATGCCTATGCCTGACTTTGAAGAAACCGAAGGCGGATTGATGGTGTCTTTCAAAAGGAAGCACCCAGCACATCAAGACAAGGGTTCAGATAGTGCCACCACACAAGTTACCACACAAGTTACCACACAAGTTACCACACAAGTTCAGGCACTGATGACGGCAATTGGCAATGAAGAAATGTCAGTAAAGCAGCTTATGGAAGCCTTGAATCTAAAGAATCGTCATAATTTTTTGGATAATTATCTAACGCCTGCGATTGAAGGTGGATTATTGACACCTATTTTCCCAAATCAGCCACGCCACCCGCGGCAAAAATATCGCCGAAAATAGGCTTTATGACTTGTGCCAGACTTGGCTACGCGAAAGCGCAACATAATTATTGGGTTAAAGTAACATTCATCGTATGGGGTATTTTGTGGGGATTGCTATTTATCCCATTTGCTATTTACATATCTTTTATCAAACATGACGGATTTATTGCTTTGGCCATTTTATCTGGTGTGTTCTGGCAAATAGTATTCACTTTAATACCTTTGGGAGTGGCTATATGGTATTACAAAAGCAAATTCTATGAATAATAAGGTATTTTGGATTACTTATGCGGTTGCCGTCATACTGGATGCTATCATTTGCGTCGGACTACCATTCAACGAGGATAATCTGATATTGATTGCTGCGATGTTGTTGCTATTGGTGACGATAACCATATACCATTGTAATAGCAAAAGAGTATCATTTGTGAATTTGATAATAATGATAGCCTACTCTGCTCTATTGGGTTATAATCTGTTGTTCAACAGTGAGCATGGTGCCGGATGTACGTGGTGGTTTTACTTGCTGATGCTCTCTCTTGTTCAATTCGTTACATTGGTTATTTATATGATAATTAAAAATATTGAGAATTGGAGGTTGAAATAAGAGATGAGCACCAAAAGATAAAAACGCCTCCGATTATTCATCTCATGAGAAATAAACCAGGATACACTTTTTAGTGTTATATATTTTGAATTATTGATTTTATGGTGTATTTTTGTGCCATAAAATCTTACCGAATATGATTACAATAAAGACAGAACAGGAAGTTGAGGCATTCCTTCATGAATTTAAACCGAAATTTAATATCTGGGGAATAATCTTCCTGCACCGTGATAAAAATGAGGACAATCTGTATATCATTCCATGAAGCGGAGCATCCACTTAATTACCCATTCAAAAATAAATAAGATATGGAAAAATATATAGATATGAAAAGCCCTTTGACCGGAGGTAGAGTCAAGGAGGTGAGCACCATGGAAGAGAAGATTTTTCGTAAGGAGAAATTTCGCGTCCATGTGCGTTATTGTGTCTGTGAGGATTCGGGGGAACAGTTTACCACTACAGAGCAGGACATACTGCAATTCAATGACCTGTATTCGCAATACCGTATAAGGCACGGCATACCATTTCCTGATGAAATCAAGGATATACGCCAGAAATATGGACTGAATTATTCTCAAATTTCAAGGATACTTGGTTTCGGGGCAAATCAATATGCCAAATATGAATCCGGTGAGATTCCTTCAGAGTCAAATGGTAAGATGATAGCAGCTATCAAGGATAAGAATGTGCTGTTAGGATTACTGAAAGGATGTAAGGATGTTTTCCTCCCTTCGGAATATGACCGTATTTTTACGTCTGTCAACATGAGCGAAATGAAGGAGGATGAGTATTCTCCGCTTTATCATATAATATTTCGTGATGGTAGCCGGAATATTTTCAATGGCTACGGATATAAGAATATATACAAATTGTTTGACATGGTGAGATACATTGTCAATAAACATGGAGATGTGTTCCCTACGAAATTGAATAAACTGATGTTCTATGCGGATTTTTACCATTATCGTAAGACGGGACTTTCAATAAGTGGTCTTCAGTATCGTGCACTGAATTTCGGACCGGTGCCTGATCATTATGCCACGATTTATGATAATGTGCCCGGATTGGAGAAACGATTGATTAAGGCGCACGATATGGTCAGCACTCTGTTGGCGTGTCATAATATTGGCGATTGCGACAGTCTGTCTGATTCCGAAAAGGAGTCAATTGACTATGTGGTTGAGAAATTAAGGTCGTTCACGGTTTCTCAAATAATAAAATCCAGTCATGAGGAAACCGGATGGTTGGCGTGCTCAACGGCTCATGCTCATATTGCATACGATGAAGCGTTTGATCTGAAATTGCTTTAGGCAACCTTTCAAAAGATATTGCCCGTGAGGGCGTCTATTTCATAAAACATTTAATGATCTCTGGTCCTCCGGCTGAAAAGGCGGAGGATTTTTCGTAAGATAATAAAACAGATAAGGGAATAAGGTTCCGAAATTTGTTTCCGAGAAATTACATGTCGTCAATATCAAGAAGCATCCATTTCCCTTGTAGGAGACCTTCGAGTATGTTTTCCATGCAGAGGTTCCAGCTTACGAAGCCTTGTATGCTGCCATCGGGATTGCGGTATTTGAAATTGGAAGGGGCAAGCGGCTCACCGGTCTCTGCATGATAGGTCTCGTGCATGGTGCCATATTCATCAAGATCCTTTGCCATTAGTCCACCTACCTTTTCAGCCATCCATGCCACATCCTCATCAAAGCCATAGTAGTGAAGCCCTACGGAATATATGTAGCTGGTGATTCCCCAAATCGGTCCCTGCCAGTTGGAGAAGGGCACAATGATGTTCTTATTATTGTAGTCGACGTCTGATGCGGAGAGACTGCGGAAGCCATGAGGAGCCTTCATGTGTTTCTCTTCAAGCATATACCTACTGATCATTCTGCGACCTCTATCTTCGGGTGCCATACGATAAAAGAGGGGTACAAACGTAGAATATCCGACTCTTTTGTATTGCTCATGTGAATCACGGTCTACATTATAATAGCATCCGTCATCCTCATTCCAGCATATCTCATTGAGAGCGGTCTTTATTCCGAGAGCTTCCTTCCTAAGACGAGTGGCATCTGCCTTCATGCCGAGTTTTTCGGCTATGGCTGCCTGTGCAAGAATTTCACCGTATTGGAAAGCACTTGCATCCACGGATATGAACGACCGCGAATCATCCTTGAAGTAATTCAGGGCAGGATTGTTGTCGGCTCCGCTTTGCATTGCGATTTCCCAGAAGTAGAGTCCGGATATGGAATCAAGTTGGGTGGAACGGCGGTAGTCAAGCACCCGTTCAAGATCATTATATATCGGACGTATCCATTCCCAATCGCCTGTAGCCTTTGAATATTGGTAAGCACCCTGGGAGAGGAACGGTTTCATTGCAAACTTTCCGCTGTAGGCCTGACGCGGACCTTTTGACGTCATACATCCCGCCACATATCCATCCTTATCAATACCTTGTGAAAAGGTCAGCACCCAGTTCTTCATATATTCCGGCTCACCTTTGGATATGAAATGATTAGCCATGAAGAAGGCATCCCAATCCCAAAGCTGTGAATAGAAACCGGCAGGTATCAGATACGGATATTTGATGAAACCGTCGGGCGACTTCACCACTTGCTGACGCAGCAGTTTGAAACCATCCGCCAGTCTCTTATGGATGCGTCCGAGACTTTCGGAGTTCTTAAAATCCGAACGGTTCTCCGTGCTTGCAGCAAACGAAGTCAGGGTCATATTGCACATTGCCAATATTAAAGCTATTGATAAAATGATTCTTTTCATTGATGTTAAGATTAAATAACTGAAGTTTTGCAATCTCCACTTCAGCCTGTTTATGATTTGATAGGAGTCAGAGAATTAAACACGACATCCGGTATTACAGGGCAAATATACACAAAGAAGTTGTCTAAACTATTTTGATTTGTGAATTTTTTTAAGGAAAATAACGATGAA